>JBEPZZ010000005.1:0-74367 GCA_041640575.1 Pseudothermotoga sp. | reverse complement strand
TCATTATGAAAGCAAAGACTGTAGCGACTACTAGTCCAGCAGACGCCAACGGGAAAAAGATCTTTAAGAAGATTTGAAAACCTTTACATCCATCGACTTTTGCTGCTTCTTCATACTCCCTTGGAATACTGGAAAAGAAAGGCAGTAAAAGGGCAATTACATATGGCAGGTTGAAACTTATGTGTGCAAGAGTTAAACCAAGCGTTGTATCTTTCAATCCGATATTTCTAAAAATCATGTAGAACGGAATCGAAAGAGAAATTTGAGGAACCATTCTGAGCATAAGTAACGCAAAAATTATACCTTCATTGAATTTGTATTTGAACCTGCTAAGTCCGTATGAAGCCACAGAACCAAGAAACACAGAAACTAAAGCTGAAGAAGTTGCGACAAGAAAAGAATTTTTCATGGCTCTTCTGAAATCCAAGCTTTCAAATACTCGTACGTAGCTTTTCAAAGTAGGTTTAAAGTAAAATGGATTTCGACTCCAAATATCTATGTCCCTTTTAAATCCGTTGAAAATGATAACTGCTATTGGAAAAAGCTCTACAAGGACAATTATCAACGCTGCTAGAAGAATCATACTTTTGTTCAGTTTCCTTTTCAAACCAAATCACCACGCAATCCCTTGCGTACAGCAAAATAGGATATGCCTAAAGCAATAAGCAGAAGAAATATAGCCATTGCAGATCCGTATGAGATTTTTCCAAATTCGAAAGCTTGTTTGTGTATATATAGTGACAGTAGCATTGTGGCATTGGATGGACCTCCGTAAGTCATGACATATACCTCTGAGAATATTCTCAAAGCATCTATCATTCTTAACAGAAATGCAATTGTTATAACCGGTTTCATAATGGGAATCAAGACGTAAAACAACCTCTGAGCAAAACTTGCTCCATCCACAAGGGAAGCCTCAACGTATTCTGAGGGAAGAGAACTTAGCCCAGCATACATGATGATAAAAACAAAAGGCCACATTCTCCATATATCTTGAAGCAGGATAGCAAGGTATGAGTATTTTGGATCGGCAAGCCAAGCAGTTGGACCAATTGAGAAAAGTCTGACAACTTCGGCTAAAACACCATACCTTGGCTGCAACATCAGACGCCAAGTAAGTCCCGAAAGAACTGGGAGAACAAAAACTGGCAGCATCAAAAGAGATCTTAGAATGCGATTCAGTGGAAAATCTTTTGTAAAAAGCAATGCTACGAAGAAGCCAAGCACAATTTCTATTGGCAATGCTATCCCTAGGAAACCAAGCATCAATTTAAGCGCATGCCAAAAATTTCTATCTTTCAACATTTCAATGTAGTTTTTTACTCCGATAAACTTTGTCGTGCCGAGGTACAAAAGCTCCCTGTTTGTAAAAGAAATAGAAAGCGCGTAAATCATCGGGCCTAAAAGAATTATTCCAAGGACTAACAAGGCTGGGAAAATGAATACAAAGAAGGGGGTGACCCCCCCTCTCTTCTTAGTACCCATACTTCTTAAGTATCTCATTGATTTTTTCCACCATTTTGTCGATTGCCGTTTCAGGTGAAACTCTTCCAGAAATAGCGTCTAACCAATTTGTTCGTATAGCTTCAGAAACTTCTGGATAGCGTTCAAATCGTGGTCTCTCTACGGCATATTGCATCGAAAGATAGATACCTTCAAACCATGGCCTTGTCTTAATGTACTCTGGATCCCTAAGCAATGATTCCCTTGCCGGTGTCAAACCAACTGGTATCAATTTCTTACCTGTTTCGATCGACATCCACCAATAAGCAAACTCAGCAGCTGCTGATTTCTCTTTTGCAGCCAATGGGATTGCCACTATCCAACAACCCCTTATGGCAGCTGTCTTCGCAGGACCAGCCGGTGGGGCAGTATAGAGCACTTTTCCATATACGAGGGACTTGTCAGGATTTTCAATATCTGGAACAAGAGCGGGCCAATTAAACATTGAAAAAATCTCGCCTCGTGAGAAAGCAGCTACACGTTCGGCATGCCCATAGTCCAAAGCGCCAGGAGGAGCATACTTGAGCAATTCCTTGTAAAAGTTGATTGCTTGGACTGCCTTTGTTTTATCGAGTACAATTTTGTATCCAGTCTGAGTGACTTCCAGAACACTTGTTCCAAAACTTTCGAACATCCAAATTGCTTCGCATGTACCACCTTCGGTTGGCTTCGTGAACGGTGCCCAACCATAAATACCTTTTTTCGAGAGAAATTTAGCCATATCCAGCAGTTCTTGAAGTGTTCTGGGTACTCTCATTTCATAACCATATTCCTTTTTGAATTCATCTTTGTACTTTTCGATCAAATCTTTTCTGGTTAGCCAAATGTAGACATTTGCGTTAACTGGTAAACCCATGAATTGTCCTTTCCATTGTCCTGCTGCGAAAGCTAAAGGCATTATATCTGCCATACTGGGTCTTGTGTAGAATCTAGTCTCGGGCCACTGACCAAATGGAAGTAGAAGTGGTGCAAGAAGTGGTATGTTGGGTTCATCAACAGCTATTAGATCATAATCTGCAGATTTAGCAGTGACGCTTATTAGCGTTTTCTGCAAAAGCGTACCACTTGGAACTAACTCTAATTCCACTTTTATTCCAGTGGCTTTTTCGAATTCTGGAAGCCCTTGCCTCAGAGCTTGGGTCAATGCATCATCCCAGAGAAGAACCTTGACGGTTTGAGCTAGAAGCAGAATGCTTACTAAGACCATGAGGATAGTTAAAATCTTCTTCATATTACTCCCCCCCTTAGTTAAGTGTCGTTTAAAATTATAAAACAGGTAATACCACTTTGTCAAAACAAAGACATATTTGATCTGTACAGAAAAAGGACTCTTTATGAATGTTTATATGAATTTATCGCGAGGATTCTCTTAATTTCTTTGTTTTTCTATGGAAATCTTTTGTTTTCATAGTGGTAAGATCTCTTGGATTTTTGATGATTTTCTGTTACCCTTTAGATAAATGGGGGGATTGTATGAATTCAGGTATGACTGAGAAACTTCCATTAAGAACAAAGATCTTTTTTGGCTCTGGAGATATTTATGGTGGGGGCGTTTTCAACATAGTAAACTTCTTCTATGCAGTCTTTCTAACGGATGTTGTTGGACTTGATCCTAGACTGGCTGCACCGGTATTTTTGATAGGAAAAATTTGGGATGCCGTTACAGATCCTTTGATGGGCATGATAACTGATCGAACTAAAACAAGATGGGGTCGACGAAGACCATACTTTCTCTTCGGCTTCCCGCTGGTTTTCTTATCCTTCCTGATGCTTTGGGTAGTCTTTGACTTTAGTTCAACTATAGCAAAGTTCTCTTATGTGCTTTTCGCTTATGTGTTCTTAAACACAATTACAACTTTGATAATGGTTCCATATCAGGCATTTGCAGGTGAAATTACCCTTGACTATCATGAAAGAACATCACTGAATTCTATAAGGTTGTTTTTCTCGTTGTTCTCCTCGCTGTTTTGTGCTGTTTTGCCTATGATCATTGTGAATGTCGCTTCAGATGTTAGAAAAGGATACTTCAATATGGGCTTAGTCTTTGGGACCATTTTTGCCATTCCTTGGATAGGTGTTTTTGCTTTCACTAGGGAAAAGGGATTTTCAAACATCCCAAGTAAATTCGAACTCAAAGCAATGTTTGTCGAACCCTTGAAAATTAAGTCTTTTAGACTTTTATTGCTGATTTTCTTAGGATCTTACTTGTCAATAGATGCTGTTTCTATAATCTTTGCATACTTTATGAGATGGTACATACGCAAACCAGATCTACTTCCTTTGGTGCTTGGAACATTGATTTTGACGGAAATAATTTTTCTTCCAATATATGCCTTTATAGCGAGAAAGAAAAGTAAGAGATTTTCATGGTTCGTTGGGTTCCTTGTATGGTCTGCTGGGGCCATTTCAATCTTTTTGATTGCGAAACCTTACTTGCCGGCTTACTTGCTTGTAGGAATGGCTGCATTTGTAGGTGCAGGAGTTTCAGCGGTTGCTGTAATGCCACATGCTATGTTTGGCGATGTAGCTGACGTAGGTGAACTTGCGTTCGGAGAAAGGCGTGAGGGTTCACTTAGTGGCTTGATAACCTTTGTGAGAAAAATAGCCTCGGCAGTTACCCAATCAGTGATACTTTACATTCTCGGTGCTGCTGGTTACGATCCTACACTTGAGTCACAACCTCAGGCGGTCGTTTTAGCTATCAGATTCATTTTGAGTTTCGCACCATTGATTCTATTGTTGATATCGGCAGTTGCTACGTGGAGGTTTCCGTTGACACCATCATTGCATTACTCGTTAGTTAAATACCTTGAAGAAAAACGAAAACTCAACATCGTTGATGAAAAAATGGAGAAGGAAATGAAAGAAATATTAATTTAGCGATGTAAATAGACCATTTGGTTGATTGCTTTGTGATATGAGTTTTTCCTGGATTGTCGAAATAAAGCTATTGGCGATAAATTTATCACTCAGATAAGACGAAGTTTCTTATAAAACTTTGTATAATATTTAGGAGTTGTTCTGGCGATGGGATAAAGAAGAGATTGCCGGTGGTGTCAATATCTGTTGAACCAAAGTTTTTTATTGGCTTGAAAAACTTCTCAAGGTGGTGAGATAACATTTCCTCGATTCTATGACTCGAAGGTATCATTAAAACCAAGAATATATCTGCTTTTTCCAGCAAATAATCTATGTGCCAATGTTTTTTCTTATCTTTTCGAAGATGTCTTTCTACACGTTTCTCAAGGTTGTTCATTGCAGATCCAACGTAGGCATAAAATCCCCTGGAAAGTTGCCAAGAACTTGCTTTTGATTTTATCAGACAATCTGTGGGTAAATTTATCAATAGAATATATGCACCTTTTGACATATTCTTAAAGTAGTTTCGAGGCACATTTTCTCAGCTCTTCCATGTTTCTCAAGGCTTCTCGTTCAGTTTGTCCGACTGTCATGGCGTAAATCTTTAGTTTCGGCTCAGTTCCAGAAGGTCGAATGAAAAGTTTTCCAAATGAAAATTCCAGCCTAAGCGTTTCGTTAGCTAACACGTTTTCATAACCTTTTGAATAATCAACAACCTTTATTAACCCTGGCAAGTTTGTCATAATTTTTGTCTTTTCGTACAGCTGCAAGGCTTCTTGTACACTTTTGAAAGAAAGACTAAGAAGCTCTTCTTTATAATAACCATATCTTGAGCGAAGCTGTTGAAGTTTTTCTGTTAGCTCATAATTTTTTGCGGCTATTGCTATCAAAGCAGAGGCTATCACGCCATCTTTGTCTCTAGCATGATCTCCCAGAAGATAACCACAACTTTCTTCAAATCCAAGCAAGAAATGACTGTCTGAATGCTTTTCAAGGTAGTCTCCTATAAATTTGAAGCCTGTTGGAGTTTCTATCAAAGCTACTCTTCTTTCAAGGCACATCGGTCTGACCATATCTGTAGTGACAATTGTTTTCACCAGGTACGACCCTTTTGGAAATTCGTATGTTGTTTTTTCGAATCTTAAAGCCGTCAACAAGACTCCAACTTCGTTACCTGTGAGACGGCGGCCGTTGTACACTACTCCAACCCTATCGCAATCTGGATCGGTTGCTAAACCTGTTGGCGTTTGATTTTGTAAGCAGTATCTTTTGACAAGTTCTAGAGCATTTTCATCTTCAGGATTAGGCGTGCGTGCACCTGGAAAGTTTCCATCAGGAGTCATTTGCTCTTGAACGATAATTACTTGGCATCCTAATTTTTTCAAAAGTTTTGATACTGGTTCAAGACCCGTTCCGTGCAGCGGTGAGTAGACAACCTTAAAGTTAGAAAGATCGACGGTTTTTTCACCAAATTCATGAACAAGGATCTCAACACATTTATTCAGATAAGATTCGACAATTGAATCATTCAAGTCAACTATTTGCCCCTTGTTAAAAAGTGGTGTAATTTTGCCAGCATTTTTCACATATTTGGCAAGCAAGTCAGTGACCTCGGGAGTCGCTTGAACACCGTTTGAAGTGTACACTTTGTAACCGTTGTATTCCGGGGGATTGTGGCTTGCGGTGATCACGACGCCAAGACCTGCTTTGAGAAATCTTACTGCAAAAGAAAGGATTGGGGTTGGAACTGGTTTGGAAAAAAGAAAAACATCTATTCCACATTGAGAAAAAGTTTCAGCTGCAACTTTGGCAAACTTCGAAGAGTTCAATCTTGTATCGTATGCTATAACTACTGATTTCAAATCGTTCTCGTTCATATAATTGCTTATGCCAAGGCTTACAGTCTTTACCAAATCCTCATCGAACTCTCCTGGCTTCATGATGCCTCTTATACCACCAGTTCCAAACAGAATCAAGCTAAGGCCTCCCTTCACCTAAAAAGAATTGTACCTCAAATTTGATAATATATTCTTCGAGGTGGTCGAGTTTGAAAATAGCTGTACTCATGGGCGGGATATCTAGAGAGAGACCCATTTCCTTGAAAAGTGGTGAGAATGTGGTTAGAGCGCTCAAAAGACTTGGTCATGAAGTGATAGAGATAGATGTAAACGGTGAGTTTTTGAGCGTCGCACCGAGCTTGAAACAATTTGACCTAGTTTTTAACGTGCTGCATGGACGATTCGGAGAAGATGGAACGATTCAAGCTATTTTGGACTGGGTGGGTGTTAAATACACCGGATCGAAGGTTCTTGCCAGCGCGATTTGCTTCGATAAAGTGATGACTTATAGAATGCTTACGGGCATTGTGAAATATCCAGACTACGTTGTTGTCAACAAACCAACAAAAGAGTCTCCGTTTGGATTTCCGTGTGTTATAAAACCGCGGTGTGAAGGTTCCAGTATAGGCGTTCATATTTGTGACGATCCGGATCAACTTTACAGGAATCTTGAGGAAGAATTAAACTTTTACGATGAGATGATCTTACAAAGGTACATCAAGGGTAGGGAACTGACTGTTTCACTTCTTGAAATAGATGGAAAGCTGGAAGTTTTGCCGATACTTGAGCTTCGACCGAAAAGGAGATTTTACGATTACATAGCCAAGTACACACCCAACGTGACTGAGTTTGTTCTTCCGGCACCTTTGAGTGAAGAGGAATATAAAGAAGTATCAGAATCTGCAACAAAGGCTTTTAAAGCTTGCCAGTGTGAAGGGTTTGGAAGAGTTGATGGAATTTTGAACGATGGAAAGTTCTACGTTCTTGAAATAAACACTATTCCAGGCTTGACTGATTTGAGTGATCTGCCAGCTAGCGCAAAAGCTGCTGGTATGAGTTTTGAACAACTGATTAATGTCATTGTGAAGACGGTGATTAAATGAAAGCTTGGGTAAGAACTCGTCAACTTGAGAAATGGTTGAGATTCAGCGATAAAGTTATGGGATCTTCAGAATATACGATGGGAAATGTTTATTTTTCCTACAAAGATGGGTTGATTCTAAGATCAACCGATGGCTGCTTGACAAGTTGGGTTAGGATTGCTGAGTCTCAACCTTTCCACGGAGAAATAGCCATGCCAGCTAAGCTACTGAAAGGGTTTTTAATTGGCGAAAGAGCTGAAGAAATTGAGATTGAATTTTTGGACGATTATGTTGCCGTCAGAGGTGAGAATGAGACTCTTCGAATGAGAATAGCAACACCAAGAGAACGCGAACAGATGCAAGCTTTTGAAGAAGTTGGTGAAACCTCTGTCAAAGAGATCCTGAAGGCGTTCGATTTTGTTACAGCAAGTCTTGAGGAAGGCGACATGATGAAAATAGGATCTTTGAACAATTCGATATTTCTCGTCAGCTCGGCTCGCACAATTTTAAGTGTTTGCGAACTTGGAGGCAAGAAAATTAGAGATTTTTGCTTCTCTATGCCTTATGCAAGCAGTCGAAGAATAGTCAAATCCCTCGATGTCTATGGTGCAGATAGTAAAACGTTGCTTGGTGTATCAAATGACAAGTTCACCTTGCTGACTTCTGAGTTTGGCATGCAGGTGTGTGGTGAAACGGAAACTATGGATCCTCGGTTGAAAGATCTCGTTATGGTAGGCGGTGAGGAGATTTTGCCAGCTCAGTTTCAAAGGTTCGTTTCAAAGGCTGCTTGGATTTTGCCAAAGGATGCTCTTTTGAAGATTGTCAAGACAAAGAGGGAGATAAAATTTTTTGGTAGTTATGGTTCAGTTCAATACCGTGGTTTTGTTCCGTGTGCCGAGGGTTTGGAATATGAAATTGAGGTATCTCCGCACAAGTTGAGGTCTGCGCTGTCAAGAATGTCAAGTAAATTGTTTGTCTGTTTTTACGATGGATATGTCAAGATCTTCGATGGCTCAGGTCGAGCAGTTATCATTAAAGTTATGCAAGCTTTATGACAAGTTCGTATGCTTGAAGAATCTTTCTGCAAAATTCACTGCACCTTTTCTCCAAATCCATTTCCTTCAAAAGTTGTTCGTAATCTACTGCAAAGACAGTTAAAATGGGGTGATTTCCAAACTTTCCAACGTTACCTTGGTATGCATTGCCATATTTTGGACGATAAATTCTCGCTATTTCGGATAACAGGGGTATATGATCTTGATCAATGCCTTTTGGGCTGCTCAACACGCATGCTACAAAGTCGTTCAATAGATGAATCTCTGCAAAATCTACTTTTTTTCCGTTCCAGTATCGGAATTTGGCATAGACTTCAGGGGTAATTTTTTGAGCGAACAAGAAGTTACAAAAACCATGAACTTTTTCTTTCAAGATTTCTTTTTCAAGAAAATCTGTTTCACCAACAACTGCAAGTACTCTGCTTTGAAAAGGCAGTCTCACAACCGCTGCTTTCGAGAATTGCGGCTGAATTTCGAATAGCTTTACAAAAATCTCAGTTAAGAGTGAATCATGTAACGGTGCATTGTACAGGGAGAGGTTCTTTTCGAAAGGGTTCGTTAGTGAAATGCCCAAGACTCTTCTACCAGAGGTGTCTACCATCGAAAAAACTGCAAATTCATTTTCTTTCCATACGGACGATAGGAAAACGTGTCGATGATATTGATCAAGTTTTTCTTTGTGATTGTTTAAAAATGCCAACGATTCCGAAACCTCGATTTTCGAGAGATAAGAAGATAATAATTTAGTGAGATTTTCCGGTCCAAAGGATGTCATTTTAGAATCACCACACTGGATCTACCGTAAACTTTTCGAGCTTGCTGTAGAAAATCTTCATTGTAGTAGCTGGAGAGTACGAAAAGTACTCTTCTTTTCACAATAGGAAGGTCAGTAAATCCATCGGTAAACACAATAAAACATTCAGGATGATACTTTTCCTGAAGATAATTAACTGCTGGTTGCAAATCTGTCTCTCCACCACCGACTATTTCAACTTTTCTCCAACTACCTTTGGTGTATTTCATCTCTAGATTTACGGCTCTATCTACTTGCACCAAGACAAGATTTGTATCAATGTATCTCGAAAGGCTTTCAATTTCCGAAAAGAATTGGTCGAGTTCTTCCTCTATTATGCTTCCACTTGTATCAACTATTATTGCAAGTTTCGCCATATGCGATGTTTTCCAACCCGGCTGATCGTCATATCTCCTATTTGGCTTCAATGGGGTTGTGTATCTTTCGCCATATTCAGAGAGCCCAGCAAAATGCCTGATCATATCCCTCCAGTTAAGGATAGGACGAAAAATGGCTATCTCAACTTGCCTTTTAATTCCACTGGGTAATTCTTGACCGTACAAGTTAAAAGCCTTTGCCAAATCACTTTGAGTTAATTCCAGGATCATATCTATATTCTCAACCTCGTAGAGTGAGTCATGGGAGTCTAAAGAATTCTCTCGAGCTTCAGCAACCATGATTAAGTCAAATCTTCCAAGTTCTTCCATTTTCTTCATGATCCATTTGAAGTATTCCTCAGCACTTTCATTTGGCATCCAATCTGGTGGGAGGACAAACATCCTTTCGTTGTCAACGCCATGCCCTTCCTCAATCAAAAGGTTCAATGGTATTCCAAATGCAGAAAGCTCTGGAATGTACTGGTTTATCGCAGCATCCATAGCCAGATCCCAGATCATTTTTTCCCTTTTGTTTTTAGGTTTTATGAGAAAATGAAGGTTTATCAAATGCATAAGGTGGTGAAGAAGCAAAGCCTGCACGAATTTGGTATCAGTCTTCTCCACCCAATCGGGGTTATAGAACAACGTCCAACGATTTTGTGAAAAATTCAGTTCAAGTGTTCTAATCTCCTTATTTGGTATCTTGGAGATGTTTAGAAGAATGTACAGGTAAAAGGGTGACCTTTTCCCAAGTTCTAGTATTGCTCGTTCTATTTTAGATCTCCTCCAAAATCGATTTTATTTGAGCATAGCTAGCCAGTTTTTCCAATAGCTTGTCGAAGAATTCAGAGTATTTGTCAGAGTTTGCGGCTCGATCAGTGAGATATCTTAGTAACGCGTAGAAAGAGTCTTTTGGGAGCACGGAGGTAAGTTCGCTTATATTTTTGGCTACAGTTGAAAGATGCGATCGAAGTAGTTCAACGGTGTCATCATCTATCTTCGAAAAGTAATCAATCAACCTTAAAGTCAATGAATTTGCAGCATCTATTTCTTGAGTAAAGACTTGGTTTATTCCTTCAAGCAAAATCTTTTGCGGCAAAGGTATCGATTTACCGTTCGAGAATTCTACAAAAGCTTTCGCAGCTTCAGGACCAAGTATTCCTGCGGCAAGTGCGTAACCGTATTTTTTTCTATCTTCTCCACTCAATGTTTTCATTACGTTGCTTAATTTGTGCCAACTTCTCGGGCTTGGGCGTAACTCAACCTTCAAGGACATCGCAGAGTGTGAGTATAGAAATTCTGGGTACTTCTGAACGAACTGTCGAATTTCCTGTGCAATGTTGTTTTCCTCAGCCCAAACTTGCCATTCTTCAGTTGATGGTGTTATGTCTAATATGAAAAATCTCGATATAAAAGCTGGATCAGTTATGAGTTCTGCTTGATCATATTCGTCGTCTGGTGGGTTCATTGTTGCCATAATCCACGTTCCATCTGGCAAAACATGGTTGTGAATCCTCTTGTCAATTACGAGTTGCATGATTGCATTTCTTATCGATCGGTGTGCCCGGTTTATCTCGTCAAGTAAAACTATTGCTTTTCCATCCTCTGGCCACCAGTCGGGTCTTAGAAAAACAGTTTGATCATTCTGCCGCGATGGAAGTCCTATTAAATCACCTGGTTCCATTTGTGAAAGTATAAGTATGATTAATTTTCTTCCAGTTTCGGCGGCTATCTGACGCGCCACATCAGTTTTTCCAACACCAAAGTGTCCTACAAGGAGTGGGACTTCTCCGGCCTCCATTATCTTTCTGCTGAGAAATTTTGCTTCACTCACAGTCAAGAAAATCGCCTCCGAGAAATTATACAACACGAAGTTAACAGAAGGAGAAATCCTAGTTTTCTGGCCGAGTTTACCTAAAAAGTCATATATAATTATCTTGAGGTGATTTTTTGAATATAATTGGTCTTACATACGAGGAATTTGTTGATGAGATAACTCGCATTGGGATTGAGAAGTATAGAGCAGATCAAGTGCTTGACTGGGTTTATCAAAAGCACGTTTTTTCATTCGAGCAAATGACAAACCTTTCAAAAGAACATCGTCAGCTTTTACCGCAGCATTTTTCGATTGAACTTCCGAGGATACGCGACAAAAGGGTTTCCAAGCTTGACAGAACTACAAAGTATCTGTTTGAACTCAAAGACGGAAATACTATCGAGTCTGTTCTGCTTTTCCATGAGGGCTACGCAACCGCTTGTATCTCGACGCAAGTTGGATGTCCAATTCGCTGTTCTTTCTGCGCAACTGGGCAAAGTGGTTTCGTAAGAAATCTAGAGGTACATGAAATCGTCGCTCAGATTCTTGCAATCGAGATAGATAGTAAGCAAAAGATTCGCAACGTTGTTTATATGGGAATGGGAGAGCCTTTACTCAATTACGAAAACGTCGTAAAAAGTGTGAGGATTCTAAACAATAAAAAGATGAAAAACATAGGAATAAGAAGAATAACAATAAGCACTGTAGGAATACCGGAGAAGATAATCAAACTTGGTAAAGAGAACCTGGATTTAAATTTGGCAATATCTTTACACGCTGCAAGTAATGAGAAAAGAATGAAAATCATACCTGTCGCAAGTAAATACACTGTTGAGGAAATTCTCGAAGCTGCAAAAGAGTTTCAGCAAAACACCGATCGAAGGGTAACGATAGAGTACATACTGATAAAAGAATTCAACGATTTTGATGAAGACGCAAGAAGGCTTGCAAAGTTGCTTAAAGAAATGAAGATGAAAATATTCGTTAACTTAATACCTGTTAATCCTGCGGTACCAGGTGTGGAAAGACCTTCTTCATGGAAGATCAACAGATTCAAGGAAATCCTGTTGGAATCTGGGATCGAAGCAGAGATTAGGCAGGAGAAAGGAGTCGACATAGAAGCTGCATGCGGACAACTGAGACTAAAGGCATTGCAAAAGCAATAAAATGGATTTTTGTATTTCTTTTATATTTTGCAATTGGTGCAGTTCTTGGTGTTCTATTGTTTTTGAGCTATTTTTTGATAAGCCCAAGAGAAGTAAAGGTTCCAGATGTGAAAGGTATGGACCTTGGTACAGCAACTCGGGTTATTGAAAAAGCTGGTCTAAAAGTGGCGCAAGTTCATGGTTCTGGAACCGTTGATCACACGTATCCTTATGCAGGCGAAACTGTAAAGAAAGGTCGAGAAATAAACTTGTTTCTAAGTGATCCACCAGAGGTGGTTCTACCGGACCTTTTTGGTGTACCTAAGGAAACAGCCCAGCAGATCCTCGAAGCAATGGGTTTCAAGGTTAGGATTGCTCAAATGCCGTACAAAGGAACCGATGGAAGAGTTATAGGAATGTACCCAGCAGCCGGAAGTAAACTGAAACAAGGTAGTGAAATATCTCTTCTAGTAGATTCAGGTGAGCCTTAAAGGAGGGATCTTTGGCTGAGAAAAAGAGGAATAGTGATCAGATTCACATCAAATATGGCTGTTGTTGAAGATCTGGAAACACATGAAAAGATCAGATGCTACTTACGCGGTAGATTTAGGGTTCAATCCTTGAAACCGATAGTTGGAGATATAGTTGAATACACCAAAGTTCTTGATAGTGGTGTTATTGAATCTGTACTGAAAAGGAAGAATGAACTTTTAAAGCCTAGGGTTGCAAACATTGATCAAGTAATTTGTGTTTGCACCTTGAAAAAACCAGAGGTACCTTCACTTGTTTTTGATAAATTGTTAGTCTTAGTTGAACAAACAAGTCTCCAAGCAGTTATTATTTTGAACAAGATAGATTTGCTAACGGAAGATGAAGAGGAAAGAAAACAAGAATTTATCAGAATTTATGGTTCAATCTATCCGCTAATTCTTACGAGTGCCAGAACGAAGGAGGGTTTGGACCAACTAAAGCAGATTTTGAAAGACAAAATCAGCGTTTTAGCGGGTGTTTCTGGAGTTGGAAAGAGCAGTCTTTTAAATGCTATCTGTGCGGGGATAAATTTGAAAACACAGGAAATTTCAGAGAAAACTGAGCGTGGTAGGCATACTACCACTTCTGCTGAGCTTATAGCCTTCCCATTTGGTGGTTATGTTGTAGATACTCCTGGTTTCTCCCTGATTGAAATAGATCATCTCGATATTAATGAGATTCAACTTTATTTCAGGGAGTTTGAACAATATAGGGAAAGATGCCTCTTTAAAAATTGTCTTCACGTATCGGAGCCAGGTTGTAAAGTTAGAGAAGCTGTTGAAAAAGGCCTCTTGGCTAAAAATAGGTATGAAAATTATCTTTTAATGGTCGAAGAGGTGAAGAGTAAGGTATGACCAAAATAACTGCTTCAATACTTGCGTGCGATTTGTCAAGACTCGCTGAGGAAATCAAGAGAGTAGAACCATTCATAGACATGGTTCATCTGGATGTTATGGATGGGGTTTTCGTCCCAAACATCACTTTCGGTTTACCATTGTTGGAAGCCGTGAAAAGGTGTACTAGTTTGCCAGTAGATGCGCATTTGATGATAATAGATGCAGATAAGTATGTTGAAAGTTTTGTTGAGGCTGGTGCATCTATAGTAACCGTTCATTATGAGGCTTGTACTCATTTACATAGAACTATATATAGAATCAAGGAAAAAGGCGCAAAAGCTTTTGTTGCACTTAATCCACATACTCCCGTTGAAATTCTAACGGACATTCTGGTTGATGTCGACGGTATTTTAGTAATGACAGTGAATCCCGGTTTTTCTGGTCAAAAATTTATTGAATCGACTGTTAAGAAGATTGTCAGATTGAAGAAGATGATAAATGAGAATTTTCCAAATGTGAAAATAATGGTTGATGGTGGTATCAATGAAGAAACAGTGGAAAAAGTAGTTTGTGCAGGTGCAGAAATTCTGGTTATGGGTTATGGGATCTTCAGATCGGACCCACGATCTTTTAGAAAAAAGTTGGGGGAATTAAGGTGCTTCTAATTGCTACTCGTAATAAAGACAAAGTCCAGGAGATAAAAAGATTTGTTCCTGAAAAGATTGAAGTTATTTCTTTAAATGATCTTGGAATAACTGTGGAAGTTGAAGAAAGCGGCGATTCGTTTGTTCAAAACGCAGTTAAAAAGGCTATTTTTTATGGAAACATGACTAATAAGGAAGTTGTTGCTGATGATTCTGGATTGGTGATAGATGCACTTGATGGCTTTCCGGGCGTTTATTCTGCCCGCTTCATGAAAGATTGCGACTATCGACAGAGAATGCAGATGATACTAAGAATGATGGAGAACAAAAGGGACAGAGCAGCTCGATTTGTTTGTGCCGCCGCTTATTACAATCCAAACCAGAATTTAGTCATATGCTGCGAGGAAAAAGTGGAAGGAACCATAGCTCACACGATCAGGGGTTCAGAAGGTTTCGGTTACGATCCCATTTTTATTCCGAACGGTTATGATAAAACTTTTGGTGAAATGGGCGAAGAAAAACACAAACTTAGCCACAGATATAAAGCATTTACAAAGCTTTTTGCCTTGTTGTGTGCTATAATTTTTGACAAATAACTTGGAGGTGGTTGTGTGCACAAGTACGACTTTGCTGAAATAGAGACAAGATGGCAAAAGTACTGGGATGAGAGGGGGTTTTTCCAAACCCCGCAGTATTCTAACAAACCAAAGTACTACATGCTTGTCATGTTTCCCTATCCTTCGGGTACATTACACGTTGGTCACGTCAAAAATTACGTTATAGGTGACGCTGTTGCGAGATACAAGAGAATGAGGGGATTTAATGTTCTGCATCCTTTTGGGTACGATGCTTTTGGACTGCCTGCAGAAAATGCAGCAATAGATAAAAAGATACATCCTTACGATTGGACTATGACCAACATAAATACGATTAGAAGGCAAATAAAAAGGATTGGAATTAGCTATGACTGGAGCAGAGAGGTTATAACATGCGTAGAGGAATACTACAAGTGGACACAGTGGATTTTTTTGAAACTCTATGAGGCGGGGTTAGCTTACAAGAAAATGGCAGCGGTGAACTGGTGCCCAAAATGCATGACTTCTTTGGCAAACGAGCAGGTCAAAGATGGAAGCTGTGAGAGATGTGGAACACCGGTGACGGTGAAGCATCTTGAACAATGGTTCTTTAGAATAACCGACTATGCCGAACGACTTTTGAACGACCTTGACAAACTTACTGGCTGGCCTGAGCACGTTAAGACGATGCAAAGAAACTGGATAGGGCAAAGCGAAGGTGCCAAAGTGAAGTTTGAGGTTGATGGTACGGATCTTCAAATAGAAGTTTTCACAACCAGGCCAGACACACTTTGGGGAGTCACTTTCATGGCTCTTGCCCCAGAGTCTCCCTTGGTCGACCGAGTTGTCCTACCTCATCTTCGAGAAGAGCTCGACAAATTTCTTGCAAGAATTTGGGCTCAGGATAGGTTCAAAAGAACGGCTCTTGAGGCAGAAAAAGAAGGATTTTTCACTGGAAGTTATGCTATCAACCCTGCAAATGGTGAGAAGGTACCAATATACGTTACAAATTACGTATTGATGGAGTACGGAACAGGTGCGGTAATGGGAGTTCCCGCTCACGATCAAAGAGATTTCGACTTTGCAAAGAAATATGGGATTCCAATTAAACAAGTTATAAAGCCTACTCAGGAATTTACCTTCGACAAAGCATACGATGGTCCAGGTATCATGATTAACAGTGGGGAGTTAAGCGGCACTTTGATCCCAGACGAGATGCGCAGGGTTTTCAAATGGTTGGAAGAGAAGGGAATTGGTAAGAGAACCTTTCAATATAAGTTAAGAGATTGGCTGATTTCAAGGCAGAGATACTGGGGGGCTCCTATACCAATCATTTACTGCGAAAAGTGTGGAATGGTGCCTGTCCCAGAGAAAGATCTGCCCGTCAAACTTCCATACAACGTTGAATTTCTTCCAACAGGTCAGTCTCCATTGATGCTCAGTGAAGAATTCAGAAGGGTTACTTGTCCAAAGTGCGGTGGACCGGCTGTTCGTGATGCCGACACGATGGATACCTTTGTGGATTCTTCTTGGTATTTTTTGAGGTATGTGAACCCGAAGCTGAGCGAAAAACCGTTTTTAAAGGAAGATGTTGACTATTGGCTACCTGTTGATCAGTATGTGGGTGGAGTTGAACATGCGATCTTGCACCTTCTTTACTCAAGATTCATAACAAAAGTTCTGCATGACCTGGGCTATCTGAGTTTTGACGAACCGTTCACAAACCTTTTCACTCAGGGAATGATTTATAAAGACGGTTTCAAGATGTCCAAGAGCAAAGGTAACGTTGTTTCACCAGATGACATGATTGAGAAGTATGGTGCTGATACATTGCGACTTTACATATTGTTTATGGGACCACCTGAGAAGGACGCTGAATGGAACGATGCTGGGATCGAAGGAGTGCATAGATTTATCAAGAGGTCATGGAATATAATAAATGAAATAATTTCGTTAAAAGAGGGTGATGTTCAAGAACCATCAGAGCGCGAAAAACAACTGCTCAGGAAACTTCATACCATGCTGAAGAAGATCACCGAAGATATGGAAGGTGGTTTCAAATTCAATACGGCAGTCAGCGGCTTAATGGAACTCATAAATGCGATCTCTGACTACATGGATGAAGTACCAAGGGAAAAATGGAACACAAAGTTGCTCAGAGAGTGTGCGGAAAAATTCCTGCTTATGATTTCACCGTTTGCACCACATTTTGCAGAAGAACTTTGGAGACTGATGGGCAAGCAGGAATCTATCATGCTCGAAACTTGGCCAAATTATGATGAAAATGCACTCAGGGTCGAGGAAATAGAGATCGCTGTGCAGATTAATGGAAAAGTAAGGGATAGGATCAAGATACCAATTGATGCAAGTGATGAACTTGTCAAACAACTGGCTATGAACAACGACAGAATCAGAAAGTACATAGACAAAGAGCCAAAAAAGATCGTGTATGTGAAAGGCAGGTTGCTTAGTATTACCTGCTGAGTACATTTATATGTTGAAGAGCCGGATTTGGAACTATTTACAAAAGTGAAAATTCGACATTGCGGGATAATACTTTAATTTTGGCCGGAAATAAGCTAAGTTCCGGCTTTTTTCTTGTAACTGAAGTTCGTAAGACAAGATCGTAAAAAGTTATGGTGACCAAAGAAGGTATACTTGAAATTTTGCTCGCTTGATAAGCATCATTCTAACTTGTTTGCACTTTAGGAACCATTCGTTTAAATTCGTTTAACTTTATGTTCTTGAACTTTTCTGTAAAATGTTCTGTCTAAAAACCGGAAGCTGAATACGACCCCCCACCCTCCTTTTGAATCATAGATTCAAAGGTTCTATACAAGTACTTTCAGGCGACCGAGAGGTCGCCTTTTCGCTTTTCTTCATGGTACTCAAAGCAAAGGATTTGTTCAGAAAAGTTTTTGAAGTTCTTTTAGTTCTATATGCTTAGGTCAGTACAAACGTAGCATTTTTCCATCTGCTTCCTTGAACATGAAATTGTAGGAAGGCCAACCTCAAACTTTATCATTCTTCGAAGTAACTCATATTTGTCTCCTCATTTCCAAAGAGTTTCAGGGAGCATCATAAAATTGCCACAAAAAGGGGGGTTCTAAAGAAAGTGTTTGTTTCACATATGATTCCGAAAAACAGGCATCCTGAAGAAGGTGATTGAAAAAAGCTAAAGCTTTAGAGTTGATCATACTCCTTGTCCTCGAAAATTGTACGAAGAACGCTAGCACGGTGGAAATAAGCGTTGATTTACAAAAATCCGGAGATCTTTATTTGTTGATGTGTCTCTTCACAAATAAATGGCTTGAGAAGAAAGAAGAGTGATAAGGATTGTATTCATAGTTTTTCTAAATTACTATCAATAACCTCAGAAGAAATGTAAATAGCGATATCATAATCGCTCCCTGAGGTACTGTTGATTTACGATGGGCTTGTAATCGTGTATGATATAGTATAGTCAATGCAGATAAACGAGTCAAGACGAGGGAGGGAAAGGCAGTGAAACATCCTCTGGTAAAGGCTGCTGAGGAAAAGATGAACAAATCAATTGAAAGAATAAGCGATGAACTTAGAAAGATGCGAACTGGAAGACCTTCCCCAGCTATTTTGGAGGAAATAAAGGTGGATTATTATGGAGCACAAACACCAATTAATCAGCTTGCAACGGTAAGTATTTCCGAGGATCGTGCACTTGTTATAAAGCCCTGGGACAAGTCTGTCGTTTCGGCAATAGAGAAAGCCATTTTTGCTTCGGATCTTGGTCTGACACCTCAGAATGATGGTACCAGCGTGAGGATAATTTTTCCAACACCAACAACTGAGCAGCGACAAAAGTGGGTCAAAAAAGCAAAGGAGATAGCTGAACAAGGCAAAGTTGCTATAAGAAACATCAGAAGAGATATTTTGAAAGAATTGAAGGATCTGACAAAGAATGGAAAAATTTCTGAAGATGATGAAAAAAGATTAGAGAAGGAAATACAAGATCTAACAGATAAGAAAATAGAAGAAATTGAAAAGTTGTTCGAAAAGAAAGAAAAGGAGATAATGGAAGTTTGAAGCCAGTTCATGTTGCAATCATAATGGACGGAAACGGTAGATGGGCGCAGAAAAGAGGATTACCAAGAGTTGAGGGACACAGACGCGGAGCACTCAAAGTTGAAAAAGTGGTTGAATGGGCAGCACAAGAGGGTATTAAATACCTTAGCTTGTATGCATTTTCAACGGAGAACTGGAAAAGACCGAAGGAAGAAGTTGGTTTTCTTTTTTCCCTGTTTGCTAATATGCTCAGCAAGAAGCTGGACAGAATTATGGAACAAGGCGTTAGGTTGAGATTTTCAGGAAGACTCGATAAACTACCAGAACAAATCTATCAACTTTGTCTTGATTGTGAAGAGAAAACCAAGAATAACATGACTATTCAAGTCATAATTGCATTGAACTATGGTGGCAGGGCCGAACTCATAGATGCCTTCAACAAGGCTATCAAACATGGGGTTAAAGAGCTAGATGAGTCAACTCTGAGAAGCTTTTTATACATTCCTGATGTTCCTGATCCAGATCTTGTTATAAGGACGTCTGGCGAAGAAAGACTAAGCAACTTCTTGATTTGGCAAACAGCTTATAGTGAACTATATTTTACTAAGGTTCTCTGGCCTGACTTTTCAAGAGAAGACTTTAAGAAAGCTTTAGAGAACTATGAAAAGCGGGAACGAAAGTTTGGGGGATTGGTATGTCCGAAACAAGAACAAGATTGATAACAGCTGTCATTGTTGCACCTTTTGTTATCGCGTGTTTCGTGAGTTATAAGAGTCTTATAGGCTTAGTTGCCGCGGTGGTGTTACTTGCCTCGTATGAATTTCTCAACATGACGGCCTCAAATCATGAGAACAGATATATTGTTTACGTAGGTGTGATTTTAAACGTAACTTTCACAATTATCTATGGAATTAACAAGGCTGAAAATGGTTTGTTGTACTTCTCATTGTTCTTTATAGCTAGTGCAATTGCTTTTTTAGTTTTTACCAAGGAGATTTCTGGAATATGGGATACAATCCTCGGCACGATTCTATCCTTGATTTACGTTGCTGCATGTCTTTCTTTCTTTTTTCCTATTTACCTGAAATTTGGATGGGCCAACGCTTTGCTGAACCTAACAGCTGTGTGGTTGTACGACACTGGTGCATATTTTGTGGGTATGAAGTTTGGGAAAACTAAGATAGCTAAGAAATTCAGTCCAAATAAAAGCTTGGAAGGTGTTATAGGTGGTTTCGTGGCATGCTTGGCTTTTAGCGCTGTGTACAAAGTGTCCTTTGAATGGTTATTTGAAGCTAAGGTGATTTCTTACAGATCTTTGGTGATTTTCTCCATTGTAGTGGCGCTTTTCGATACTTTTGGAGATATTTTTGAATCGGCTTTGAAAAGGTACTTTAACAGAAAGGATTCTGGAAATATATTGCCGGGCCACGGTGGTATGCTTGATAGGATAGATGGACTGCTCTTTGTAACACCCATTACTTATGTCCTTTTAAGCTATGGAGTTTTGTGAGGTGATAAGTATGACAGGAAATGAAATCAGAAAACAGTTTTTGACTTTTTTCGAGAAGAAACAGCATAAAGTTTTGCCAAGTGCATCGTTAATACCAGACGATCCTCAGCTTTTATTCACTGTTGCTGGCATGGTGCCATTCAAGCCAATTTTCTGGGGAAAAGTTGAACCAGTTTATACAAGGGTTGCAACTTGCCAAAAATGTTTAAGAACTAACGACATAGAAAATGTTGGTAGGACACCCAGACACCATACATTTTTTGAAATGCTTGGAAATTTTTCCTTTGGGGACTATTTCAAGAAAGAAGCAATAGTATGGGCTTGGGAATTTGTAACGGAAGTTTTGAAACTTCCAGAAGAGAAATTGTGGGTAACGATTTACAAAGACGATGATGAATCGTTCAATATATGGAGAAACGTTGTCGGTGTGCCAGAGAGAAAAATAATTCGAATGGGGAAAGAGACGAACTTTTGGGGCCCAGCGGGACCTACTGGCCCTTGTGGCCCATGCTCTGAGATTCACTATGACACTGGTATCACAGATGATTGCCCGCATGGTGAAGAGTGCACACCTGCAAACAGTGACAAGAGGTTTTTGGAGATATGGAACCTTGTTTTCACTGAGTTTTATCAAGATGAACAGGGAAAACTACATCCCCTTCCGAAAAAGAATATAGACACTGGTGCTGGCCTGGAAAGAATTAGTGCAGTTGTTCAGGGCGTTTCAAGCAACTTTGAGACAGATCTTTTCGCACGCATTATTTTGAGAATTCAAGAGATTTCTAATGTTCGGTACAAACAGGATCAGCAAAAGGACGTCTCGATCCGTGTGATAGCAGATCACTCACGTGCCGTAAGCTTTTTAATAGCAGACGGTGTCTTCCCGTCTAATGAAGAAAGAGGATATGTGCTTAGAAGAATCTTGCGAAGAGCAGTGCGCCATGGTGTTTTACTTGGTTTACAGAAACCATTTTTGTATTTAATAAATGATGTCGTAGTTGAAACAATGAAAGACGTTTATCCAGAACTGTGGGAAAGAAGGGATCTAATACTCGAAGTCACAAAAGCTGAAGAAGAAAGATTCTTCAAAACAATTATGCAGGGTAATGAGTTACTTAAGGAAATAATAGCAAAATCTAGCAAGGTTATATCTGGTGAAGATTTATTTAGGCTTTACGATACCTATGGTTATCCACCAGACATAGTTGTAGATGTGGCAAAAGACAAAGGTCTCGAAATTGATTTTGAAGGATTTGAAAAACTCATGGAAGCTCAGAGAGAAAGAGCCCGTGGTGCAAGAGGCGACGTTGCTTACACAAAGAAATCAACTTTCGTAAACCTTGCGAAGACAGTTCAAACCCAGTTCCTCGGTTACGAGAGATTCGAATGTGAAGGACAAGTTGTTGCAATCGATCCGCCTCTCGCAACCGAACGGCAAAAGGCAGAAGTGATTTTTGATCAAACTGTTTTTTATGCCGAAAAAGGTGGACAGGTCAGTGATACTGGAAAAATATACTGGGATGGCGGAGAGGCAAGAGTTGAATACGTTTATGTACCAGTAGAAAGTTTGATTGCCCACGTTGTGGAAGTTGAGAAAGGATTATTAAAAGCAGGAATCAAGTGTAACTTGAAGATTGATGTTGAAAAGAGAATCGATACGATGAGAAATCATACAGCGACACATTTGTTACACGCAGCCTTGAGAAAAGTTCTGGGTCCACATGTAAAACAATCTGGTTCTCTTGTTGCGCCAGAAAGGCTTAGATTTGATTTTAGCCATTATCAAGCCTTAAAGGATGAGGAAATAAAGCAAATTGAAAATATTGTGAATGAAATCATTATGAAAGCCTTGCCAGTGAGTATAGAGAAAAAGTCCTTCAAAGAGGCTGTGGCAGAAGGTGCAATTGCTTTATTCGGTGAAAAATATGGAGAAACGGTGAGGGTAGTTAAAGTTTCTGGTTTCAGCGAGGAACTGTGTGGTGGTACCCACGTTTCAAACACAGGAAACATCGGTTTATTCAAAATAGTATCTGAAACCGCAATTTCCGCGGGTGTGAGACGTATAGAAGCAGTTACTGGAAGAGTTGCGTTGGAATATTTAAGAAATAAAGAGACTTTGGTAAGCAATTTAACGAAAATGCTAGGTTGTTCTGAGCAGGAAGTTTTACAAAGAGTTACACAAATCCTTGATAAGCAGCAAGATTTATCAAGGCAGATTGAACAGATGAAGTCTAAACTGTTGTCTGCGCAGATTAAGTCAATGACTGGCGAAAGAATCTCTGGTGTGGAGCTCTTTCATGCAGTTCTTCAAGATGTGGAGAGCAACACTCTTCGGAATCTTTCAGATGTTGCTATAAGTGGTAAGACAAATTCAATTGTAGCTCTTTTTTCAATCGAAAAAGAAAAAGTCAACTGCATAATCCGAGTATCACCTGATTTGACGAACCGCATAAAAGCAGGGGAACTTGCGAAAAGTATCGCATTAATCCTCGGTGGTGGTGGCGGCGGAAGATCAGATTTGGCTCAGGCAGGTGGTAAGGATCCTTCAAAGATAAGCGAAGCTTTAAGAGTGTTGAAAGAGATGCTCGAGAAGTAGAAGAATCAGGAAAATAATTTTATCACTTGATTTTTTGCTTTAGTGTATTATAATGGGAAATGGTCGATTTTCGGAAAATTGGAGAGGTGGCCGAGTGGTCGAAGGCGCTTGCCTGCTAAGCAAGTGTGGAGGGAATTCCTCCACCGAGGGTTCGAATCCCTCCCTCTCCGCCAGATTCGTGCCCGTAGCTCAGCTGGATAGAGCGCCAGACTGCGGATCTGGAGGCCGGGAGTTCAAATCTCCCCGGGCACGCCACGGGTGTAGCAACTTTCCACTTTTCTCCAGCATAAGCCCAACTGTGTGCCTGTACCCCTTAGTGGAGACCTTTACATCTTCGGAAAGCTGAGTTATGGCTAAAGCCACTGCTAAACCTGCCATCAAAGTTTTTTCTCGACCCTGTGGTATTATTCCTTTGGCCTTTATCCACTCAAAATTTCTGAATCGAACCTCGTTTAAAACTTTTAAAATGTCTTCTCTAGTTAGTTTTTCGCCATGCAAAGTTTTCAAATCCCAAAGGCCTTTTTTTAATGCAGCTATTGCGACAAATGAACCTCCAATGGTGAAAGTCTCACCGAGTTCGGGAAAAATGAGAAAAATTTGATTTTTTATGTATTTTACAGCCTTCTCAAAATCTACCGCATTCGGAAGTGTGAGATCAAAAAGATCGTTCAGAACATGTGTTCCCAAGCAATAACTTTTGAAGCAATCTTTTCTAACTATCTCAAGACTGCCGCCACCCAAATCGACAACAGTAATATTCTTGCTTAACCCAGGATCAACGGACATATAAGAGTACATTGCTTCTTCTTCTTCAGAAAGAATGTAACCATTTAACCTAAATTCTCTTGTTAAAGCTTCGAAAAATTCGGGATGGTCTCTAAAGACCGAGGTACCGAACGCATAGGTCAAACAGGAAAAATCAGATTCGCTAAGAGCTTTAGAGAGAATCTGTTTTGCGGTATTGAATGCTACCTCCTTATTCTTCATAAGGGCTTTTAAACCAAGCTCATAGACTTTTTCAAGCAGGATTTCTTCATTTTGTAGAACCAAAACAATAAAAGAGTTTGAACCAAGATCAAGGACTCTTACCATTTTATCACCTATCAAATTATATTTCGTCTTTGACCTTAGGATAAATCACCCGAATCGTTGAAAAATGATTCAGGAGGAACTTGAATTTGGCAGAAGAAAAGCGCCGAAAAAAGAGCGTAAGAGTATTTTTCAAAGCCCTTTTGTTAGCTTTGTTCATAGGTTTTACAGTTCTTGTTTACGGTTATTTTGTTTTTGAATACAACAGACTGAAAGGAATCAATATCCAGCCTTTTGAAGGCTGGAGAAGTTATGTCTCGTTTTTGATTTCAAAACTTCCGTATGTGAATCGTTTTGTCAAATATGAACCTTTGATGATAATGACGGCTGGGCAATATTTTGAAGAAAGCGCCCAGGGTGTTGTGGAAAGAGTAGAACAAATTTTGAGTGAGATAAATGCGAAAGGGCAGCAAATTGCGCAGGATTTCCAAACTTTGGAAATTTCAAGAAACGCCCTCTTAGAACTAAGAAAATCATGGGAAGAAAAGAACCTGGAGATCGACATGATACTTCATAGAATTAGGACGCCAGAGGATGTAAAGAAAGTAACAGAAACTCTCAAGCAAGCTGATCCTTCTAACATTGCGAGAGTCTTAGCAAGTGAACGATTTTCGGTTATTTCAGTTGCAGCCGCTTTGCATTCCATGGATGCCACAACACGTTCGGATATTTTATCTGAGCTGGGGAAAATTGATGCTAACAAAGCTGCTGAAGTGATGAATGAGCTCGGTTCAGTTGAAAAAATTCTAGGAGATCTGGATAAACTTAGCAAGGATTTGGAAAAGAAAAGACAAGAGTTAGTCAAGCAGGAGGCATCTTTAATAGAAACTCAGGTGCTCAAAAAAGTTATTGCTGAAGTACTTAGATCTATGAGCGACCAGCAAATATTGAGAATGATTGATTCTCTGTCGTTGGATGAAATTTCTGTTATGATGATATTTTCGCAACTTCCAATAGAAAGAGTCAAGGAGCTTCTCAAACAAATACGGGACCAAAAGCCTGAGTTGTTTGAACGCCTTGTTGTCAAGGGAGTGGGGTTATGAAACTCAATTTTATACAAATTGTTGGTCCCAAGCAAAGCAATCGAGTTGATCAGAATTTTGGTTCAGTGTCGAAAGCATTGTCTTTCCAAACTGTTTTAGAGCTAGTGAAATCAAAGAAATTGACTGATCAGCAATTCGGTTTTCAAAAGGTTGCCCTTTCTCAAGGGATTGCTTTCAAAATTGATCAAGACCAGAAGGAGCAAGAGTCAATTTTGAAGCAGGTTCAAAAGGTTCAAGAGGAAAATCGACAGAATGACTTTGTCAATTTAAATTCCAAATCGGTTGAAATTAAAAACTTAGAGATAGAAACAAATGAAAGTCAGCAGTTAACAACCAGTTTGCCGAACAGTTCGCTGGTTGAAAGCAAAAAGGGTGAACAACTTGCTACTCAAAAAACAAAAGAAATTGTTCAGAACTTACTATTAGAGTCCAACCAGAGCAAATTAGTTGAGAAGCTGCCAAATAATAACGAGGTTTTAGACAAAAATTCAAATCAAGATAAACTTCGCACAGATCAAACTATTAGCTGGTTCGAGGAATTGAAATATGATCTAAAGCATCAAAATCTATCTCAAATTCAGTTGAAGCAGGATCAGCAAAATTATCTACAAACATCACAATTCCCAGGTCAAAAGATCGATACAAATGTCCAAAGAACGATCAATGATTCAAATGGTGAAAAGAACATTTTGAAAGCCCCCACCTTCAACCAACCTCAACCAAGAGTTGAGCATCAAAAGCATGTTCAGATATTAGAATCTTCGATCCAAAAGGTTGATTCAGTAGATGCTGCCGAAAACAAAAAGGTTAAGTTGAACATACCGGATCGAGATGAAAAGATGGCAAAACTTAAAGCAGAAACGATTCAAACCAAAGAACAAGAATCTATGCTGAACCAAGCCGTTTTGAAAAGTGATATGGTTAAGCAGAGACCTGCTAACGCCAGCACTGATTCTCGAATAGACAGAAATTTATCTCTTACTGATAGCACAAATTTGCCTTTGCAAAGAGAATTTGATCAAATTAGCCTCCCAAAGCTTTTATCCACTAAGAATGTGATCACCAATCAGCCTATTACTTCAAAGAAGGAGCCAGAAACTTTAACTAATGCTATCAAAGAAGCAATTATGAATTCGAAAGTTGAATACATGGTTTCCAATGGTAGGGAACACGTTGAAATGCTCAACTTGAATCATCAAAATAAAGGTACTAAAACCATTGGAAACATAAATTGGGCTGAAAGCAAAGTAAACGAATCTACCATGGTAGGAAAAACTGTAATAACAATTAAGCAAGTGCAAGTTATCCTTGGCAATCTTGTGAGAAATTTCGAGGAATATCGAAGCGAATTCTCGCAATATAGAAACCTGAAAAAGGAGTTGCCTCAAAATTTGAAGTTGTCTGAGCCAATAAAAATAGAAAATTTGAAACTAGAAATTGCAAGAGATTTAAAAACCGAGAGACCAATTGAAAGAGAGCATCTGTATGAGATGAAGTTTGAACAGGCTGAGAAAACTAAGGAGATTTTAAGTGTACGGCTTGGTAAAAAAGCTTACGAGAATGAGCAAACCATTGTGGAAGTTCGACAGCTTCCAAGAAGTTTAGAAACGGTGGTAACAAAGGTTGAGCAACAGCAAAAAAGTGACAACCTACATACAATTGTTGAAACTATAAAGCACATGAATAATTCCAATGTTGAAAGAGCTGTTGTAGACTTGAACCCTCCATCACTTGGAAAGCTTGAAATACAAATTGCGAAACAAGGTGAAACGCTGAACATAATGTTCAAAGTATCAAATGATGACACAAAGGAATTACTTGAAAAGAGCTCGAAAGATTTAGTTTCAAGGCTCTCTTCTGTTGGTTTCAAAGTAGAGTCAATTGAGGTAAGAATATCGCAGAAAGCAGAGGAAGAACATCTTCCAGATGGCAGAGAAGATCAACATCAGAATCATCAACGGCAAAGGAGAGAGCAAGAGGGTGAGGTGAATAAGGATGATAAACGCGATAAGTAATCAAGTTTTCCATCTGGCGCCTTCAACGAGGAAACCAAGCAATACTCTTGACAAGGATGCTTTCTTGCTCCTACTGATAACTCAGTTGAAGAATCAAA
The DNA here is from genome assembly GCA_041640575.1 of Pseudothermotoga sp. Taxonomy (GTDB): domain Bacteria; phylum Thermotogota; class Thermotogae; order Thermotogales; family DSM-5069; genus Pseudothermotoga. Next base: position 46,921 of record JBEPZZ010000005.1, on the reverse strand, counting down.
ATCCGCTTGAGCCGATGGATAACAAAGATTTTATAGCTCAGCTTGCTCAATTTTCGACACTTGAACAAATCACGAACATGACCAAATCCGTTGAAAATTTCTTGACTCTTCAGAAAGGTGCTCTTCAAGCTCAGTCTGCATCGTTGATAGGAAAATATGCGGTCGTTCAATCTGACGAAATAGCTGTTCGAAGTGGAATAGCTGAGAGCGTGATCTTTCAACTCGACCAAAGTGCACCAGTTGTCGTTAGAATTTATGACCCAGCAGGAAAACTAGTCAAAGAAGTGGCCAGTGGAGTACTTGGAAAAGGAATTCATGCTTTCCAATGGGACGGTAGAGACAGTTCAGGCCTACCTGTTAGTGATGGAACGTACAAATATACGGTGTACAAGATCAATCCAGATGGATCCGAGACAGCTATTAGTGGTATTGAAGGTGGAAAGATTGAGTCTGTGAAATTTAAGGGTAATCAAATTTACGTTTACATCAATGGTAAAGAATATCCACTTGCATCGATTGTTGAAATTGCTCAGGAGGGGTGAAATGATATGATGCGCTCAATGTTCAGCGGAGTCTCAGGAATGAGGAATTTTCAGTATGCTCTTGATGTAGTTAGCAACAATATTTCAAACGTGAACACGGTTGGATTCAAGGGTTCAAGAGTCACCTTTCAAACAGCTTTGTCTCAAACCCTTAAAGCTGCAAGAAGTCCTCAGAACAACGTTGGAGGAACCAATCCCATTCAAATAGGCTTAGGTTCTCAACTTGGTACAGTTGATAAGATCATGAATCAGGGTTCTTTTGAGAACACCGGTAGGACATTGGATCTTGCGATTAAAGGTGACGGGTTCTTTATAGTTTCAAACGGTAATCAATATTTTTACACTAGGTCTGGTGCACTTGATGTTGACACAAATGGCACTTTGATCCATTCATCTACCGGATTAAAAGTACAAGGTTGGAGGGCTGTTCAAGATCCCACGACGGGCACAAGGTATGTTGATACAAATCAGCCGATTGGCGATATAATCATTGAAGCCGGACTTACGATGCCTGCAAGGGCTACAAGTTTGGCCTCGCTTTCTGGTAACTTGCAATCAAATGTCGGACCTCTACCGTTCTCAATGACTATCACAGACACTTCCAGCAACAGAAATTACACAGTTAGATTTATGTTTTCCAAAACAGGAGCCGATTTTGTAAGACAAGTTGGACCATTTGGTAATACCCAGAGTTACACCTGGGAACTTAGGGATGAGCAAGATAGGTTAACAGATGTTGGATTTATAGAACTGAACGAGTTTGGTAGGGTGGTAAGGTCTGGCACAGGGTTCAAAGTGCTGGCAAGCAATAATGGGCAAATTGATCAAAACGATTTTGGAACTACGTTTAACGATGGCAACTATTATGTTCTGGTTAAAGACGAAAGTGGTCAGATCATCTACGAAGGTTCGGTGAACGTTACTGGAGGCAATTTCACCATTTCTGATGGTGATATAATTTCTGGTGAGAATTATTTCATCATTTTTGGGAATGAGAGTGCTGGTGATGAAATTACAATAGCAGGTGATGCCACTATTTCGATACCTACCGCAGGAGAGGCGAGGTTCTACGAATCAGACAATCCGTCAAATTTGATTTCGCTTCAGTATCAAAGTCCAAGATACGTAACTGCTGTGCAAGTTTATGACACACTTGGTAATCCATATTCACTTTACTTAGAACTTACTAGAATAGGGCAGTATGCTGATATGAGAAATGCTTGGCTTTGGAGAGCTTACACTGCAAGTGGCGAGCCGATAACATACGTAGATGCCAATGGTGCGACAAATTATGTTGGAGGTCTGATTAACTTCAACGAAGCAGGGAGATTACAGAACCTATACGGAATAAGTTGGGATGACATAAATCAAACTTTGAATCTTGGGACTGTTGAATTAAGGACAATAAGATTTGACGCTGCTCATATGGGCGACAGCACGGTTAATATAAATCTTGACTTTACCGGTCTTACACAATTTGCTGGATCTAATTCTGCTTCTTTTGTGTACCAAAATGGAAATGCTTTGGGATATTTACAATCTTTTGCAGTGAACGAGAACGGTGAAATCATAGGAACTTTCAGCAATGGCTTGACAGATATACTTGGGCAGGTGGCTCTTGCAATCTTCAATAATCCTGCTGGTTTAACGGACGTTGGAAATTCAATGTATGTTGTATCTGCAAACAGTGGACTTCCGTTAATTGGTGCAGCTGGAAGTGGTGGTAGAGGAACCTTAATTCCTGGAGCATTGGAAATGTCAAATGTTGATTTGGCAGAAGAGTTCTCAAGAATGATTATTGCACAAAGAGGTTTTCAAGCAAATGCAAGGGTGATAACCACGGCTGATACGATCCTGGGAGAAGTCGTAGCACTAAGGAGGTAATTTGAAAGATGATTTGGTTAACACATCTTCGAGGTAAACCTTTTGTTTTGAATGCAGAAATGATTGAGACAGTCGAAGCATTGCCGGACACAACGATTACGCTTTTCAATGGTAGAAAATTCATTGTTCAAGAAAAAGTTGAGGAGGTTATCTCGAAGGTGATAGAATACAAAAGACAAGCTTACCCCGTTATGGATATTTTGAGATATCTTCCGAAACAGTAGGCGGTGGTTTTATGGATATTTCGACAGTGGTTGGTGTTGTGTTGGCCTTCGGAATGATACTATTTGGTATTGTATCAAACCAATCATCTCTTGGTACTTTCTATAATTTGCCATCTTTGTTCATAACTGTTGGTGGAGCGATAGCTTCAACCATAGCTTCTCACCCAAAGGAAAAAAGCTTTAAAATAATTCAAATCATGATGTCAGCGTTCAAAGAAACTAAGGTCGACAACGTTGGTATGGTGCGGACTCTTGTTTCATTCTCAGAGAAAGCTCGAAGAGAGGGGCTGTTGTCTTTAGAAGAGAATCTGAACGAAATTGAAGATCCTTTCATGAAAAAAGCTTTACAGCTGGTTATAGACGGTACTGATCCAGATCTGTTGAAGAACATGATGGAAACTGAGATGGATTTGATAGAAGAAGATCTAGCTGCAGAGAAAGCTTTGATGGATTCCGCTGGTAGCTTTGCTCCTGCTTATGGGATGATAGGGACTTTAATTGGTTTGATAGCCATGCTTAAAACGCTCAATAACCCGGAAACCTTGGGGCCTGGAATGTCTGTCGCTTTGATCACCACCTTCTACGGTTCATTGCTCTCAAATGCGATTTTCTTACCAATGGGCGAAAAGATAGGTAGAAGGGCGGCAAAAATATTGAGACAAAAACAGATGATTCTTGAAGGTATTCTTTCAATTCAAGCCGGAGAGAACCCAAGAGTTTTGGAAGAGAAGTTGAAGTCTTTCTTAACAAATCAAGAAAAGCAAGCTTATGAGCTAGCCCTGCAGGAGGCAAGGGCTTAATGCCAAGAAAAAGGCGAATGGAAGCTCCTAAAGCAAGTTGGCTGACAACATACTCAGACATGGTGACGTTGCTTTTAACGTTCTTTGTATTGTTGTTTGCGATGTCAACAATAAGTCCAGGTAAATTTCAACAGATCGTTGTTGGATTGAGGTCAGCTTTGACGGGAATGCCTCCAAGTGTTCTAACAGGTGGAAAGTCTATAGCCGAAGAGCCGCTAATAACTTCTAGAAGGGGAGTGTATGAGGAACTCATAAGGATAGCTGAGGAATATAAGGGAAAAATAACTATAGAGGAAAGAGACGAGGGAACAGTCATAATAATGCAGGATATGGCTTTCTTTGTACCAGGAAGTGCCATTCTTACGGTTGAAGCAAAGGAATTACTTGGGAAAATCGGGTCTCTGATAATAGAACATACGACAAATGTTCTACAAGTTTATGGTTACACCGATGATCAACCAGTCTTACCCGATTCTATATACGCTTCGAACTGGCACCTTGGTTCGGCGAGAGCTGCAAGTGTTGTGCAATTCTTTACAGAAGAACTGAAGCGTCGTCGAACAATCGAAAGGTTAGCAGATATAAGAGCTGGGCGTTTCGATCCTGAGTATTTTTACGATATGAAAAGATTTGTTCCCATAGCAATGGGAGAATGGCCGATAAAAAATGAAATAGAGAGTTTGAGACAGTCCATAGAACTTGAAAAGCAAATCTTGGCTGATAAATTGTCTAGAAATGAAATCACTTACAGCCAATATGTCGCAGAAATCAGAAATCTAGACAATCAGTTTGAAACCAAACTTCGGGAATTAAGGACTAAGTATAGGAGAATAGACATTTTAATAAAACGTGAGAAAGCAAAGTAGGTGATAAGAATGCCAGATGATCAAGAAAAGCAGGAAAAATCTAAGAAGGGCGGTTTAGGTGGTTTGATTGGAATGGTGATCATACCAGCTGTAGTCGCTTTGGGTGCGACCTTTGTCAGCTTATTTTTGCTCGGGGATAATTTGGCACTCTCGAAAAAGTCTGAACAATTAACTCCTGCTCCCGTTGAGATAAAGGCAACGATTATTCAAGCCGGTACTTATCAGACTTTCATGCTTAAGGGAGGAAAAGAAGTAGCCGTTATAGATTCTCTTACAGTTACGACAGCAAGTGATGCCTGTCGAGCCGCCATTGCACAGCGTCATGATCAAATAATGGATGGGTTGATGCTTATATTCTTAAGTAAGGAAAGGTCAGAGCTAAATACTGTTGCAGGCATAGAGCTCCTCAAAAAGCAAATAAGGTCAATGATCAATGAGGTTACAGGTTTCGTTGGTGACCGCGAGAGACTTGGTGTTATTGGTGTGTATTTGTATATAAAAGCCATCAGTTCCGTTGAATGAGGGGTGATGGCGTGTCTGACGTATTGAGTCAAGAAGAAATTGATAAACTTTTACAAGCAGTTAAATCAGGTCAAGTGTCAGTGGAGGAGATAAAAAAAGAAGATGAAAAAAGAAAAGTAAAACAATATGATTTCAGACGACCAAGTAAATTCTCGAAGGAACATATACGGATTTTTGATATGATCCATGAAAATTTTGCACGAGCACTTTCAACATATTTGTCTGGGCGCGTCAGAAGCTTCGCGAGTGTTAATCTAGCCTCCATTGACCAAGTACCATACGAAGAGTTCATAAGATCTTTGCCAAGCCCATCTTTTGTAGTTATTTTTTCGGCCCCTGAATTCACTGGTAACGGTGTTTTCGAGATTGGGTTGGAATTGTTCTACACTATTCTTGATTTAATTCTAGGTGGGCCTGGCATCCCGAGTGTGAAAAGAACACCTTCGGATATAGAGATATCGATAATGCGGAAAGAAGTCATGAACATGTTGACCACGTTAGCACAGGCTTGGACCGAAATATATAATTTTTCACCAATGATTGAAAGCATCGAAAATAACCCGTTATTTGTTCAGATTGCTCCATCTACCGAGATGGTCTTACTAGTTTCTTTGTCTGCGGTCGTTGGAAAAACAGAAGGATTTGTGAATATTTGTTGGCCATCTTCACTGATAGAACCGTTCTTGGACAAGTTAACTTCTAGGATGTGGTTTGCAGCCAAGAAACAGGAAAAGATGGAGGAAGCTTCGAAGGAACTTAAAAGCAATGCGTTGAACATGAAGCTCAATGTTTCAGCAGTATTGGGCCGATCGATATTGACTGTTGGAGAAATATTGGATCTTGAGGTTGGAGACGTCATAAGGCTTGACACACATGTAGGTGATGATATAACTATCCTTGTTCAAGATCAAGCAAAGTTTAGAGCGCAACCAGGTGTATACAAGGATCGCAAAGCAGTCAAAATCACCGGCCTGATAGCTCAGGAGGTGGAAGAACATGAGCATGAGCAGTGATTTTTTAAGTCAAGATGAGTTAAACGAACTTTTGAAAGGACTTTCGGGAGAGGTAGCGGATGAAGACAAAAATATCATCAAGGAAGTTGTTAATACATTTATGGGTCCTGCTAGTTCAGCGCTTGGAGTAATTGTAGGACGAGATGTTTCATTCTCCCTTGATGATATATCTCAGCAGCCTTTCGAGGATTTTCTGAAAGGTTTAGCTGGTGATATGCTTGCAGCCGAAATAAGGTTAGGGGAAGGCATAAAAGGCGACTTTTTGATAATGATACCGACAGCTCTAGGTATAAAAATAGCAAATATGATGATGGGAGGCCTAGAGGACTCTGTATCTGGCGAAATCGACGATATCAAGTTAAGTGCACTCAATGAGACTTTCAATCAAATTGTTGGTGCTGGAACAACTGAATTGTCAACCAGGGCTAAAAAGAAGATAACTGTCGAGAACATAAAAGTTTCAATCGCAAGAAAAGAAGAAAGTGTAAGTTTTGTTTTCAATCCAGCTGAGATCCTAATTGTGGCTACTGGAGAACTTAGCATAAACGGCTCGAAATCCCAGTTTTTCCTGTTGGCACCAATATTGCTCTTCAGAAACATCTATAATGTTATTCATCCAAAAGAAGAAAAGAAAGCAAAACAAGTCGAAGAGAAGGTAAAGGTTCAGCCAGTTCAATTTCAAAGATTTGAAACACCTGAACAGCAGGTTACAGTTACAGAACCATCAGCACTTCATAATAAGCTTGAACTCCTTTGGGATGTTCCCTTGAAAGTTGTAGTAGAACTTGGAAGAGCAAAGATGACATTGAAACAAGTTTTGGAACTCAGTGTAGGGTCGCTGATAGAACTTGATAAACTCACTGGAGAACCTGTTGATATTTTAGTGAACGGTCGATTGATAGCCAGAGGAGAAGTTGTGGTTATCGATGAGAGTTTTGGTGTCAGGATAACAGAAATAGTGAGCCCAAAACAAAGACTATACTCTATTAGGGAGACGAACGGAATTTGATGTTGCGCCTTTGGTTCGCACTGCTTTTAATTGCATCAATTGCTTTTGCAAACCCTATTTTTGATTTTGCCGAACGAGTAGCGGGCAGTAAGGATTTTGCAACAACTTTGAGTATAGATGCTCGGGTTTTACAAGATGCAGCAGAGCATTCTTTCAATCTCATAGTTGATCTTGTCGTAAGAAATCAGGAAGATTTTTACCTGGAGATCAAAGAACCCGTTGAACTGGTCGGTTTGAAGTTTTGGTACTATGGCAGGACAAAGAGATTCTACTTTGAGTCTCTGGGTTATGTTGGGATTGAAAACATTGATATACCAGTCGGCACGTTCATAAGTTTGTTTGAGCTACTTTTTAAAATGTTTCAGACACCTATGACCATTTTGAGCATTGCTGGGAACACTGTAACAGTTAAGCCAGCACCCATTTTTACATCACAAGCGAAAGAGCCCGTTATATTCAGGATGACCTTTGAAGATGGTTTCATAAAGCAAATCATGATTATGTCAAACAATTCCGATGAATTTGTGAAACTCACCTTTGAGAATCTAAAGTTGGGCATAGATGTTGATAGCTTCTTCAAAAATAGGTGAACTATTTGCCGCGTTGCTGAAGCAAATTTTCTATTCCCCAAGAAAAGAGCTGAGGAAATTTTCTTTGTGTGAAGTTTTCGTCAGAAAGAAGTTCTGAATATGTAATTCTTCCATCAATTAGACGGAGGATTTTGCTCAAATACTTGAGCATAGATTCAACGCATTCTACAACGCCCGTAGGTCCATGGCCAGGGATAACATATTGTATTTTGAGTTTGAGCAAAAATTCAAGGGCCTCTATCCATTGCATCAAATTACTGTCGGATACTATTTCTGGATGAAAATCATTGAAAATCAGGTCGCCAGCGATAAGCACTTTTTCGTTTGGTACATACACTATTGATGAATCAGGAGTGTGTCCCCCTAAAACTTTTATTTGAATGTTATCATCAAACCACTCATCGACATAGGTCAGGCTCGGAGCAACCAATCTTTCCACTTTTGGAAGGTTCTCCATATATTTCTCGTCCATGATGGCAATGTTATTAGCTGTTTGTACGGAGGAAAGTATCTGGACGTCTTCAAATGCGACGTTTCCAAAACAATGGTCAGGGTGATAATGTGTGTTTACAACGTAAAGTATTGGTTTTCTTACAGTATGTTCGACAAACTGCCGTATTTTCACTGCCTTTTCAGGGAAAAGTGATGTGTCTACAATTATTGAGCCATGTTGCAAAAGTATTATTGTTACGTTTGACGAGCCCTCTGAACCAACGGTAAGAATGTTATCCTTGACCTTTTGTATCATTATGGTCTTCCCCTTGTTATAATCTTCATTGGATAATTCTACAGAGAGGACTGTTCTTCCTTGAAAGCAGCTTTTGTATTTGGTTATTACGGTTACGGAAATCTCGGGGACGAGATGTTGTGTCAAGCTACTGTGAAGTTACTTGAACAATCTGGCTTTCACAAGATCTTTCTTTCTGTACCAAAGGATAAGGCCTCAAAGTATGCTAGCTGGTTAATCCAACCGGTGAACAGATTTTCTCCAATATCTGTCTTAAAGGCTATAGCAAAGAGTTCTGTAGTAGTCTGTGGTGGAGGTGGAATTTTTCAGGATGAGACAAGCTTTAGAAGTCTATTGTATTATTCTTCGATAGTTTTTCTCTCCATTCTGCTTGGTAAGCCTGTGATTTTACTTGGTAACAGTTTTGGCCCTCTAAGAAGGAAAATCTCAAGGATGTTGGTAAAATTTTTTCTGTCCAGTCGAAAGGTTTATGTTTTTGCGAGAGATCCTGTTAGTTTTCGTTATGCAAGGCTGATTGGAAAAAACGTTTATCAAGGAACAGATCTCGCAATTCTTACCTTTGATTCTGCTAAATTTGCAGCGAAAAGTTCAAGTCAAATTTGCTTTTGTCTTAAAAGAGAAATAGATTTGAATCATCTTGTTAAAACGATTGAAGAAAAAATTGGCAAGGGAAACGTTATTGTCACAGCTTTCAGTGAGGAAGATAAACAGGTTGTGCAAAAACTAGCCTCTGAGTATGATTTAAGGTACGTCGAAAATCCAGTAGAAGCCATCCTTTCGTCTCGATTGGTTGTTTCGCAAAGAATGCATGCTAGTCTTTTGGCTATATACCATGGAATACCATTCATAAGTTTGAACAATAGTAAGGCGAACAGATTCATGAAGAGATACATGCCAAAGTACGAAGGTTATCTAAAAGAAGATGAGGTAGAGATAGCTTTGGTTGTTTTTAAATTGATTGGCAAGAAGATAAATGTTGCCGATAAGTTACTCAGAGACGCTCAAAATATGGCCGAAGAATTTGAGCATTTGCTAAGAACTCTTTGTGGATAGGTCGATCAACGGATTAATTTATGAAGGTACTTGTGCAAGGCTGCAAGTGCCACGCCGAATTCCCAACTAGCGCCAGCCATAGCAAAATCAGTAGGACTTATGAACTCGCTGTTGAAACTTGCTTGCACATAATTTTTTATCAAGTTTACCATTTTTATATTTGTCAATCCTTCGCCAAGGAAAAAAACCTTCGAGGGTTTTAAGATCAAAAGCAGATTTCCAAGGACAACAGAAAGAAGTCGAAACGCCGGCTCATAGAAAACTTTGACTTCATCGAAATTCTTTTTTGAAATCTCTCTAAGTTGGTTGATTTTGTCTCTGTATTTTTCTTCCTCGTTTGCAGCAAAATCTTCGAATGAAAAGTCCGTTTTCAAAAAAGCCTTCAAAACCGCGTATTCAGACGCATGGTATTCTAAACATCCGGTTTGTCCACAATAGCATTTGCCTGTTGATGATACAATGACATGCCCAATTTCTATGTGTTGAGCTTTTCCAGCTTGATAATAACTGGCACCTATTCCTGTTCCATAAGTCAAAGCAAGGAAATTTGATTCTCCAAGGTCAGATATAGCATAACTGAGAGCATCTACATCATTCATTAGAATGAAATTCTCAATGCCCATACTGCTTAGCAAAACGGAAACTTTGAGATTTCTAACGTTCATCAAATGTGAAACCACTATCGAGTCCTCATCAACTATTCCACTTGAACAAATACCAACACCTAGCAATTTTTCGTGTTTCAGTTCTTCTAGGACTTCTCTTAATGCATTTGAATAACCTTCATTATTTCTCATTGAAGCCATGATCCTAACTGAGTGGTTACGGACAACTTCCATCAGGGAGTTAAAAAGTGTACCTCGAACTTCTTCTCTCCCCACTTTTATACCTATGACGAACCATGAATCAGATCTTACTCGAAGAAGTTGTGAAGGTCTTCCACGACCTTTATGCACTACCACGGAACTAACAAGTTGTTCTTCAATTAGTTCACGCAATATGTAACTTAGAGTGCTCAGAGACAATTTTGTTTCAGATGCAAGTTGTTCTCTCAGAATACCCTTTCGCTTGAATATGGTCAAAAGTACTTGCAACTTGTTTCTTTTTCTCAGCGCCGGCGCTGGCAAAAGACGTCCTCCTACAGTTAATGATACAACAATAAGTATCTCGTAATTGTCTAGTGAGCCTCACATAAGGCTTATAAAGAGTTTCAAGTAGTTCGCCAAATTCGCTGTGATAATAAATTTCTCTATAACATCTTTTCTTCCTGAATAGCCCATTGTCTTACGCTTTGAATCATTTTTAATGAGTTCAATCGTGTAGTTGGCCAATTCTTCGATATCCCATGCTAGATAGCCAGTTTCACCATGCTTGATTTGGATTTTCACACCTCCAACAGGTCTCGCAACGACAGGTACTTGCTTGTACAAAGCCTCACTTATTACCAGACCAAAACCTTCTCGAGTTGCAGTATGAAGAGCTACTGTTGTTGATCTTTGAATTGCGTTGACCTCCAAGTTACCTACGCCGTTCAGGTTAGTGCAGAAGTATATATCTTTATCCACACCTGCATATCGTGCAACCTTTTCGAAGAAAATCCAGCCCTCAGGATCATCGGATGCCATAGCTGATACTATTGCTAGTTGAACTTCTGGAATAGCTTTTTTGACTAACCTATAAACGTCTATTGCTGAGAAAAGATCTTTCCACGGATCAAAACGTGCGACAACAGTAATCAGTGGTCTAGATGGATCTATGCCAAGTCTTTGAATAATCTCGACACAGAACTGTTTGTCAAGTTCTTTGTTTTTATCGCTTAATGGATCTATGCTTGGTGGAAACGAAACACATTTCGAAGCAAGATCTTTGGGGAAGTAATCTAGAAGATGGAATATTAATCTGTCGTAATCTTTCACATAGTTGCTGAATCTTGACCATATTTCATGATTAGGTGTGGAGAGATCTATATGACAACGCCAAATCCACTTTGCATAAGGCTTAGATTTTACAAATTTCTTGATTGCAGCTGGTTGTGGATCGTGAATAACTAAAAAGTCAAAATCACCATTTATCATGTGCGAATTTTGATTGCAAATCTCCTCATACAGTTCCCACTCAGAGTCAGTGACTTGTATTTTTGCTCCTTGAAGGGTATTGTGAAACTTCTTTGTCACATTGAAAAATTCGTTTGGTGCCTCCAAAGCATTCCATTCTGCATCAAGCCCAACAGATCTCATCAAAGGTACAAGGTTCTGAAGAATTTCTGCTACACCTCCGCCAAATGCAGTCGCATTGACATGTATAACTCGTAAACCTCTGAGAGGTTTTGACAGTTCCTTAATTTTTTCTACACCATCGCCAATGATAACTCTGTATTCATCAATACTTCTTTGTTTCAAATCTACTTTCATGGCTTTCCTCCTCCTTTTATTTCAGCGACCAACCAATCATTCCTTTTATGTAATATTTTTGAAGTAGAAGATAAACAATAATCGGAACTATCATTACCATGATGGACGCCGATGCTAACAGCCCCCAATCCACGTGGTAGACACCACGCATCAAAGGTATTCGTTGGGTAGCAAGCAATTTATTTGGAGAATAAATTAGAATTAACGCCAAGAAAAAATCGCTCCAAACCCATGTAAATTGCAATGCACATGCCGAACCAATTGCTGGCAAAGCAACAGGCATTACAATCCGAAAGAATATTTGTATATCGTTAGCTCCGTCTATTTTGGCTGCCTCTTCCATCTCTTTTGGTAACGTGTAAAAGAAATTTCTCATGAAGAAGGTTATCCAAGGTATTCCCCAAGCGGTGTGAACAATTATCAAACCCAAATAGTTATCAATTAATCCCAGGAAATTCATCATTTGAAATATTGGAATGGCTATCGTCTGTTGAGGTAAGGCAAGTGTTATAACAACGAGCAAAAAGAGTATTTTTCTAAAGCGAAATTTGTATCTTGAAAACCCATAACCTGCCATTGTAGCGATCAAAAGTGGAAGAGTTGTTGCTGGAAGTGAAATGATTAGTGAATTAATCATTCCAGTTTTTAACGATGCCGTTGGATGATTCCATGCGCCGACAAAATTTTTCGTCGTCAAGGTAAAAGTTCCAAAGCGCCACCAACCTTTTAGTAGTTCACTCATTGGTCGGGTGGCAGTCATGAAAAGTCCAACAAAAGGTAATATCCATATTAAGCCTATAAGCCAGGCTAGTATAGTCAAAATTAACTTTTTCCTCATACTTCATCCCTCACAGATTTCATAAGAGCAAGGCTTGCTGCAAGTGTTGATAACGTAAGTATAACTGCAACAACTGCAGATCTGTTGAAATCCAGTGCTCTGAAGGCGTACAGGTACATTTGCAACGCTAAAACATTGGATGCACCACCAGGTCCACCCATAGTCGCGACGTAAACTATGTCAAACACTTTCAATTCCCAAAGCAAAGTCATCGTTATCACGACGACGGTGATGGGCCTCAAAAGTGGCACCGTGATTCTCCTAAATATCACAAACGATGAAGCGCCATCTAGTTGAGCTGCTTCATAAATATCTTTTGGAATGGTCTCAAGCCCGGCGGAGTAAAGCACCACAGAAAAACCCGTCCAAAGCCAAATTGATCCGAAGATAAGAGACAAAAGAGCGGTATCTGGATGTGCCGTCCATGTTCTAGTTTGGATCTTGAACAGACTGAATACACCATTAACAATGCCAAGGTTTTTATCGAAGATAAAATTAATGATTACACCACCGACTATCATTGGCATTACCATTCCGAGAAATATCACAGCTTTGATCAAAGCACCACCTCTTACATTCTTGAGTAAAACTGCCAAGAGTAGTCCTATGATCACGGTTGCTGGCAAGTGTATCCATATCCAAAGAAGGTTGTGAAAAAGGGCTCCCAGGGGAAAACCCCTGGAGAACCCCCTCAAATCGATTATTTCCCTGCTGAGAATAACCTGTTTATAATTCTTAAACCCAACGAAATTTCCACTTTGATCTAGAAAGCTATATACCACTGTCCTTACGACTGGGTATACTACAAAGGTCAATAGCATAAAAATAGCTGGCAACAAGAAGAATAGAACGTAAAGTTTCTCCCTTTTCATTGGTATCATTTCCTTGGAGCTTTTTGCTGCAAAACACCAATGACTTCTTCTAACCTGTTCGGTCTAACCCACAACAATTTGAGTTGATCCCAGAAAGTTGGTTGCCATTCTCCACCGATAGTATCGTCGAGATCAGGCAAAGCTGCGGCACCCTGGATGATTTTAGCGACTTCCCTGTCAACAGGTGGATAGTTTGAGAGATTTACACTCACTGCTGTTGCGACATGTCCGCCTTGTTTTACCTGAATTGTTTGACCTTCTGGACCGCAAAGCCAACTGATAAGTCTCTTTGCTTCTTCTGGATACTGTGTGTATTTTGGAACGAAAGCATAATCAGCTCCGAAAACAACACCTTTCGTGCCTGGTAGAGCGAATACTCCAAGATCATTTGGATCTTTTACCATACCAGTTATCCAGCTTCCCATGAAGTAAAGTGCGTAGTCACCGTTCCACCATTGCTCAACGGCAAGAGTCCATTCAGTTGGTTCACCGAAATAACGCTTTTCGAGTAAATACACTAATTTGTTCAGAGCGTTCCGCACGACATAGCTGTCCCATCTTATGTTCCCTTCAATAAGATCATATATGACTTCAGGACCAGCAAATGAGATTAAGAAATGCTCCGTGACATCTGAAAGAGGCCATCCAACACCATTTCCACTTGCTATGGGAGCCTTAATTCCTTGAATTTTTCTGATCTTTTCGAGCAATCCAACAAATTCTTCCCAGGTTTTTGGTGGTGTCAAGCCGTGTTTTTCAAAGAAACTTTTTCTATACCAGAAACCGGGTTTAACTTTTCCAGTGTAGGCTGCACCGTAGAGCTCTTTTCCAACTTTCACAGAATCCAATGAACCAGGCAGGTATGCAGCTTCATTTATGACATTTGTTAAAGGCAGTATGTGACCTTTTTGTCCGTACTCTCTTATGAAATGTGCCCACATGAATATGACATCGCCTGGTGCTTTCCTTGCGGCAAACTGTGCTGGTAAGAGATTTGCAAGGTCTTCGGCTCTGTAAATTTTGTATTCGACCTTGATTCCAGTTTGTTTTGTGAACTCCTCAAGAACTGGAAGGAATTTGTCCATCTCGGCTCCTGACCAGGGACCTATGACGGTTAATGTTACAGCATTGGCAAGAACAACTACCACAAGAGCTAAAGCAACTAGTAACCTTTTCATGGTATCCCTCCTTTTACCCCCATGGACTGGGAGAGATTTTTATCGTAACATGAATTAATTCTGAAGAAATATTAATACAACAAACTTAACAAGTCAAGGATCGGAAGGTAAAGGAAGATGAAGAAAGCATAAGATTTTAAGAGGAAACAACAGATATGTCGACATTTTTGGTAAAAAGCATCTAGAATCAGTAAATATCTGCACTTCAAGCTGTCTCTTAATCTTCCTTTAGCAGTTTGTCAAATTAGTCTCACGCGATTTTTCGACTATAAGTTAAGCCCTCTTAACTTCGCAAGTTCTTTCAGGAGCTCTTGTTCTTTTGGTGAGAGCTTTTCAGGGAACTTTAAGTTAACAGTTACAAGTAAATCGCCTCTTCTACCAGTTCGTGGTGAATAGAATCCAAAGCCTTTCAACCTGAAAACCGTTCCTGGTTGGGTCGAAGGTGGTATTTTGAGCATAGTTGAGTCACCTGTTGGTAAATCTATTTTGACTGTTGTACCAAGTAGTGCTTCCACATAGTCAATATTTATGTCCGTCAGAATATCGTCATCTTGCCTCTTGAATCGCTTGTCAGGCTTGACATGAACCGTTACGTATAAAGCCCCGTATCCTCCACCATTGTATCCAGCATTACCACCGCCGTCAACTCTTATTCGAGTTCCATCACTTACGCCAGCTGGAATGTTCAAAACCGTTCTGTATCTTCGCTTTACTCGTCCTGTTCCACCACAAACGTGACACCTTTCTTTTATAACCTTCCCAGTTCCACCACATGTGTTACAAGTCGTTGTACTTACGAAAACTCCGAATATACTTCTTCTTTCTTCACGTATGACACCAGCTCCTCGGCACTTTGGACAAGTCTGGTAACCACTGCCTGGTTCTACACCACTTCCATCACAATGTTCACACTTTTCATATCGATCATATTCAATAGGTACTTGCTTTCCAGTTACGGCTTCGGCAAAACTAATTTCCAGAGTTATTGAGATATCCTCACCTGGTCTTCTTCTAGTTTGCTGTCGTTCTTCCGTACCACGTTCACCAAAGAAAATATCGAATATATCACGGCCAAAGAAACTCTCAAAATCTTTGAAAATGTCCTCAAAACCTGTTCCTGTTGTCTGTTGCTGAAACTCAGGTTCGCCTATGTAGCCAAACCTGTCGTACATCGCTCTTTTCTGCGGGTCACTTAAAACTTCATAGGCTTCCTGTATTTCCTTGAATTTTTCCTCGGCTTCTTTTTTGTTTTCAGGGTGCAGGTCAGGATGCCATTGTTTTATGAGTTTTCGGTAAGATTTTTTTATGTCTTCTTGTGAGGCATCTCTCGGAACACCCAAAATAGCATAGTAATCTTTACTCTGTCTTGGCACCTTGGTCACCTCTTGGTCTAACCGCTACTTGTACTTTCACTGGTTTAACAACCTTATTCCGATACTTGTACCCATTCTCAATCACTTTGATTATTGCAAACTCTTCGTACTCGTTTGTTTCTACCCTTTCCACAGCTTCGTGTTCGAACGGATCAAATGTGGCCTTTGGCTCTATTTTGAAGAACCCCTCATCGTTCAAAACCTTCCATAATTTCTTGTAAACCATTTCAACGGCTTTTCGTAATGAGCTTGCAGATTGAGACGATTTTGAGTTTTCAAGCACTCTTTCGAAATCGTCCAAAACGGGTATCATCTTCGTCAACAGATATTCGTTGGCATTCTTCAATATCTGCTCTCTGTCTCGAAGAGAGTCTCTTCTGAAATTTTCATATTCAGCTGCAAGCTCTTTGATAGCTTTTGTTAATCTATCGTTTTCTCTTTGAAGTTCTTCCAGTTTCAGTTGGTTTGTTTCAAAAGTTTCCGTTCTTTCAACGTTGTTTTTCTCATCAGCTCTAATGTTTTCCTTTTCATTCATTGCTCTGAAACCTCCTTTCTCACTGCCAGTGTGAAGTATTCAGTTAATCTGCTGGTCATATATTTCAACGAAGAGAATATCTCTTCGTATTTTACTATCTTTGACGTTATGACCATGACCTTGCCAATGCTTGTGTTTTCCTTCTTGTAGTCATCTATGAAAAAGGCAAAATTCTCTAGTCCCTCAATACCGTGCTCAGAACCAATGAGTACTTGTGGAAGGTTCTGGACCTGATCCAAATATCTCTTAAGCAGTGTATCCTCAGAAAAAAGTTTAGATACTTTTCTTATCTCCTGGATGTTAAAGTCTTCACTGTTTATTAGTGCATCAAGTCCAACCTTAATAATTGAACTTCGAAAATCTTCCGTTAACGATTTCATCAAACTTTCAGCCATGTCTATGAGTTCGTTGTTGAATATTCCTTCGATTCTTCTTAGAGCTAGTTGTTCAAGACTATGGCCTACTAGAAGGTCGTTCAAAACTTTCTCAAATTTTTCGGTGTCAATTCTTTCAAGAGTTCGGAAAGGCATAAACTTTACGAATCCAAACTCGGTCAATACAGATACGATGTGATATTGTTTTGTTATTGGAATAACAAGAACTCTTATAATTCTAAGTTTATCGATTCCAGGTTTTTCTAGAATTACAGCACCACGTGTGACTCTTGACAATGCTAGAGCTGCTCCATCGAGGATTTTCTCCATATCTCCAAAAGTCATAGGATAACTAGAATGAATTGAAACTGAAGGCCGGAAATACTCCTTCATCAGTTTTAAAGTTTCTTCTACGTAGAACTTGTAGCCTTTATCTGTTGGAATTCTTCCGGCAGAAGTGTGTGGCTGTCGTAAGTAACCAAGGTATTCCAATCTTCTAAGGTCATTTCTGATCGTTGCACCACTACAATTGATATCCGAGGCTTCGAGAATCTTCTCGGAGCTCACGGGCTTCTTAGTCAAAATATATTCGCGAATTGCACAGTAAAGCACTTTCTTTTGCCTTTCGTTTATTCTCGAACCCCTTTTCATATTATCACTCTCTTTAACTGAGTGCTAATTTTAGCCTATCACTTTTTCGTAAGCTTGTCAAGCCAGTAACTCGGTGTTAAAATTTCTCTGAGGTGATCCAATGCTCGTGAGAAATATCATCGCTGTGATAGATAAAATGATAACTAACGCTTCGTTGGATGGTGCTTTGGATAGAGAGATCCTTGGAATCACTAACCATTCGGCGCATGTTAAACCAGGTTACATCTTCATTTGCCACAAGGGAAGTAAATTTGACTCGCATGAACTAGTATCAGAAATCGCGAAAAAAGATCCCGCCTTGATCGTGATGGAAAGACCTGTACCGTGCAAAGTCCCCCATGTAATTGTCCCCGACAGTAGATTCGTTGAATCGATCCTAGCCGCTGAATTTTACGATAAACCTTACAAGAAGCTTTTGACAATTGGTGTTACAGGAACTAATGGGAAAACCACGTGTGTTCACTTGTTTCATCATGTTTTAAACCAGCTGGGATTAAAAGGAAGCATGATCGGTACAGTTGTTTACGACATTTTGGGTGAAAAACCTTTCCATTTTGACAACACCACACCGGATTCCATAACTACTTTGTCAGCGATGGCAAAAACTGTTCAAAGAAATGGGACATATTTTGCAATGGAAGTATCTTCCCATGCTTTAGCGATGAAAAGAGTTGAGTCGATTAAATTTGATATAGTTGGTCTTACAAATATAACAAGAGACCATTTGGATTATCATCAGAATTTCGATGATTATGTTAGAACCAAGCTTCACATTTTCGATTTGGTAAAGGACAATGGTGTAGCACTGATAAGTGATGAATACGAACATTTGCTGAATAAAAGGGTTAAAAAAGTGGTCTACGGTTTCTCGACAAAAAGTCATTATAAAATCTCAGATGTTGAAGTAGAAAGATATAGGACTAAGTTTAAGCTATCAACACGTTTTGGTTCTTTCAACTGTCAAATCAGTCAGCCTGGGATTCACTTTGTTTACAATGCATCGCTTGTGATTGCTGGCTTGATAGAAATAGGTTATGACCCTATTGCTGTTGTAGAGACTGTGAAGACTTTTCCAGGCGTTGAAGGCAGATTCCAATATATTCCCGAAGCTAGTTTACTCGGTGTAGATGTTGTTGTAGACTTTGCACATAGCCCTGATGCTCTTGAAAAGACCTTGATAACTGCACGAAGATTAGCCTCTGGTAGAGTAATAACCGTTTTTGGAGCAGGCGGACAAGCGGACAAAGGCAAAAGACCTATGATGGCTGAGATTGTCTGCAAATATTCTGATGTAACGATTATCACTACTGATGATCCGAGAGGGGAAGATCCGGACGAGATCCTTTTGCAAGTTGAGCGTGGCGTGACCTCAGGCTGCCCTTACCTTTTGATAAATGACAGGTTAGAAGCGATTGAAACTGCTCTGACGATAGCCAACCGTGGCGATATGATAATAATAGCCGGCAGAGGCCACGAAGAATACCAAATCTTTAGCGACGAAAAAAAGATACCGTTCAAAGATGCTGAAGTTGTAAGGAATCTGATCAAAAAAGTAACCGAGAAAGGAAAAGGTTATGATTGAGCTTTTGCATAACGCAACTTTCGTAATTGATTCGAGAAAGATTGTTCCGGGCTGTGTTTTTGTTGCTCTTAAAGGTGAAAAAACAGATGGACATCTTTATGTAAAAGAAGCATTAGAAAAAGGCGCGAAATTGGCTGTTGTCGAGAAGAATGTTGATGCTCCTTTAGATAAGTTGTTAGTAGTTCCAAGCACTTCTAATTTTCTTGTTCATGCCGCACGCGAAAAATTGTTGAGAAGTAATCCGTTAGTTATAGGTATAACAGGTTCAAATGGCAAAACAATGACAAAAGAAATTATCTTTCACCTTCTTGAACCTCTTGATGCTTTTCGAAATGCTGGTAATTTGAACACAGAAATTGGCCTTCCTTTGTCAATACTTAATGATTATTCTGGTCAGAGAATAGTGATCCTTGAAATGGCAATGAACAAGGTCGGAGACATAGCAAAATTATGTGAAATAGTCAAACCAAAAATAGCAGTTTTGCTAAACGCTGGTACCGCGCACCGCGGAATCGCCGGAGGCGAAGAAGCAATTCTGCGCGGAAAGTTTGAGATAATTGAAAACATGATGCTCGATGGCACGGCTGTTGTTCTTGAGGATGAGCGCTTTGTTTCTAAACTAGTTGGTAAGAATTTCGTCACTTTTGGCTATTTAAAGGGTGATTACCAATTACTCTCCTTTGAATATTTCGGTTTGAAAACACGTGCAAGGTATTCTTTGAGGAAAACAAATGTTGAGGTAGAGTTGCCTTATGTCTTTAATGTTGGCCAGCTGACAAACCTTGCAGCTGCTTTCGCTGTCGTTGATACTCTGGGCTTTCATATCAATATTGAGCGACTCAAGAATTTCACCCCTATGTCTGGAAGGTTCAAATGCGTTGAATGTAAAGGTGTTTATGTTTTCGACGACAGTTACAATGCGAGTTTGGAATCTTTCCAAGTCGCTGTTGATACTATAAAGAGGATTGGAAAAAGAACTTTCGCAGTTGTTGGATCAATAAAAGAACAAGGAGTTTTTTCTGAAAAGACACATCTGGAACTTGGCAGAATTTTAGAGCAGATAGATGGGGTATTTGTCTACACTAAAGACCATGAAATCGAAGTGATGAGGTGCTCAAAGGAGATCCTCAGAACTTCCGATATCGAGAGAATTGTTGATTCACTGTGCAGAGTTCTCACTACTGGTGATGCCGTATTATTCAAAGCTTCGAGAGCCATTGAAATGGAGAAAGTCCTGCAAAGATTCTTGGAGGTATGTGGATGCTCAAATCCTTGCTAATGTTCATCCTGGTCGTTTTCTCTTATCCATTTCTCATTAAAGCTTTTAAAAAATGGAAAGTAGGTCAGTTTATAAGGGAAGAAGGGCCTGATCTTCATAACTACAAAGCTGGAACACCAACGATGGGGGGTGTACTCTTTGTATCAATAGCAGCAATAGGATGTTTGGCATCTGGCTTTTATGTGGATGCATTATCGCTTGGTATGTTTGGAATAATTGGTTTCTTAGATGACTTCTTAAGTATACGCCGTAAGAAATCTTTGGGGCTAAGAGCATGGCAGAAGTTCCTATTACAAGTTATTTTCTCACTGGTCTTATATCTGATTATAAAGCCGGCTCATTACGTTATTGTACCCTGGATAGGAAAAATTGATCTTGGATGGTTTTACCCAGTTTTTGCAGCGTTTTTGATAAGTGGTTTCAGTAATGCTGTCAATCTGACAGATGGTCTCGATGGTCTTGCTGGAACAGTTTATATTCTTACTGCTTTCCCTTACTGGGTTCTTCTCAATTTTGAGGCTGATTCATTGCTCTACAGTATTATGACTGTTGCTGCATTCTTGTTGTACAACATAAAACCCGCAAAAATTTTCATGGGCGATACTGGTGCGCTCGCCTTAGGTGGTTTGCTTGCCGCAATTGCCGTGAGGACAAAGACCGAACTCTTTTTAGTGCTTCTGTCACCTATCTTTATAGCAGAAGTTTTGAGCGTAATGATACAAGTTCTCAGTTACAAATTATTCAAGCGTCGCGTTTTCAAAATGTCGCCATTGCACCATCATTTTGAACTACTTGGTTGGAACGAAGAGAGAGTGGTTCAGATCTTCTCATTACTGAATGTCGTTTTCGCGCTAATCGTACTGGCGGGGGCATATAGAATTTGAAGAATAAGGTTTTGCTTCTGTTCATCTTACTAATTTTCGTTTCATCATTTGCTTACAATTTCAGAATCGTGAAAATATCAGAAGGTTATAGTAGGTTGTCGTTTAATGACGGAATCCTGTGCTTGGTTCGCTCGAAACCCGCATCGGTTTTGGTCTTTGATGAAAGCGGCATGCTATTGAGTGAAATAACGCTGAATTTGTCTTATCCGGTGAGTGCTATCCATGTCGCTGGAATGGTTTATGTTTCTGATTATTACCGATCAAGCGTTATGGTTTACACCACGTCTGGTGCTTTCTTGAAAAGGATCGATGTGGGTCGATATCCAACAACTTTGAGAGTTTTTAGAGACAACGTTTATGTTGTATGTTCCGGTGATAATTCTGTGTACAAAATAAACATATGGAGAAAAGTCGTCGAGGAAAAGTTGGCTTTTGATTCAAGCACACTATATTTTGAAGTTTTGAACGGTAAGATTTTTTACATGTATTATTTCGACAACGATAAGACATTTGAAATCAGAGAAGGCTCAAAAAGGCAAGTGATAAGTCTTAAAAACTTGAGGAATCCTTTGAAGTATTACAAGCACGTTGACAAAGAATTTTTGCTTGGATATACAGATGGGATACTGGTGTGTTTAAAAGATGACAAAGAACTTTGGAGGATCAATTTACCAGATTATGCCAGGGATTTTGTGGTTAGCGATGATTTTATAGCTGTGACAAGTTTGTTGGATCCAGTGATTAGCTTAGTATCACATGATGGAAAGTTAATTAAGCAAATAAAGCTTGCTGGTACTACTCACAAAATTTTAAATGTGGGGAAAAAATTGATAGCCCTCAATCATCTTCCGGGTGAACTTTACTTCATAGATCTTTTGAACAACAGAATCGAAACCATTAACGTTGGAACCTACGCAATTGATATGGTTCAGACAGGCCGAAATAGTTTTGTTGTTCTTTGCTCAGACAGCGGTGAACTTTATTTCTTTTCAATTTCATGAGGGGAGAAATCCCCTCAGGATTTGGAGACGATATAATCCACGACATCCTTCACAGTGGAGATTTTCTCAAGATCTGAATCTTGTATCTTGACAGCAAAGTTCTCTTCGACTGCCATAACAAGGTCAACTAAGTCCAGCGAATCCGCGTTTAAATCCTCTGTGAGATTGCTTGTTTCCTTAACTTCAGATTCCGATACCCCGAGTTTTTCAGCTATGATCTTAGTTACTTTTTGGAGAACTTCTTGCCTATTCATTTTGACCCCTCCAAGTTGTTATAGTTCGCAGCTATTATACGAATTAAGAGAAAAGTCGTCAAACAAACTAATATTTTTGAAAGTAATTTTTTAAATCCCCTTATGGGAGAAAGCTGAAAACGAGTAACCATGCGACTTTCTGATTGGTAAGTTTGTTCTAAAAATTACACTTAAAGTTCAGAAAAGTTTTCTTTCAATCATCTTACTTAAGGAAAGAGCATTTTTGACAGCTTTTCCCCGGTAACAGTTGTTGAAGAAAGCAAATACATCCTGTACTTCTTTGCTTATCGCGACGATATCTCTCTCAAACTTTGAAAGTTCTTCTTCGCTATAGTCATAATTGTATCTTTCACCCTCGGCTGCAGTGAACCACTCTTTACTTCTGCCGTGGAATCTAAAGTATGCTATCTTAGTCGTCCATAGAGGTTTGTATGGGAAAAGAGATTTTATCTGTGGTTCATCAACAACGACATAGATTAAATCATTCTTTCGTAAAAGTTCAAAGGTCTCCTCATTGTCCCATGAAGCGTGTCTGAACTCCACCGCTATAGGCTGGTTTATTGCATGTCTAAGCTTTACCAGGTAATCCAAGTTTTGTTTGTTATATTTAAAACTGTAAGGAAACTGCGCTAAAAAGGCTTTTAGGCGCCCTTCATCTATCATTGGCTGAACTGCCTGTAAAATTTTTCCTAGTTCTTCACGTGGGATAGAGGAGTTTTTCCATCCTTCATGCGTCACAGAGGCGGATAACTTTAATGTAAAAACAAAGTCTGAAGGTGTTTTTCGAAGCATCGATACAGTTGTTTTATAACTCGGCAATCTGTAATATGTGTAATTGATTTCAACAGCTTTAAAACCGAGCGCTCCAAAATAATAAGTCAGCATATCAGAGTTCTTCATATCCTTAGGATAGACAGTTCCAATCCAGTCTTGGAAAGAGTAACCACTTGTGCCGATGTAGATCAATTCAATCACCACAATTATGTTATCATCATTTTGGTGATTCTGCATGATAAGAATTGGCGCCCATATGCCAATATCTAATGGTTTCGAGGAAGTTCCAAGAATTACTACTGAAGCTGGTGGAAACGCTTTTCAAATTTTTCCACATAGTCCCAGAACTTGGAGTGCGAAAATCCCACCCAAACAAGTTGCAGATGCCTTCAAGATGGAAATGAAAAAATTTGGTATATCCTTTGACGATGCGTTTTGTCACACAGGCTTTTTAATGAATCTGGCTAGTCCGCAAAAAGACGTTTGGGAAAAATCTGTTCAGTTGTTCATACTTGAAGGAAAGATTTGTGAAGCCTTGGGACTTAAATATCTCAACGTTCATCCAGGCAGTCACACGGGTGCTGGAATGGAAATAGGTATTGATAACATAGCAAGGGCCTTGGACCTGTTCTTGCAAAAGATAGAAGACGTGTATGTTCTGTTAGAAAACACATCCCCAAAGGGAGGGAACATAGGTTACAATTTCAGACAGATGAGGGCTATTTTAGAAAAAGTTTCGAAACCTTCTCGAGTATTTCTCACTTATGACACCTGCCATGGTTTTGATGCCGGATATGATATCACAAACAAAGATGGTGTCAAAAGACTCCTGAACGAAATAGAGCAAGAAGTTGGTTTTTGGCGCGTTAAAATGATTCATCTTAACGATTCCAAGGCACCACTTGGTAAGCCACTGGACCGTCATGAAAATATAGGCAAGGGTACTATAGGAATAGAAGGCTTCAAATGCTTTCTGAGTTTCGAGGAAATTCGAAAAATCTCACTAATCCTTGAAACACCTCAAGAAGAAGACATGTACCGCAAGGAAATTGCCTTAGTTAAATCACTGCTTGGGGAGATGTAAAGTTGCTGGATGGTTTTGTCCTTCAGAAGGTAGTTAGTGAACTGCAAAAATTGAAATCCGAGCATCTGAGGCAAGTATACCAATACGGAAAACTCATCGTATACCTTTATTTTGAAACTGGAGTTGTGAGAGTCTGTTTAGAAGCACCTTTACAACATGTTTGCTTAACCGAAAAAGAGGATTTTTCTGATCATCACCCCTCCAGTTTTGTAATGATGTTGAGGTCTAAGCTGAGGAATGCAAGACTTGTAGATGTAGAGCAGTATGAATTAGACAGGGTGCTGATTTTTACTTTTAGCAAAGTAAACGAGATTGGTGAAAAGCATGAGTACAAGCTTTTTGTAGAACTCTTTGGAACTCATAGCAATTTGATCCTGGTCGAAAGTGGTTTTGTCATCGATTGTTTCAGACAAACAACTGCTGGCGGTCGACGCATTGCTAAAGGAGAGCCTTACTGCTTGCCAAATCAGAGATTTAATCCACTTAAAATTGGATATGAAGCTTTTTCTGACTTCGACTGTCCGGAAAAGGTTTCTACTTTTCTACAAAAGAATTTCTATGGTTTTTCAAGAATCTTAGTGAATGAGGTTCTCAGCCGTGCTGGTCTAACTGACCTACCCATCTCGGCTTTTTCAGAAAGAGAGAAAGCACTTTTAAAGCATTCCTTTTTTTCTGTTATTAATGATTTCCATAAATCTTTTGTTTGTGTTTATTCTGTGGACAATAAATTTGTTTTATCTGCAATTCCCCTAACTTTTTCACATGCACATAAGATTACATGTTTTGAAAGTCCATCAAAGACCGTTGACGATCTTTTCAGGACCGAAATAAGGCAACAGAAAATAAAGAAGCTTTCGGAAGAATTGACCAAAGTTGTTCAAGAAATGATGACGAAAGAAGAAAAACTCATAGAATCTCTTGAAAAGGAAACGTTGGAATGCGAAAAAAAGGATGAGTATCTTAGATTTGGCGAGCTTTTAAAGTATGCATCAGAGCAAGACAGACGCGGTAACCAAGTGCTTGTATTTGACTGGAACACGGGGGAAAAGATATTGGTTCCCCTTGTTAACAACAAATCCGTTAGGGAAAGTTCGCAGTATTATTTCGAACTTTATAAGAAAATGAAGGAAAAGCTTCCTGTTCTTCAAATGAGGATAAAGCAGGCTATTGAAAAGCTGGACTATCTTAGAGCTTTGAAGATTCAAATAGAGACTGTTCAAGATTTGAGAAAACTTGAGGAAATTAAGGAACAACTCTCTGCAAAACGCGAGAAAAAAGCAACAAACAGATTTGCTTCTGAGAAGAGTTCTTTTAGAAAATTCGAATATGAAGGATTTAAGATCTTTGTTGGCAAAAACAACAAACAAAATGAGGAACTGCTCAGAAGCTCAAATGATAAAGACATTTGGCTACATGCACATGAGATGCCAGGAGCTCATGTTTTTATCAAGGTTGAAGACAAAATTCCCTCCGAATCTGTTATTCGTTTTGCCGCTAGTCTTGCTGCTTACTATTCTGGAGCTAGATATTCAAGTAATGTTCCCGTTGATTACACAGAAGTAAAAAACGTCCACAAACCCAAAGGGTCCCCACCTGGTTTGGTTCTTTATACACATTACAGCACTGTATTTGTGACACCGCTTTCCGTGGAGCAAATAGTTCGAGAGTTTGACTAATGTGACAAAACGATCAATAGTGTTAGAAACAACCATTTATTTTGAACGGTTAATGGCGAAATTTTGCTAATATCTGTGAAAAGTTTCGACTTTTTTGTTTTTGCTTTTTTAATCATTAGTTTTCGTTAGTTTACAACAAAACCAGATTGTGCTAGAATAATTTGTAAACATTTTCTAAAAAGGAGGCGTCAGTGATGACGCGTGAAGAACTTTTCAATTTTCTCTCATCCCAGCCAACCATCCAAAAAGCAAAATCTTTGGCACGAAAGTTAGGTCTGAAGGTCAAAAAAAGAATGAAGAAACAAGAAGTTTACAAACTTCTTTCTGATTATGCAGAGTTACTAGACAAGAGTGAACAAAAAGTGTACTCAGTTACCTCGAAAATACAGGAGCAAGTGCGAACGGTTTCTGAAATTCCTAGCTTTTATTGTTCAGACCGATTGATTTTGCTTGCGGTTAATCCAACTCTCGTGTTTGCTTTCTGGGATTTATCTAAATCAACATACGATAAGTTAGCGCAATCTGGCAACGTCATTCTACGCCTGTATGATGTGACATACATTGAGTTTGACGGAACAAATGCACACAGAATTTTCGAAGCAGGTGTTCATCTTGGAATGTGCAGAAACTATTATTTCAATCTTCCAACAGCAGAAGCAGATTATTTAGCTGAACTTGGTTACAAAACCGAAAACAATTTTGTTCCTGTTCTAAGGTCTAATCTTTGTCGAACTCCTTCGGCTTCACCTGCACAAACAAGCAGGCAAAGATGGTATGTACGCGGTAAACCTCAGATAGTAACCATTGGTGAATCTTTGATAAAACCCGTTGAAAAGATCTACCCGGCCAGCTGGTCATCTGAATCTTTCCTTTCTGGAGGCGGTAACAGATGACAGGATATTTCTGCTTGGTTTTACACACCCATTTGCCATATATTCACCACCCGGAATATGAAACTTTTCTGGAAGAGAGATGGTTCTTTGAGGCAGTTCATGAAACTTACATTCCAATTCTAATGGTTTTTGATAGGTTAGCAGAAAGAAACATCCCGTTCAAAGTCACAATGTCCTTGACACCACCCTTGCTTGAAATGATGAAAGAAAACAGTCTTTGTGAGAAGTTTGTCAGACATACCAAAGGCCTAATCGAGCTTTGTGAAAAAGAGTTGGCGCATGTCAAGACCAAAGAAGAAAAGCAATTAGCGGAATTCTACAAAGACAGGTTTGAAAACAATCTTCAGTACTATGAAAAACTTTCAAGAGACTTGGTCAAGGGTTTCGAGAAACATTCTAAGAGTGGACGTGTACAACTGATAACCTGCAACGCAACTCATGCCTATCTTCCTCTACTTCAACACGATCCACGATCAGTTGATATCCAGATAAAAGTTGGTGTAGAGTCATTCAAAAAAAGTGTTGGTCATAGTCCGAATGGTATATGGCTTGCTGAGTGTGGTTATTACCCTGGCTTAGATGAAACTTTAGCAAAGTATGGTCTAAAATTCTTCTTTGTTGATTCGCATGCACTTTGGTATGCGGACGAGAAACCCAAGTATGGTGTTTATAGACCTGTTATGACGCCATCTGGTGTTTTTGCCTTTGCTAGGGATCCTGAATCAAGTGAACAAGTGTGGAGTGCAGCTTTGGGTTATCCTGGTGATAGCAGATATAGGGAATTTTACAGAGATATAGGTTTTGACAGAGATTATGAATACATAAAACCTTACGTGGATCCAAGTGGAGTGCGTGTTAACACCGGGATTAAGTATTATAAGATAACATCCAAGGAATTACCTTTGAAGGAAAAACAATTTTACAACCGCGCAGAAGCCCTCCAAGCTGTTGAAGATCATGCAGCTGACTTTTTGGCGAAAAAAATCGCTCAAGTTGAGAGATTACACAATATTTTTGGTGAACCTCCTGTAATTGTCGCACCTTTCGATACGGAACTGTTTGGTCATTGGTGGTTTGAAGGTCCCGAATTCATAGAATCTTTCTTCACAAAAATGGCTCAAAGTCGAGTTCTAAAACCGTTAACAGCTTTCGAAGCGACTGAGAAATTTGATTCTTACCAGATTCTTACGCCTGCCGAATCTTCGTGGGGTAACGGTGGATACCACGAAACGTGGTTGAACGGGAAAAACGATTGGGTCCAGATTCATATAAAAGAGCTCTCGGAAAGGTTACATAAACATATTGACAAATATATGGATGAAACGGACTCATTGAAAATTAGAGTGCTCAACCAAATGTTTCGTGAAGTTTTGTTGCTTCAGTCAAGTGACTGGCAATTTATAATTACAACGGGTACAAGCGTTGAATACGCTGTTAACAGAATCAAAACACACGTGAAAAGGTTTTTAGATTTGGAAAATCAACTTTTGGAGGATAATATAAGTGAAGACTACTTGAAAAAACTTGAGTCAACCGATGCAATATTCCCATGGCTCAATTTTAAAGTACACGGCTGAAAATTGTTGAGAGGAGGATTTAAAGTGCCTACAAAATATTTTGAGATCAGATGGCACTCAAGAGCTGGGCAAGGTGCTAAAAGTGCTTCTCAACTTTTAGCGGAAGCAGTTCTTGAGATGGGGAAATATGCACAAGCTTTTCCAGAATATGGAGCTGAGAGATCTGGAGCGCCTATGAGAGCTTTTAATCGAATCAGTGATCAAAGGATCACGGTTCATTCCGCGGTTGAGAATCCAGATGTTGTTGTTGTAATTGATGATACATTGCTTTCTCCCTCGATTGTTACTGGCTTGCGCGAAGATGGCATTTTAATAGTTAACACAGCTCATCCAATGGAGTTCGTAAGAAGAAAAACAGGTTTCAAGGGAAAAGTCTGTACCGTTAGAGCTACTGATATCGCTCTTGAAGAAATTAAAAGAGGTATACCGAACACGGTGATGTTGGGAACCCTTGCAAGAGTTACGGGAGTTATAACTCTTGAAGCAGCTGAACAAAAGATAAGAACCATGTTCGAGAAAAAACTTTCTGAGGAAATGATCCAAGCGAATTTAAGAGCGTTGAAACGCGGTTATGAGGAGGTGTCATGCAGTGGCTGAACTGAAGGGTTGGAAAGAAATTCCCATTGGTGGTTTGATAACAGAACCAGGTACGGCGAGAAAGTATAGGACAGGTGACTGGAGAGTAAAACGCCCTGTTTATGATAGATCCAAATGCATTGATTGCATGATGTGCTGGTTTTACTGTCCAGATCAAGCAATTGTTCAAGAAAATGCTGTTATGAAAGGTATAAATTACTTCTACTGTAAAGGTTGCGGTATTTGCGCCAATGTTTGTCCAAAGAAAGCTATTGAGATGAGGCCAGAGACAGAGTTTATCACGGAGGAGGAATGAGTATGGCTGAAAAGATAATTCAAGCCATTACAGGAGCGGAAGCTGCCGCTTATGCGATGAAACAAATAGAGCCGGATGTTGTTGCGGCATATCCTATAACCCCTCAAACTCCGATTGTTGAGTATTTTGCAAAATTTGTTGCTGATGGTCTTGTTAGAACAGAAATGATACCGGTTGAAAGCGAACATAGTGCTATGAGTGCAATTGTCGGAGCAGCTGCAGCAGGTGCTAGAGCAATGACAGCTACGAGTGCCAATGGGCTAGCCTTGATGCACGAGGTTGTTTATATAGCTGCTTCATTGCGCTTACCAATTGTAATGCCAGTTGTCAACCGCGCATTAAGTGGACCAATAAACATTCATTGTGATCACAGTGATACAATGGCTGAAAGAGATTCTGGATGGATACAGCTGTTCTGCGAAGATGCTCAAGAGGTTTATGATTTAGTAATTCTAGCAGTAAGATTAGCAGAACACGAAGATGTGAGATTACCTGTGATGGTCAACCAAGATGGTTTCATAATTTCCCACGGCGTCGAACCTGTCGAGATGTTGCCAGATGAAGTCGTGAAATCCTTTGTCAAGGAACTAAAACCCATTTATCCTCTTCTTGACACTGATCACCCAGTTACCTATGGTCCTCTTGATTTGTATGATTATTATTTTGAACATAAGAGGCAACAGATAGAAGCCATGAAAAATGTATTCAGAGTTTTTCCACAAATTGCCGAGGAATTTTACAAAATCTCTGGAAGAAAATATAACTTTGTTGAGCCGTACAAAATGGATGATGCACATTATGTGATGGTAGCTCTTGGGTCAACTAATGGAACTATCAAGTATGTTGTGGATGAGCTAAGAGAGAAAGGGCACAAAGTTGGTCTTTTGAAGATATGGATGTTCAGGCCATTCCCGAAAGCTGAGATACAAAGATGGCTTACCGGGAGGAAAGCTGTGGTAGTACTCGATAGGTCTGCGTCCTTTGGTGCTGAAGCACCGCTGTACGAAGCGATCAAATCATCTCTCTATGAAGTTGCTTCTAGACCATTACTTGGTTCCTTCGTTTATGGACTTGGTGGAAGAGATATCAATCCCGAATTGATAAAACGTGCTTTCGAGAAAGCAATGAAACATGAACTGGTCGCCGATCAGGAACTATACCTTGGTTTAAGAGAATAGGAGGTGCTTTGAATGCCGTTACCAATGAAAAAGCTTGCTGAGATTTTCACGAATAGAGAAATAGGTATAACACAGGGACATAGGATGTGCCCTGGTTGTGGCGCTCCAATTACGGTAAAGATAATCCTTATGACTGCGAAAGCTCTTGGATATGAACCTATCGTTGGCTTTGCGACAGGTTGTATGGAGGTTTCTTCTACAATCTACCCATATACTTCGTGGTCGGTACCATATATTCACAACGCTTTTGAAAACGTTGCTGCCACAATAAGCGGTGTAGAGACAGCTTACAGGGCTTTAAGAAAATCTGGAAAAATTTCACCAGACAAAAAATATGCATTTTTTGCGTTTGGCGGTGATGGTGGAACTTACGATATAGGATTGCAATCGCTCTCTGGTGCTTTGGAGAGAGGCCACAAGTTAATATATGTTCTTTACGATAACGAAGGTTATATGAACACAGGAAATCAAAGATCCGGATCGACTCCTCCAGGTGCTGATACAACAACCGCACCTGTTGGAAAGAAAATACCAGGAAAATTGCAGCTGAAGAAAAACATAATGGAAATTGTTGCGGGTCATGAAAATGTTTATGCGGCAACTGCCGTACCAGCCGAACCCATGGATTTCATGGCTAAAGTTGAAAAAGCATTAGCTTTTGATGGGCCATCATTCTTGGCAGTTTTGAGCCCATGTGTTAGATACTGGAGAATGAATGAAAGTAAGACGATTGACGTAACAAAACTTGCTGTTGAAACAAAGTATTGGCCGCTTTACGAAGTTGAAAGAGGTGTTTACAAAGTTACACGAAAACCTGCTTCCTTCAAACCTGTCTCTGAATTTGTAAAGATTCAAGAAAGATTCAGATTGGTTCTGCAAAGACCCGATGCTGAGGAAATCATCAAGGAGCTTCAAGATTACGTTGATAAGAGATGGGAAAGATTACTTGCACTAGAGCAAGCAACAAAAGACAAACCCATACGTTAAGCATTAAGGGTGTGGTAAAGTAGTGAAGGCTTTAATTTTGGTTGATCTTCAAAACGATTTTGTAAAGCCAGGTGGAGCACTTTATTTTGCGGGCGCAGAGAAAGTAATTGCGCCCGTCTTGTTCCATTTTGAAAGAAATCTGAAAGAAGGAAACGTAATAATAACAACTCAAGATTGGCATGATCCAGATGACGCAGAATTTAAATTATGGCCAAGTCATTGTGTTAAAGATACATATGGTGCCAGATTAATTGTTGAGTTGGAACAAAGATTACAAGGTTATGCTAAGCACCATGCAATTAAGAAAAATCGTTATAGCGCGTTTTTCAATACGGAGTTGGATCAAAAATTAAAGGAATTGTCTATATCGGAAGTTGAGATTTGTGGTGTTGTTACTCATATTTGTGTCTTGTTTACGGTAGAAGAACTTAGAAACAGAGGTATAAAGGTAATAGTTCACAAAGACGCCGTTGCCTCGTATGACCAAAAATTGCATGAATTTGCACTGAGGATGATGAGTGAAATCCTCGGGGCAGAGGTGGTTTAGGTGAATAAAAAAAGACTTGACCCAAAAGTTTTCAAAGTGCCTATAGATAGAATAAGAAACGGATACTATTCCGACATATATTTTTTGAGGTACGTTGAGGTATTGAAAAAGGACAACAGGCATCCTTGGGTTTTATATCAATTCTTTCCAAGGCGTGACTGCGTTGTTGTTGGAATAGATGAAGCTTTGGCTATATTAAGGTTTGCAACTGGTTATTATAGAGACGAGTCAAAAGCAAAGGAACTGTTTCAGGAGATTCAAAAGCTTGATTTAGCTTTACAACAAGCTTCGATAGAAATGCAAAGAGATCTCGTCATTGAATACACAAGAAGAAAATGGGACCTAAGAATGAAGTTGAATGATCTTTGGGTTGACAAGTGGAATGAAATAGAAGTCAAAGCTCTTTACGACGGTGATGAGGCAGAGGAGTGGGAACCAATAATGGTCATTGAAGGGGATCCAACCTATTTTGGATACCTTGAAACAGTATTGTTGGGTGTCATTGCTCGCGCAACAAGTACAGCTACTGCTGTCAAACACGTTGTGAAAGCTGCTAATGGAAAACCTGTGCTTTATTTCAGTGCTAGATTCGACCATTATTGGGTACAGGCAACGGATGGTTATGCTGCATTATGTGCCGGTGCTTTCGGTGTTTCAACCGATGCGAATGCGGATTATTGGGGTGTTGAATCGATGGGCACCATGCCTCATGCATTGATTGCTGCTTACGATGGTAGTACAGAGGCTGCTGCTATAGCTTTTGACACGCATATGCCGGAAAATGTAAAACGAATAATCTTGGTTGATTGGGAAAATGATGTAATAGGTACAACTTTCAAAGTTATAAAGAGTTTTTATGAAAAACATATAGGTAAACCGTTCATTCTGGGTGTAACGGATCCGTCCACCATAATAGGCGATGGAAAAGGCAAAATATGGGGTGTTAGATTCGATACATCCGGTAATTTAAGAGATGTGTCTGTCGTACCAAGAGATGAATCTTCCTTGGGAGTTTGTCCTGAACTTGTTTGGAAGGCAAGACAAGAGTTCGATAAAGTTGGTTTGAAAGATTTGAAAATAGTTGTTTCAGGTGGATTTGACGCTGAGAAAATAGCGCTTTTTGAGAAACTCAAAGTTCCAGCCGACGTTTATGCGGTTGGTTCAAAACTTTTAAGGCAGAAGGTTGACATAACTGCCGATGTTGTTGAAGTCAATGGGAAACCTTGTGCTAAAGCAGGTAGGCAGAAATTTGATCACTCAAGACTTAAAAAAGTCGAAAAACATTACTGGGAGGAGGTGTGAGCGATGGAAAAAGGAACTTGGATGGTCAAAAAGGGTTTTGCCGAAATGTTCAAAGGCGGAGTAATAATGGATGTTACAACTGCCGAGCAGGCTAAGATAGCCGAAGAAGCCGGTGCAGTTGCTGTTATGGCACTTGAAAGAGTCCCAGCAGATATCAGAAAAGCTGGCGGAGTAGCAAGAATGGCTAGTATATCAAAGATCAAGGAGATTATGCAAGCTGTTTCAATACCTGTTATGGCAAAAGTTAGGATCGGTCACATAGCTGAGGCTAGAATACTTGAAGCTCTTGGTGTTGATTTCATAGATGAATCAGAGGTTTTAACACCGGCAGACGATAGGTTCCACATTAACAAACATGAATTCAAAGTTCCATTTGTTTGTGGCGCACGCGACCTAGGTGAAGCGCTTAGGAGAATAGCAGAAGGTGCTGCAATGATAAGAACAAAAGGAGAGGCAGGAACAGGCAACATAGTTGAAGCTGTTAAGCACATGCGCAGGGTAATGGATGAGATAAGAAAGGTTACAACGATGGCTGACGAAGAACTTGTAAGTTATGCAAAAGAAATTGGTGCGCCAGTTGAACTTGTCAAAGAAGTCAAGAGATTGGGAAGGTTACCAGTTGTAAACTTTGCAGCGGGTGGAGTAGCTACCCCAGCCGATGCCGCACTAATGATGATGCTTGGAGCCGATGGTGTGTTTGTAGGTTCTGGAATTTTCAAATCTAAGGATCCATCAAAGATGGCTAAATCTATTGTCATGGCTGTAACCTATTGGAACGATCCTGAAATGCTTCTTAAAGTTTCGGAAGACATTGGTGAACCAATGCCAGGGCTTGATGTTGAAGAACTTGAAGTTAAAATGCAGGAGAGGGGCTGGTAAAAGTTGATCGTAGGAGTCCTAGGACTTCAAGGAGATTTTAGAGAACATGTGTTAATTCTTCAAAGAATGGCTATTGAGGGTATAGTTGTGAAAACTGTTGAAGATCTTGAGAAAGTACATGGCTTAATAATACCTGGTGGAGAATCCACAACCATAGGGAAACTTGCAAGATCAACGGGTTTGGCTGATAAAATTATCGATCGTGCTAGAAACGGCATGCCAGTTTACGGAACCTGTGCTGGTATGATAATGCTAGCCAAAAAACTTCTCAATTATCCGACTCAATACACACTTGGATTGATGGATATAACCGTAGAGCGGAATGCATACGGTCGGCAGATTGAAAGTTTCGAAGTATTGTTGAATGTTCCAGTTTTTGGGAAAAAGATCAATGCAATATTTATAAGAGCTCCTAAAATAGTCGAAATTGGAGAAAACGTAAGGATTCTGGCCGAACATGAAGGGGTTCCTGTTTTGGTTCAAGAGGGGAACCTTCTTGCAAGTTCATTTCATCCGGAACTGAGCGAGAATTTAGAAGTTCATAAATACTTTGTGGAGATGGTGAAAAAATACTATGATAGTGTACGTAGATCTGCCTGAGGGAGAAACGAGAGAAAAACTGATTCAAGCTATTTCTTTGTGTTCTGGAATACCCACTTCTGATGAAAACATCGCTGATATCTATTTGGGAGATTCTGTACATCCGTTGCTAGAGACTGTAATTGTTTCTTCAGAGCCGCCCAGATCTTTGGAAAATGTTATTGATGTGATCTTGCCAAACCAAACGTTAGAATATTACATCATGAAAATCAGACTTGTTCACTGTTATGTTTATTCAAAATGTAGTGTTCAAGGATTCTTGAATGAGGAACTTTATAAATCACAAAGATATGGGATTCCTTCATCGGTCATTCTTATCCAAATTCTGTCGGATTCAATTCTGGCGACTCAGACTGTTTACAAGTATGCAAGAAATCAAATGAGAATCTCAGACAAAGTGATTTTGCTCCAGCCAGGTTCACTACTGGTGTTTTTGCCTTATACGTCTGTGGAAGGTGCTAAAATCTTTGCCACAAGACTGCTGCGTCGAGTTGAAAGGAGTAAAGTCAAAGGCTTAGCGGCCTTTCCAGATGTGATCTTCTCCATCTGTCAGGTAGATAATCAAACAAACGATTCTGCTGACTTACTTTTTAGACTTGAACAAGCTGGTCAGAAGGCACTACAAATCGGACGAAAGATAGTGCTAGCATAAAAGTTAGGGGCGATACAATCGCCCCTTTTTCACTTTAAATGTATGACTGTTTGAAAGATCTTCCACACTCAAGCTTTCTCAATGTCTTCGATTAAAAATTACGCGTAAAGTTATTTCTGATTCTGTAAGAGCTTGCTTTTAAGATAATTACAGTATCCTTCTGATTTTGATAACGCTTGAAGTTTAGTGGCAGGCTATTTGTTTCTTAGTAAGCAAGCTTTTTTGACTGTTAGGACTCTTTGAGTTGGTGTTATTTTGTCAATTTTTCGAACCCTAAGTTGATCTTCTGACAGATAAAACTGATAGATGTCTGTGAGCTAGTTGCTTGCAACTGTTTTCAGGAACATTTTGTATCATTTCACTTATCTAGATAAACGTTTTGCTACATGTTTAATGTCGGGATCCAAGCATATTTTTGATCTCCACAGTGATGCTTCAAATCATCTATGACTCATCAATGAAACGCGGTTTTTGATAAAAGATAAAAGCAGCATTAATGCAGAAAAACCTTGAGTGTTTAAAGTCTCAATCAAAGTTTCCGGCATCTCTTTTTTGCCAAAGAAACGTGAAATCGTCCTTTCTATTAGCTATTGGTTCTCACTTTTTCACCAAGTTCACGGTGTAGTTTCAGCTCTGTATTTTTGAAACTCACTTATTTCAGGTTTTCAAGAATACACATTTTGGGAAAAACCTAAGTGATTGTGTAGTTATTCTAGCAGTTCTTTCAACTCCCACAAACCACCGGACAATACATACATCAAGTCGTCGTTTGCTTGGATATACCAAGTACTTTTTTTCTTGATAAGTTTTAAGTCAACTTCCCTTGCAGTCACCGGTGCTTTGGGATCAGATATACTATCCAAAAGATGCTTGAAAAACAGATTTTCATCTAAATTTGCCGAATTACCGGAAAGAGCTTCCAGAAAAGCTTTGCTCATCAGCTCAGACATTGATCAGATAATATCTGTGGTAAATCCAGTATCATGACTTTTACTTTTACAGTTGCTTGATTTACTTTGCTTTCTGTGGATAGAATCTCATATCTTAGTTTGGAATTTATTGCTTTTAAGAGTTTCTTCTGGTATTCATCGTCGGAATCAAGTTCTCCTATTGCGATGTTGTCTGTGTATTTTTCAGCTTTCTGATAGTTGCTTTCTTGCACTGCTTTAAAGAAATCCTTGACAACTTTTGCCGGTTGTGGGGTTAGTGAACAACTAGTTAACAGCATAGTAGTCAAAAAAATAAAAAAGAGTTTGGAAGACACTCTTTTCATATAACTCCCCCCTTAAGTTCTTTTTGAGAAGTACGTAAACTCTCAATTTAGCTTTATTTTACTAATTTTTTAGAAAAACAGTTCACGGTTTGGGTAATACTTATGCTTGAGTTCAATACCTGGGTTGATTACTAGAGGGAACGGAGCATTGGTTACACCGCTTGTATTGCTTAAAACAGCTTTTGGTGAAACTATTTTTTAGCTCCTACTCAAAGTTATGTTCAAAAAACTTGTCAGCATTGACAAATAAAAAAGGGGCAAAAATTGCCCCTTTTTGTCCTGAGGATCTTAAATATTTAATTCCTTAAGAATTTTCTCTACCAATTCTTTTCCAACTCTTTGTTGTGCTTCTACCGTTGAAGCACCGATATGTGGTGTTCCGAGCACATTCGGGAGTTGTAGAAGTTTTTTCCTTAGTTCATCTTGGGGTGGTTCTATTTCAAAGACATCTAACGCTGCAGCATAAATTTTTCTTGATTTTAAAGCTTCATACAGAGCTTCTTCGTCAATAACTCCTCCGCGTGATGCATTTACAATGATTACGTTATCTTTCATTTTAGCGATGGTTTCTTTATTTATCAAATGCTTTGTTTCATCCGTTAGTGGTACGTGAAGGGTTATGAAATCTGAGTTTGCCAATAGTTCATTCAGCCCTGTCATCTTTGCAAATTCAAAGCTTTTTACATAAGGATCATAAGCTAGTACATTCATTCCAAATGCGACAGCTCGCTTTGCCACTTCTTTACCTATGACTCCAAGCCCAATTATTCCAAGAGTTTTCCCATAAAGCTCTACTCCCTCAAGTTCCTTTTTTGTCCATAAACCAGATTTCAAATCCATTGTACCTCGTGCAATATGTCGAGCTGCGCTAAGCATAAGTCCAAATGTTAATTCAGCGACAGAAATAGCACTAGCGCCGGGAGTGTTCAAGATTTTTATACCCTTTTCTTTTGCTGTATTGACATCGATGTTATCAAGTCCTACACCTGCTCTTCCTATTATTCTGAGCTTTGTACCTTTCTCTATAATTTCCTTTGTAACTTTTGTTGCACTTCTAACAACCAATACTTCAATTTCTGGCATGATTTGAAGCAGTTTGTCCTTTTCAAGATGTTCGCTCGTAACATTTAGTTGAGTTTTTGATGTTAACAGATTCGTTGCTTCTTGATCCAAAGGATCATTTATATGAACTCTTATCATCCAGCTACCCCCTCACGATTGAAGACCTCCATCGCTGCTGCAACACCTTTTCCAAACTGTACAGGGTATCCAAGTTCATGCAGTGTGAATTCAAGAGCACTTATAGCGGTAATAGTATCAAACATAGAGACATACCCAAGGTGAGCAATCCTAAAGATCTTGCTAGCAAGATGTTCTTGTCCACCCGCGATTGTTACGCCATATTTATCTCTCATAATCTTTGTAACTTTCTTTGGATCAATGCCTTGGGGTGTCAAAATCGCTGTAGTTACATTACCAGGTCTTTTTGAGAATAGCTGTAATCCAAGTGCTTTCACCGCACTTCTTGTTGCTTCACCGAGTATTCGATGCCTATTCCAAACATTTTCAATTCCTTCTTCTTTTATCATTTTGATGCTTTGATTCAACATGTAAATCATGTTCACAGCCGGAGTCCAAGGGTTATCTGGATAGTTTTCATCGTAATATCTCAGATCGTAATAGTACTTTGGACATTTATTCTTTACAACTAATTCCCACGCTTTTTTGCTTAAGGTAATAAATCCAAGCCCAGGTGGCATCATAATTCCTTTTTGTGATCCGCTGACAACTACATCCACTCCCCATTCGTCCATTTTCAAAGGTTCTGCCAGCAAACCACTGACCTCATCTGTTACCAAGACTTTGTCGGTGTTCTTAGTGAGTTTAGCAATTGCCTCCAGATCGATGACGGTTCCCGTTGATGTCTCGCTATGTGTTGTAAAAATAACTTTCGCATCCGGATGTTCTTTCATAGCTTTTTCGATGTGCTCGGGTGTTACACAATCGCCCCACTCTAGGGCTATTTCAACAACGTTTATTCCGTACGCTTGGCAGATTTCCTTCCATCTTTCCCCAAATTTTCCAGCAACAACAACAATCGCTTTTTCACCGGGGTTTACCAGGTTTGTAACAGCTGCTTCCATAGCGCCGGTACCTGAAGAGACGAAAACATAAACCCTGTTTGATGTCTGAAAGAGATATTTTGCCTCATCCAGCGTTTGTTCTATGATCTTCAGGAACTGTGGGGTTCTGTGGTGGATGGTTTCCTTAGCTCCAGCGAGCAGAACATCAATTGGCACTGGTGTCGGGCCAGGCGCCATTATGTAATTCTTTTTAAGCACAACAATCCCTCCCGTTTAGGAATTATTCTAGATTAAGTTTAACACCTTTTGGTACATGACGGTTTGATGATAACTACTGCAATAATTTGCATGCAAAAAGTTGCACCGTGCAACTCTTTGCAAAACAAGGTTTTTCTACTTGGTAACCGAAAAAACAGATATTTGGTTTGGTTGGCACGAATTTGATATATATTTGATGGGGTGATCACTTTGGAATTTACTGACGAGAAAACTCATAACTTTTCTCAACTAGCTAGCAGGCTCAAGGCTTCAATGATCAGAGAACTTTTAAAGTATGCCAGTCTGCCAGATGCCATCTCATTTGGTGGCGGTACACCCGATCCTGAAACCTTCCCGCGAAATGAAT
This sequence comes from Pseudothermotoga sp., assembly GCA_041640575.1. GTDB lineage: Bacteria > Thermotogota > Thermotogae > Thermotogales > DSM-5069 > Pseudothermotoga. The sequence continues at coordinate 7,415 of JBEPZZ010000005.1, read as the reverse complement.
TAGCGCAAATTGCTTCAGAGATACTGCAAAAGGAGTACAAATACACCCTTCAGTACGCCACTACCGAGGGAGATCCCGAACTCATAAAGCAAGTATTGGTGCTGTTGAACCGAGTTTATAAAATAGAAGGTCTTAAGCCGGAAAATGTTCTTATAACAGTCGGATCGCAGCAAGCTCTTGAACTTTTGGGAAAAATCTTTCTTGATCCAGGAGATTACCTCATTGTTGGCGATCCCGAATATCTGGGTGCTATTGGAGCATTTCGAATGAGAGACCCACGGTTTTTGGTCGTTCGGTTTGAGGAAGATGGACCAGATATGAACCAAATGGAGAAACAAATAAAAAGACTCGATGCAATTGGCGAGTTAAAGAGACTTAAGTTCATATATCTAGTTTCAAACTTCCAAAACCCATCTGGTATTACAACGTCATTTGAAAAAAGAAAAACTCTGATTGAGCTGGCAGAAAAATATGATTTGCTCATTGTTGAAGATGATCCATATGGAGTTCTGAGGTTCGAGGGGCAGCACATACCATCCTTAATGAAGCTTGGAGGCACAGAACGCGTAATACTTCTAAATACTTTCAGTAAAATACTCTGCCCAGGAATGAGAATAGGTGTAGTTATTGCCGACAAAGCAATAATCAGAAAGCTTGTCTTAGCAAAACAAAGTACTGATCTTTGTGGTCCATCTTTAACTATGAGATTAACTGCAAGGTATTTGGAAAGGTATGATGTCTTAGAACAGATAAAACCAGCTATAGAACTTTACCGAAAGAAAAGGGATATCATGCTTAAAGCTTTGGAAGAAAACTTTGGCGATGTACCTGGTGCAAGGTGGACGAAACCTGAGGGTGGCCTTTTCATTTGGATGAGCCTTCCGGAAATCTACGATACAATGGAAATGTTCAAATTTGCTGAGGAACGAAAGGTTTTCTACATACCAGGCCAAGCGTTCAGACCATACGATGATCCGTCACCTTCTATGAGAATGTCCTTCTGTTTACCACCATTCGAAAAGATATCGGAAGGCGTCAGAAAGTTGAAGGAAGCTTTCCTAGCCTATAAAGCGTATAAGGGGTTGAAATGATGTACAGAATTCTGGTTATCAACCCGGGTTCTACATCTACGAAAATTGCTGTTTATGAAGACGAAGAGTGTGTTTTTGCTGAAAAAGTTGAACATTCTGTACAGGACCTTGAGAGGTACCCTGACATCATAGATCAATACGCACTTAGGAAAGACAACATCCTAATTGCTTTGAAGAAAAGTAATTACGATGTCGAAGACTTTGATGCAATAGCAGCTCGTGGTGGAATATTGCCACCTCTTGAAAGCGGAACATATCTTGTTGATGAAAGAATGATTGAGTATCTGAGATACAAATCACCGGTAAAGCATGTTTCAAATTTGGCAGCAATAATTGGTTTCGAAATTTCCCAAGGCAAAATTCCTGTTTACATAACCGACCCAGTCTCGGTGGATGAAATGGCGCCAGAGGCGCGTTTTTCCGGAATACCAGAAATAGAGCGTAAAAGCCTTTCACACGCTTTGAATATAAAAGCTGTTTGCAGAAAAGTGGCGAAAATGCTAGAAAAAGACATTAAGCAGCTGAATTTCGTCGTGGCTCATCTCGGCGGCGGTATATCAATTGCAGCAGTAAAAGAAGGCAGAATAATTGACGTTAACAATGCAAATGACGAGGGACCTTTTAGCCCGGAGAGAACAGGTGAATTACCAGTTGGCGATGTTGTAAGAATGTGTTTCAGCGGAAAATACACTAAAGAAGAACTGAAAAAAAGATACGTTGGTAAAGGTGGATTAACAGCGTATCTTGGCACAAATGATCTAAGGGAGGCTTTGAAAAAAGCTAAAACTGAAAGTTATCCAAAGCTTATTGTCGAAGCAATGGCGTATCAAATAGCAAAAGAAATTTGCGGTATGTGCGCCATTTTGTGCGGACAAGTAGATGGAATACTTATCACTGGTGGAATGGCTCACAGTGAAGAATTCACAGAAATGATAAAGAGTTATGTATACAAATTTGCTCCTGTCTTTGTTGTGCCCGGTGAATTTGAACTTGAAGCGCTAGCACTTGGGGCTCTTAGAGTTCTAAAGGGCGTAGAAATGGCAAAGAGATGGGGTGGTTGACGATGAGTCGACTCGAATCGCTGTTGAAAAAAGCGGCCGGAATGAAGAAGAAACTCGTTGTTGCAGCTGCAAATGATGATGTTGTTTTAAGTGCGATAAAAGCTGCTGAAAAATATGAAATGGTTGCCCCAATCCTTGTTGGTCCTGCTGAGAAAATTAAGCACTTGGCAAATGAAGTTAGCCTAGATCTGTCGAAATGTGAGTTGATTGATGCTGACAGTAACAAATCGGTTGAAACTGCTGTCGAAATTGCGTCTAAATCTGGTGATTTGCTCATGAAAGGAGCTGTCAAAACAGGCGATCTGATGAAAGTTGTTTTACAAGAAGAGTTTGGATTGAGAACGGGGTCTACGATAACACTTGTAAGTGTTTTTGACATACCAGCTTACCATAAACTTTTGGCTATCTCTGACGCTGGCATGATTATCGCGCCAACTTTAGACCAGAAAGTAGACATGATAAACATGGCTGTTAAGGTAATGAGCAAACTAGGTGTAAAGCAACCTAAGGTGGCGGTTTTAGGAGCTATAGAAGTTCCGAATCCGAAAATGCAGGCAACTTTAGAAGCAGCAGTTCTGAGCAAAATGAACGATAGGGGTCAAATCAAAGGTTGTTTGGTTGATGGGCCTTTTGCTCTTGACAACGCGATTTCATCTGAAGCTGCTGCACACAAAGGAATTGTTAGTCCTGTGGCTGGGGATGCCGATATATTGATCATGCCAGATATAGAAGCCGGAAATATTTTCTACAAGGCGATGGTCTTTTTGGCAAATGCAAAAGTTGCATCCGTTATTCTGGGAGCTCGACTTCCGGTTGTTTTAACTTCCAGAGCTGACTCAGACGAAACAAAACTGTATTCAATTGCTCTTGCCTGTTTGGTGTCGTGAAAGGGTGATTCAATGTATAGAATTTTGGTTATCAATCCGGGCTCGACCTCAACAAAGCTTGCGATTTTTGAGGAAGATAATCAAATCTTGTCAGAAACGCTCAGACATTCAGTAGAAGAATTGGCACCGTTTCAACATATTTTTGATCAGTATGATTTTCGAAAGCGCGTGATTATAGATTTTTTGAACAAAAGTGGCTACTCAATAAGAGATTTTTCCGCAATCGTGGGCAGAGGTGGCCTCTTGAGTCCGATACCTGGCGGCACTTATGAAGTAGATGAAACAATGCTCCAGGAACTTAAGGAAGCACGAAATGGTGAGCATGCTTCGAACCTGGGTGCAGTACTGGCACATGAACTTGCTCAGATAGCAGGAATAAAAGCGTACATAGTGGATCCAGTAGTTGTGGACGAAATGTGGCCGATTGCAAGAATTTCAGGTCATCCTGATTTCAAAAGAAAGTCAATTTTCCACGCTTTGAATCAAAAAGCCGTAGCAAGAAAGGCTGCTGAATCACTTGGAAAATCTTATGAAGAAGTCAATTTAATAGTTGCTCACATGGGTGGAGGAATCTCAATAGGCGCGCATGTTAAGGGAAAAGTTGTTGATGTGAACAATGCCCTTGACGGTGATGGGCCTTTTACTCCAGAAAGAAGTGGCACGCTACCACTTACTCAGTTGATCGATCTATGCTTTTCTGGGAAGTATTTGAAAGAGTGGATTTTGAAAAGGATCAAAGGCAATGGTGGTCTTATTGCATATCTTGGGACAAACAGTGGGCTAGAAGTTCAGCGAAGGATAGACAACGGTGATAAAGAAGCTGAGCTTGTTTATAGCGCAATGGTTTACCAAATTGCCAAATGGATTGGTAAAACTGCTGCTGCAATGAAAGGTGAAGTTGACGCAATTGTTCTAACTGGTGGCTTGGCATATGATAACACTTATCTTGTTCCGTGGCTGAAAAAATACGTGGCTTTTATAGCTCCTGTCTTGGTTTTTCCTGGTGGCGACGAAGAAAGAGCTCTTGCCTTGGGAGTTCTTAGGGTTCTCAGAGGACAGGAGAAAGCGAAAAATTACAAAAAGGAAGCTGAAGCATGGCAAAAAACTACATCTTTATAGGGTTATACGGATCTGGTAAAACTGAAATTGCCATCAATTTCGCTATTAGATTGAGAAAGCTTTATGAAAAAGTCGCATTGGCTGACTTAGACGTTGTGTCGCCTTACTTTCGTGTACGGGATTTCAAGGCTCAAATTGAACAGAGTGGCATAACTGTGATAACACCGCCTGAACCTTTGATGAGAGCCGATTTACCTTTGGTTAGTGCAGCCGTTAGTGGTTATTTACAGAACCAAGAATACAAGGTTGTTTTGGATGTTGGTGGAGAAAAGGGAGTAATCGTGCTTGGAGCACTTCGGCAAAAGCTTTCTAGAGCCATCACCTATTTGGTTGTAAACACGAAAAGACCCTTTACCCAAACAGTAGATGAAATTGTGACAACAGCAAGGAATTTGGAGACTATTTCTGGTATCACGATAGATTATCTTATAAACAATTCAAATCTTGGTGAGAAGACAACTCCAGAGATTCTCGAGGAAGGAGAAATTCTTCTGGAACAAGCATCAAAAATTCTGGATAAGCCAGTGGCATATACCGTTTCGGCTGACCAACTGCAATTTAGTGGTAGATTTGAAGTTTTTCGGATCGAAAGGTTCTTAAAAGATAAGGAGGTACGATCGTGAAGAAAGCTTACATTGAAATTGATTCAGAAAGATGTAAAGGTTGTGGCCTTTGCATCAATGCTTGCCCGCAGAAAATTATCCGCTTCTCTGTAGCGTTTAATTCGAAAGGTTATCACTATGCTGAACAGTATGATCCTGAAGAAAAATGCCCAGGATGCGGTTTTTGTTACATGATGTGTCCAGACACATGCATAACAGTTTACAGACTTGCACAAGTGAGGTGATCGAGATGAAGAAAATAATGATGAAGGGTGTTGAAGCAATAGGTGAAGCGGCTATAAAAGCTGGATGCAGAAACTATTTTGGTTATCCAATAACACCGCAAAACGAGTTGACGGAGTATATGGCAAAAAGACTTCCAGAGGTAGGAGGAGTATTCCTGCAAGCTGAGAGCGAAGTTGCGGCTGTAAACATGGTTTACGGAACGTCCGCAGTTGGAAAGAGGGTTATGACTTCCACTTCTTCACCTGGATTCAGCTTGATGCAAGAAGGGATTTCCTATATAGCGTGCGCGCAACTACCGGCGGTTTTTGTAAATGTTATGCGTGGAGGACCTGGTTTGGGAGATATTCAACCATCCCAAGGCGATTACTTCCAAGCAACAAAAGGCGGCGGGCATGGAGATTATAGGTTAATTGTGCTTGGACCTTCTACAGTTCAAGAAGCTGTGGATCTGACAATACATGGTTTTGACTTAGCTGATAAGTACAGAAATCCTGTCTTGATATTAGTTGATGGTTTGATTGGTCAGATGATGGAACCGGTTGAATTTCCAGACTTTGAAGCATCGTACGATAACGATAGCTGGGCTTTAACTGGTGCAGCTGGAAGGCCACCAAGGCAAGTAACATCTTTCAACATCGATCCACATGAACTGGAAAAGATGAACCTGAAACTCCAGGAAAAGTACAGAAAGATTGAACAAAATGAAATTCGCTGGGAAGAAGTTATGACGAATGATGCAGAAATCCTGCTTGTTGCATATGGTACCGTCGCAAGGATAGCAAAAAGTGTTGTCAAAATGGCACGTGAAGAAGGATTAAAAGTTGGATTATTCAGACCTATCACACTTTATCCATATCCTTACGATCCACTAACAAGACTTGCTGAAAGGATGTCCCTTGTTTTAACTGTTGAGATGAGTTCTGGTCAGATGCTTGAAGACGTGAATCTTGCGGTTGCTGGAAAAGCAAAAGTCGAGTTTTACGGCAGAATGGCAGGAGTCGTGCCGACACCAGAGGAAATTTTCAAGCATCTGAAGACCCTGATTCTTATGGGGAGGCGTTGAAAATGAATTATGCGGTAGTTTACAAAACACCGTTATCCTTGAGTGGAAAGCCATTTACATATTGTCCAGGTTGTCACCACGGTATCGTTCATCGTCTAATAGCAGAAGTAATTGACGAGATTGGAATAAGAGAGAAAACAATTATAGTTGCCCCAGTTGGTTGTTCCGTTTTTGCTTATGAGTTTTTCAATCTGGATGGAACCGTTGCACCGCATGGAAGAGCAGCAGCAGTTGCTACGGGTATGAAGAGAGCTCGACCGGATTTAGTTGTTTTTACCTATCAAGGCGATGGAGATCTTGCAGCAATTGGAACAAGTGAAACCATTCATGCAGCTAACAGAGGCGAGAAAATAACGACGATTTTCATCAACAACGCTATTTATGGTATGACTGGTGGGCAGATGGCACCGACAACATTGCTCGGAATGAAGACAACAACAACGCCTTATGGGAGAGCTCCTGAGAAAGAAGGTTACCCAATCCACGTTTGTGAGGTGCTAAAAGAGTTGAAAGGTGTAGCATTCCTGGCAAGGACTAAAGTGACGACTCCCAGAGATGTTAATCTGACAAAGAAATACATCAAGAAAGCTTTTCTTGCTCAGCTAAAAGGTTTGGGATATAGCCTTGTAGAAGTTCTGTCAACTTGTCCAACAAACTGGGGTATGGATCCAATAAGCTCCATGAAGTGGCTTGAGGAAAACATGACTCGTGAATATCCGCTTGGTGTTTTCGTAGACAAAGTAGGTGATGAAAAATGACACACAGCTTTGTCTTTGCCGGTTTTGGTGGGCAAGGTGTAATGTTGATGGGACAGATTCTAGCTCAGGCTGGAATGATTGAAGGTAAACATGTTACGTGGTTCCCATCCTATGGCCCGGAAATGAGAGGTGGCACAGCAAACTGCACTGTTGTAGTTAGCGACGAAGTTGTCGCATCCCCTGTTGTTGAAAATCCACTTGAGGTTGTCGCAATGAACATTCCTTCATTACTCAAATTCGAACCTAAGGTGAAAACAAATGGATTCTTGTTTATAAATTCTTCTGTCGTGGACAGAAAACCAACGAGAAAAGACATTCAAATCTTCGAGATACCGGTGAACGATATAGCCGAAAAACTCGGAAATGTAAGAGTGGCAAACATGGTTATGCTTGGTGCGGTTGTGCAGGTTACAAAATGTGTTGATCTTGATTCCGTTGTTGAGGCAATGAAGTACAAACTTACTGGAAGAGGCTCTCAGATTATCGAACTGAATATTAAAGCAATTCACGAAGGATCTAGGCACGTAGGCGGATAAGATAGATAAACCCACCCATTGGCCGGGGCGAAATGCTCCGGCTTTTTTTACA
>JBEPZZ010000004.1:76116-94275 GCA_041640575.1 Pseudothermotoga sp. | reverse complement strand
CCACTTGGATGCTTGTATACACCAATTTATACAGAATTTCGAGTTTGGTCCCCAGTTAGCAAGAACGTTGAGCTGATTTTGTACAAGCCAAATGACAAAAATCCATACAGATTACCAAACGAGAATGATGAACCTTACAAAATCATTCAGATGCAGCGAGCAAACAAAGGTGTTTGGTACGCAAAGGTTGAAGGAGACCTTGATGGATTTTTCTATCGATACAGATATAACAGTTACGGAAAGATTAGAGAAGGCGTCGATCCTTATTCAAAGGCTGTTTCGATCGCAGGAAAGTACAGTGCCATTGTGGATTTTTCAAAAACCAACCCGAATGGCTGGAACAACGATCAGTATGTAACACTTGAGTCCTACGTAGATGCAATAATCTACGAAATTCATGTAGCCGATATGACAGGATCGCCAACAAGTGGAGTACAGAATAAAGCTTCATACATTGGCTTGACCGAGGATAACACCGTTGGACCAAGTGGTGTAACAACAGGATTAGCACATTTGAAAGAGCTGGGAATAACACATGTTCATATACTTCCGATTTACGATTTCTACTCCGGAGATGAGTTCACAAGGGATTTCGAAAATCGCTACAACTGGGGATACGATCCATACCTGTACATGTGTCCAGAGGGTATGTACAGTCTTAATCCAGCTGACCCATACCAAAGAATTGTCGAGGTCAAGCAGATGATTAAAACCATGCACGAAAACGGGATAGGAGTCATTTTAGATGTGGTCTTTCCACACACCTTTGGTGTCGGAGAGCTTTCTCCTCTAGATCAAGCAGTTCCTTACTATTATTATCGAATAGACCGAATGGGTCAGCATGTAAATGAAAGTGGTTGTGGAAACACAACTGCAAGTGAGAGAGTCATGATGAGAAAGCTCATTCTGGATGCAGTTAGCTGGTGGGCTAAAGAATACCACGTTGATGGATTCAGATTTGACCAAATGGGATTAATAGACAAGGAAACCATGTTACTCGTAGAAGAGACTTTGAGGCAAATAAACCCCAGTGTAATCATTTATGGTGAGCCTTGGGGTGGATTAGGAGTTAGTCCAAGGTTTGGAAAACAAAACATAGGCGAAACAAGGATAGCTGCATTTAACGATGGCATAAGAGATGCCATAAGGGGTTCAGTTTTCGATGTATCTATTAAAGGCTTTGCTCTTGGTGCCATTGGTAGGGAAACAAGAATAAAAAGAGGTGTTGTTGGAAGCATAAATTATGACAACAAACTAATCCTAGATTTTGCTTCTAGCCCAGAACAGACAATTAACTACATTGAATCTCATGATAATCATACTTTTTGGGATAAAAACGTCTTAGCAACTCAACTCGATAAAACAAAAACCTGGACACAAGATGAGTTGAAGAATGCTCAAAAGCTTGGTGCTGCTATAATTCTCACAAGTCAAGGTGTACCTTTCTTGCATGCTGGACAAGATTTCTGTAGAACGAAGAATTTCAACGGAAACTCCTACAATGCTCCACTTTCTTTGAATGCTCTGGATTATTCCAGAAAACTCGAGTTCATAGATGTCTTCCAGTATCATAAAGGGTTGATAGAACTTCGCAAAACTCATCCGGCCTTTAGAATGAGAACAGCTGAACAAATCAAACGTCATATAGAATTCCTAGAAACTCCAAGGAAAATAGTGGCTTTCCAAATAAAGGACCACGCGAACGGTGACGAATGGAAAAATATACTGGTAATCTACAACGGAAACGTAACGGAAATCGAATTTGAATTGCCACATGGTACGTGGAAAGTGGTCGTAGACGATCAAAATGCAGGAACAAGCGTGCTTTATGAACTTCAAGGAAAGGTCAGATTGGCTCCTCTTAGTGCATTTGTAATGTACAAAGATTGAAAGGGCGATGAAGTTGTTGGATATACCAAAAATGACTTTTGTAGAACACTTCAACGCTCCGATCGAGAGAGTATGGGAAACCTTTGTGAACCCCAACGGCTGGGATCCATGGTTTACAGACGGCATGAAGATGGAGTTGAAAAATGGAGGACAAATTATCTTTAGGTGGAAAAGACTAACAAATGGAGAAATTGTTGAAGACAGAGGAATAACTGTCCTTTTGATCGAAAAGAAATTTTGGGAATTTTGGTGGTATGAGTACGAGGATGGTTTTAGATCACAAGTTAAGATGACTTTTCAAGCGGACGGAGAACAGGGCACATGGTTGAGAATTGAGGACAAACTTATTGTCAAAAGCATGGACGAACTTCAGATAACTTTTGGATGTGCCTACGGATGGGGGCAGATGCTCCTTCTAGCCAAAATGTACATCGAAAAAAACCTATTGGTTCTTTGAAGAGGAGGTGTTGACATGTTCAGCATCTTTCTTCCAACAAAGATTGTGTTTGGCACTGGGTCTTTGGAAAAGCTGCCAAAATACGTTTCAGGGCTTGGCAGCAAAGCGATGATTGTCACGGGGAGAAAAAGTACTAAATCGACAGGTCTGCTGGACAAAGTAACGGAATTACTCAAAAAGGTTGGAGTTGAAGCAGTTGTTTATGATAAGATACAACCAAACCCAATAGCAGATCACGTTGATGAAGCAGCTGAACTTGCAAGGCAAAAGAATGTTGAATTCATTGTCGGACTTGGTGGCGGTAGCTCAATTGATTCAGCAAAGGCAATTGCTATAACTACATCGATGGGAGGAAAATTCTGGGATTATGTCCCGGTTGGTGGGAACAAAAAGCCAAATAAGGCATTACCCGTTGTTGCTATTCCAACAACACACGGTACTGGTACGGAAGCTGACCCATTTGCTGTGATCACAAATTCGCAAACGAATGAGAAAGTTGGTATCGGTTACGATGTGATCTTTCCAAGAATTTCAATAGTCGATCCTGAAGTTATGTTGACACTCCCTAGCAATCAAACGGCGTATACATCAATGGATGCTTTTTATCATTCACTTGAAGCTTTTTTGAATGTAGATGCAAACCCATACTCAGATCTTTTAGCTGTTGATTCAATGAAGAGAATCGTGACTCATCTTCCTAATGCTTACGAAAACGGCACAGACCTTGAAGCCCGAACTAATCTAGCCTGGGCGAGCACCGAGGCGGGTATCACCGAAACCCTAACTGGCGTCATAGCAAACCATGCCATTGAACACGGTCTGAGCGGCTTTCACCCGGAACTTGCTCATGGCCTTGGACTTTGCATAACCGGCCCTCATTTGTTGGAATACATGTTTGATGAATGTTACGAAAGGTTAGCATACCTTGCCAAGGCAGTTTTTGGCATAGAAGAAATAGACACAAAGAAAGCAGCAAAAAACTTCATAAACAGGCTTCATAAATTTCAGGAAAGCTTCAAACTGAACCCAAGGTTATCTGATCTTGGTTTGAAAGAGCAAGAACTTCCACAAATAGCAAAGACTGCTTACAAAATAATGAATGGTGTGATTCTAAAAAGTCCAAAAAAGCTTTCCGAAGACGATCTTCTAGAAATCATCAAACGCGCATTTTGATTATCATTAACATTTCTGCAACTTAGATGAGTTAGTATACTACTTAGAACGGAGCAATTGACGCGGGAGGTGGTATAATGCCTTTCTATAGGTACAGTTGCGATAAGTGTGGTTATCAAAAAAGTGTCTTTCATGCAATTAACGAATCTCCAGTTGTTAGTTGTGATTCTTGCGGTGGCGAAATGAAAAGAACCATCTCAAGAGTCGGTATAATCTTCAAAGGAAGCGGATTCTATATAACCGATAGCAAGAAAAACTCTAAAAGTAGCGAATCGAAAAGTGAAGAAGCAGCTTAAGGGGCTTTTCATAGCCCCGTTATATTCTCAGAGAGGGGGATAAGAGTTGTTTACAAGAAAAATTGACCATGTTGGTATAGCTGTTAAGGACGCTAGTTCTAAAATATCTCTCTACAAAGACTTTCTTGGTTTGAAGGAAATCAAAATTGAAGAACTGCCTGACAGAGGTATTAGAATATACATGATTCATGTTGGCGAAAGTAAAGTTGAACTTCTTGAACCGCTGAATGAACAATCTGAGATAGCGAAATTTCTGCAGAACAAGGGTGAGGGTATCCATCACATAGCTTTCAATGTTGAGGGAATCAATGAAGCCGTTGAGCTTGCAAAAAATTTAGGTTTTCAACCACTTTCCGACTCTCCCAGACCTGGTGCTAGTGGAACAAAGGTTCTATTTCTTCACCCAAAAACTACTGGTGGAGTGCTAATTGAACTGGTTGAAGGCCAACATTGAACAGAAAGGGGTTTTCGAAGTGGAAGAGTTGATAAAGAAACTCAAAGAGCTCGAGGCGAAAGTTGATGCTGGTGGTGGTCCAGATAAAATCAGCAAGCAGCACGCTCAAGGAAAGCTAACAGCAAGGGAGAGAATAAATCTGCTTGTTGATCCGGATTCGTTTGTCGAAGTAGATAAATTTGTAAAGCACCGTGGAACTCTTTTTGGGCTGGATAAGGAAGATTTGCCGGCCGATGGAGTTGTCACGGGTATAGGAAAAATCAATTCAAGGCCCGTAGCAATATTTTCCCAAGATTTTACAGTCATGGGTGGATCGCTCGGAGAAATGCACGCAAAGAAAATAATGAAAATTATGGATCTTTCAATGGAGCTCGGCATACCTTTGATAGGTATCAATGACTCTGGTGGAGCGAGAATACAAGAAGGAGTCGATTCACTCTTTGGTTACGGCGGAATATTTTACAGAAATACTCTGGCCTCTGGTGTGATACCTCAGATAACTTTGATAGCGGGACCATGTGCTGGTGGAGCTGTTTATTCACCTGCGATTACTGATTTTGTTGTGATGATAGACAAGACGGCAAAAATGTTCATCACTGGTCCAAATGTGATAAAGGCTGTCACTGGTGAAGATATAAGCCAAGAGGACTTGGGTGGAGCATATGTTCATAACTCTAAAAGTGGTAATGCACATTTTCTTGCAAAAGACGAACAGGAATCAATTGAGATAATTAAAAAACTACTTTCTTACATACCCCAAAATAATCTCGAAGAACCACCTTATATTCCTGGAAACTATTCATACGAAATTTCGGAAAGAATCAACAGTTCTGTGCCTGTCGAACCAACAAAAGGATATAACGTCAAAGACGTCATTAACTTGGTTGTCGATGATGGAACATTCTTTGAGGTTCACCAGCATTATGCGAGAAATATAGTTATAGGTTTTGCAAGGATTGCTGGAAGAAGTGTTGGAATAATTGCAAACCAACCTTCTGTTCTCGCAGGTTCCCTGGACATAGATTCTTCCGACAAAGCCGCTCGGTTCATAAGATTTCTTGATTGCTTCAACATACCGATAGTCACTTTTGTGGATACTCCAGGTTATTTGCCAGGAGTTCAGCAGGAACACGGAGGAATCATAAGGCATGGCGCAAAATTGCTGTTTGCTTATAGTGAGGCAACTGTCCCAAAGATAACAGTGATACTTAGGAAAGCGTACGGAGGAGCCTATATAGCCATGGGTAGCAAACACTTAGCAGCAGATTTCGTTGCTGCATGGCCGACGGCAGAGATAGCTGTTATGGGACCTGACGGAGCAGCAAACATAATCTTTAAGAAAGAAATAGATTCCGCTCCGAATCCAGAAGAAAAGAGAAAGGAACTGGTTGAGAAATATCGTGAAGCTTTTGCAAATCCATACGTCGCGGCTTCAAGAGGATACATTGACGCTGTGATAGAACCCACGAAAACTAGGGAATGGTTGGCAAAGGCCTTGGATCTTTGTTCAACGAAGGTTAGTTCACTTCCAAAGAAAAAACATGGAAACATACCTCTGTGAGGTGACATCATGTCGTTAACTTCTTATATGGTGGTAGGAATTGTTGCCGTTTTCAGTGGTTTTGTAATTTTATATATTGCATTTAGGATAATGGAACTGCTGGCGCGTGGAAAAAAAGCTTCAAGAAAAGCTCAGACGACATCTTCCAATATTCAAGAACAAGTCGAATCTCAGGAAAAAAAACAGGAATCTGATGACACGGAGATAGCGGTAATAGGTGCCGTACTAAGCGAAGTACTTTCAAAACCTGTAATAATGTCACCATCAGAACAATCATGGCCTAGAATTTACTCATTTGAAGAAAGATCAGTAGCTTGGAGAAAAAGTGGATGGAAAGGGGTAAGAAAATGGCGCGCAAGTTCAGGGTGGTAGTTAACGGTAAAGAATACATAGTTGAAGTCGAAGAGCTTGGGCAAAATGCAATTGCTCAGGTTGTTCAACAGGCTGTTCAACCTCAAAGTGTTTCTCAATCGACGGCAACTCCTCAACAACCAAGAATTCTCGAAAGATCCGAGGAAGGAAATGAGGAAAAAAGATCTTCGGTGCAAACATCTCAGTCTAGCAAACCACAAGCTAATGCGGTAGTTTCAAAAAGGGCAAATGAAGTAAGATCACCGATGGCTGGGATAATCTTGAAAGTTGTGGTAAGTGAAGGGCAGAAGATCAGTCGAGGGCAAAAACTAATCGTCTTTGAAGCAATGAAAATGGAGAATGAAATTGTTTCAGAATACGAAGGTACGGTAACAAAAATATACGTGAAAGAAGGAGACAATGTGGAAACTAACCAACTACTTATGGTTATAGAATAAATTAAGGGGGCAAAATCATGGAATTGAAAGTTGTAAGTTTCCTGCTCGGGGAAGAAAGGTTTGCGCTTGATATTATGGTGATTGACAGCATTGTAGAAGTTGGAAAAATTGTCAGAATTCCAGAATCGCGTAGTTACGTTGAAGGTGTGATGAACCTACGTGGGAATGTCATACCAATAATCAATCTAAAGAAAAAGTTTGGACTGAAAGAAACCGAGAGATCCAAAGCCGCAAAAATAGTTGTTGTAAACCTTGATGATCGACGTGTCGGCCTGCTAGTAGATGAGGTCCACGAGGTTCTGACAATAACAGATCAACAGATAGAACAACCACCAACTGATCTGACCAGTTCAAGAAGTAATCTGATACTCGGGATTGCTAAATTAGGTGAAGAACTGTTGATAATTTTGAATGCAAAAGAGATTCTGAGTTCGCAAGAACAAATTGAACTTGCTAATTTGACGAAGAAACTGTAAACCTAACAAACCAAATATCAGGTTCGAACCTGTCTTCGTATGCAGTGAAGGCAATATATTTGCCATCTGGAGAAAAAACAGGATAAAATGCGTCGTAGCTTATGTCGGCTGTGACACACCATTTGTTACCAGTCAGAAGATCCTTGACCCATATTGCATAGTAGCCTGTGGCATTTGAGGCATAGGCAATGTATCGTCCGTCCGGTGAAATTGCTGGATCATGCTCGTTGAATCTGGTATTTTCTATTTCAACAATTTTGCCGTCAGAAGTCAAAGCGTATATACCAAAATCCGAATTCTTGAGACCAACAAAATAGATGGTACCTTTATGAACAGTAGGCGAGAATACCATGTCAAAGTTTTCTGAAAGCAATATTTTGGTCCGTTTTTTTCCCAGCGTAGCTGTATACAAACTGTTGCCTTGCTCAGTATCCTGGACATAAATTACAGTATTTTCATCAAACCAATTTGGAGAATAAGCTGGAGCGTTACCGCTTGAAAGAAGGATTATGTTTTTTGAATAGTCCTGAAGGGGCATAGCGTAAACATTCCAAAATCCATGTAACGAACCTTGAAACGCAATTCGCCTACCATCTGGTGAAAATCTCGGGAAATATTCGCTGCTTCCTGCGATTCTCAAAATGTTCAATGTACCTTCTGCCAAATCTAAAAGTGCTATATCTCTGTTTCCAAATTGTCTGTCCGTGATGAACGCAAAATATTTATTTATTGGACTAAATGTACCATACTCATCGATCGCAGGATGGTAAGTAAGTCTAATGTATTTGTCAAATTTGTCGTTTTTCAACAACCATAAAGATGCTTTTTCCAATGGATAGTGAACGCATTCACGCACGAATTCGAAATACGGTCTTTCACCTCTGGGTGTATATACACAGCTGTAAAGATTTTGACCATCTTGAGTGTACCAACCAGCCTCATAGAGATCCTTTGAAATGTCATAGCTTGCTTTAAAACTCAACTGATATACAACAACAACGTCGCTGTCCGACCAATTAGAGAAGACTAAAGAATCGTTTACTTTGACGATAGCGTAAACGTTATTTGGTAACAGGGAAGTAAGCGAAGTACAAACATCGTTGACAAGTTTTGTTGTTTCGGCAGAGCCAACCAGATCGATTTTAAGGCCGACCCCAGAAAATGCTATTGCAGAAACAATCAAGCAGACCAAAGCAAGAACTCTTTCTTTCACTTATGTCACCATATCAATGTTACCATATTAAAGGAAAATAGGTCCCTGACGATTAATAATATAGAGAGACTTTGTCAATAATGAGGTGAATTTCTATGAGGATAGATCATGTCAATAACATAAATACGAACCTTACTTCTAGTGTCTCCCAAGATACCAACAACAGCGCAAATATCGTCAAAGTACAGCAGAATTTGAATCCGGTCGATAGGGAAAAACCATCGGAAAAGGTCGATGTTGAAGATTTACTCAAAGACATAGAAAAGTCAATTGACAAAATCAAAATGATTTTTAGAGGAGAAGCACAATTCATACTCGACAGAGAACTAAACATGATCATCATTAAAATTAAGGATCGAGAAACGGGAGAGATAATAAGACAGATTCCACCAGAAGTTGCTGTCAAAATAGCCAAAAATCTGCAAGAACTTATGGGCATACTCTTTGATGAGAGGGTGTAACGACCATGGACCTTTCTGGTATTGCTAATGTAATAAACTATAGATACCAATCGCAAGGCAAGATTCAATTTTCTGGAATCTCTTCAGGATTAGATACTTCCAGTATCGTAGAAAAACTTATGGAACTTGAATCACAACCAGCTATCAGGTTAACAAACAAATTCCAAAAGCTCGAACTTAAGCAGAAAGCTTATCAACAAGTCAGAGAAAAGTTACAAGAATTCATGAACTTTCTTTCAACGTTTAAACTTCAGTCGTCACTTTTGGTGAAAACGGTTCAAACAAGTTCAAACGCTCTAACTGTTCAGGCGAGTCCAACTGCTCTTAATGGAACGTACTATGTTAAGATTATGAGTACTTCTAGCAGAAGTAGTCTCATGAGCGGTAGAACAATAGGACCAGATGACATTGATCCATCAAGAACTTTTGGTTCTTTAAATTACAGATATGTTCCAGCAGATTCTTCTCTTAACGTTCAGATAGGCTCAAATAGCTATTCAGTTTCAATAAGTACTTCAGATACGATAACAGATATTATAAACAAGCTAGAAACAGTTTTTGGAGTAGGGAATGTGAGTTTTCTAGATGGAAAGCTGAAAATTACAAATAATGAGCCATTTGCAATAAGACAGAATTCTGGTACTTTTCTTGAAGTTTTCAATCTTTCAAATGCTCCGGTAATTCAAAGCGGTGGCATTTATTCCACGGAGAGTACTGCACATGTTGGAGCGATTTCGGTAAACAGAACTCTTTCGCAACTCGCATCTTATAGAGGAATAACGGTGGACTCTGGTGAACTTGATATAAACGGGGTTAAAATCGCTTTTACAACCTCAATGAGCTTGAATCAACTGATAAGAACTATTAACAATAGCAATGCTGGTGTGACAGTGACTTATGATCAAAGTAATGACAAGCTCATCTTCGTCTCAAGTAAAACAGGATCAACAACTATCTCCATCAATGACAACAACACTAATCTCTCGCAACTGCTAGGGCTTGACACTGCTGTGTTCAATGTTGGTAGCGTTGCACACATTAGAATAAGCATCGATGGGATTAATTGGCAGGATCTGTATTCCGATTCAAACACATTCACCTACAACGGCATTGATATAAATGTTGCTAACGTCTCAACAGAAACTCAAAGTTTCACTATCAGCACGAATACACAAGCAATGAAAGAGAAAGTAAAACAATTTGTAGATAAATGGAACGAAATCATGAACTACTTGTACACAAAATTAACCGAAAATGCTGTCACAGGAAAAAGCGAAGAAGACATGAGTGAAGAGGAAAAGTTGCAAGGTCTACTTAAAGGTGATACACTCATAAGACGGATTTTCGAGAATATGAGAAGCTTCATATATACTAAAGTGGACGGGGATATAAGTCTACTTTCTGAACTTGGCATAACGACAGGTAGCTTTGGGTATCAAAATATAAAGTCTGGCCAACTTGTGCTAGATGAGAATAAATTGACAGCAAAGATCTCGGAAGATCCCTACAAGGTCTGGCAGTTTTTTGGTGAAGTTAATACTGGATTTGCTCAGAATTTGCAATCCTATCTTAGAGAAACAACAAGAACTGGTGGGATGATAGATCGTGTAGCAGGTTTGAGTGGTAGCATAAGCAGAGAAAAGCGCGCACTTGCAAAACAAATCGCGAACTGGATAGAAAGGCTGCAAAAACGCGAACAGCAATTGTGGAATAAATTTTCTGCGATGGAATCAGTTTTATCAAAACTGCAGGCTCAGGGTCTATGGCTGTCACAAGCTGTAGCGACAAGATCAAGAAACAGCTAGTTAACCCTTCTTTACCAGAGTTATTGAGTACTCGCCAGGATTTTGATGGTCGAAGCTAAAGTTGACTTTCTTTCTGAGTTCGGGAGTGAGTTTTTCTTTTATAAATTCGTGATAACCAGAAAATCTTTGGTGCAATGAAACTTTTATAATTGAGAAACTTTCATGCTTTAAAGAAAGTAGTTCATCCGTTAACCTTCTTGTGATTATCAGCGGAGAAATAACCTTACCGCTACCTTTACAAATGGGACATGCTGCGAAAAATACCTGATCCAATGGTATCTGCTTTCTCTTTCTTGTCATCTCGAACAACCCGAGTTTAGTGAAACCCACGAGTTCGACTCTTGCAGAATCTTTTTTGACAGCATCTTGTAACTCTTTAACCAGTCTATCCCTATGATCTTTGGAAGGAACATCAATGAAATCAACAACAATCATTCCTCCTATGTTTCTCAGTCTCAGCTGACGAGCAATTTCCCTTGCGGCTTCAATGTTTATTCTGTGGGCAAGCTCTCCATGGTCCCTTTCCTCTATAAAGCTTGCAGAATTGACATCAAAGACTGTCAAAGCCTCGGTTATATCAATGGCAATGTATCCACCGCTAGGAAGAATGATTTTTCTTTCAAGTACTTGATTTATATGACTATATATTCCAAATTTCTCGAAAACATCGCCTTTTTCAAGCCGAATTACTGGTTTCTTTGCAAGATCTTTGCAGGCTTCTTTAAACCTATTATATAAGTCCTCCGAATTCACTATTATTTCATCAATGGTCTTGTTTACTCTCTCTCTTATGATGAAATCCGCAGCGCTCGGTTCCATCATTAACAACTTAGGTTTTCGAGCCCTTTTAAACTGATTCAAAATCTCCGTCCACTTTTGTCTCAGCAAAGACAATTCTTCGATAATCAAATCATCCGTTACATATTCGGCTGCTGTTCTTATTATTAAACCTTCATTCTTGCCCAAATCTTTTAAGATTCTTCGCATCCTTTCTCTTTCTGCCAAGTCCGATATCTTTTTTGAAACGCCCCTTGTTTTTGAGAAGGGAAAATAAACCACAAAGCGTCCAGCCAATGATACTTTTGTCGTTACAAGTGGTCCTTTGCTTCCGAAATTATCGTTCTTAACCTGTACAAGGATCTTGCTTCCTTCCTTAATTTGATTACCATTCAACACACTCGTTAGATAAGGTTTCGAAATATCAGCCAACTTCAAGAAAGCATTTTTGTTTTCACCAATGTTGACAAAAGCAGCATTCAACCCGGGTACTATCTTTTCTACTCTTCCCACATAAATGTTTCCGGAAATTGATTTGTACTCTTCTATAAAAAGTTCTTGAGGAATCCCGTCCTCAAGTATGACACCGTTTACCCTATCTTCTACAACGTTCACAATTAATTGAACAGCCACAATTACTCGACCTCAATCTGCAAATTCTATCAATCCAACTTTTCCATCTTTTCTCATGTATAGGAGGTTTAGTTCGTTTGTTTCAGAGTTTCTAAAAACAAAGAACTGTCGATTCATAGTCTTGAACTGCAGCAGTGCTTCTTCGAAAGACATTATATTCAAAGGTACACGCTTTGTTTCAGTCACTACTAACTCTTCCTCATCCTCAAAAACTTCTTGGGAGGTATTCGAGATGTTTACTTTCTGAGCAGGTGTTCTATGCTTTTCTCTGATTGTTGACTTGACCTTCTTGACTCTTTTCTCTAAGGCATCGCAGAGCTTGTCAATTGCCGCATAAAGGTCTGGATCCTTTTCCTGTACGACAATTGTATTACCCTTCAAATTCAAATTTGCCTTCAAAACATAATTTAAAGCGTCCTTTTCTGCCTTTATTTCAGCCGAAACTACTTCTTCATCTCTGAGAACCCTGTCAACTTTGTCCAAACGTTTTTCAACATATTGTTCTATTGCTGGCGACTTATCAAACCCACGCGTCACAAATCTGTAATTCATTTTTTCACCTCCAAGCACAATTTGCTTCTGTCTTCGAAATAGTTTCTGATCGATTCGAAATACTCTGGGTGAACAAGTAAGTACCCACAGAGCGTCAAAAACATAAGTATGAAAACGTTAGAGTCTGCGACAATGTTGCCAAAGAAACTTGTCGTTTTTCTTTCCTTTCTTATCATTTCTAAGATCTTAGCTTCATTTTCTTCGTGTTCCTTCAAAGCTGCTATAAGAGAATGAAACCCAATCACTATTCCAGCAAGAACAACAAGAAAACCAAATGGTAAAAAGAGATTCAAAATCAAGCCAGCAGTCACTATTGATATTCCAACATTAATTAGTGTTTCGTTGAATTTTAAGAATACAGATGCATACTCAGGACGTTCTTCAGAAATCGCCGAAAAAAGATTCTTTATCACAAGCCTGATTCTCACCAAGATAATAAGTAATCCCAAGCCACACGCTATTCCTAGTCCTTGTGAAAACCCAAGAAACTGATTGGCGCCTAAAGAAAACCTAAATGCAACAAAGAGGATTGAAGCCAGAAGACTTATAAAGTTTGAAATAACAAATAATAACAGCAGATATTGATATAAAGTCCGTTCCGGAAACTCCTTTAAACTGAGAAAAGAAAACATTTTGTTATTCACATGTCATCCTCCCTTTAAATATAATAGCAAAATTGACAAGATAAACAAAATTCCAGCAAGCAACGAATACCAAATACTTTCTTGCGAAAACTCTGAGGATGACTTACGAAAAATAACCAACGAAACGACTGTCAAAGTTATACTGCCTATTATCAGCAAGTACATCAAGGCTCATTTTCCCTTCTTAACGTCAACCTCAACTTTCGTGTTCCTGTATAATTTATTTTCAAATTCAAGTAGTCTTTCGGCTCTTTCTTTCGCATCCTTGAATACGTGAGGGTCAATTTCCTCAGCTGGAACAACCACACTCGCGACGATGGTTACTTTGTTGTTACCATCGCAACTCATATATCCTCCGTATGTAGCAAAAGTTTTTTCTCCATCGTCAGTCACACATCTAACATAGTCAACCGCAAGTTGAGCAACAATAGGAGCTCTTTTGGGAAGAATTCCCATAGCTCCTATAACAGTTCTGCAGCTGATGAATTTCGCCTTCCCACTCCAGCAAACAGAAGATGGGGACAAGATTTCCACTTCTATCATGCAGCACTACCTCGCATTAATTTCTTCGCTTTTTCCACAGCTTCATCAATTGATCCAACCATGAAAAATGCTTGTTCTGGCAGTTCATCGTGTTTACCCTCTAGAATTTCCTTGAAACCTCTTACTGTTTCAGATATTGGGACATATTTTCCAGCAGCTCCCGTGAACCTTTCAGCAACAAAAAATGGCTGGCTCAAGAATCTTTGAATTTTTCTTGCTCTTTGAACTATAAGTTTATCTTCCTCCGACAACTCCTCCATACCAAGTATGGCAATTATGTCTTGCAAATCTTTGTAACGTTGCAAAACTTCCTGAACACCCCTGGCAACCCGGTAATGTTCCCATCCAACTACTGCTGGATCGAGAATCTTTGATGTAGAGTCAAGAGGGTCAACAGCTGGATAAATACCAAGTTCTGCAATCTTTCTGGACAGAACAACTGAAGCATCCAAATGCGAAAAAGTTGTTGCTGGTGCTGGGTCAGTTATGTCATCTGCCGGCACATATATAGCTTGAACAGATGTTATCGATCCTCTATGTGTTGAAGTTATTCTCTCTTGGAGTTCTCCCATATCGGTTGCCAAAGTTGGCTGATAACCTACAGCCGACGGCATTCTACCAAGCAAAGCTGAGACTTCACTCCCAGCTTGCACAAATCTGAATATATTATCTATGAACAAAAGAACGTCCCTACCCTCAACGTCTCTGAAATATTCAGCAATGGTTAAAGCTGTCAGAGCTACCCTGAATCTCGCTCCAGGTGGTTCATTCATTTGACCAAAGACGAGAACAGTGTTCTCCAAAACACCAGCTTCTTGCATTTCAAGCCAGAGGTCATTACCTTCTCTTGTTCTTTCACCAACTCCCGCGAAAACAGAGAACCCTTTTTGTTCTATTGCAATATTTCTTATTAATTCCATAACTAGAACCGTTTTCCCAACACCAGCGCCACCAAAGAAACCTATTTTTCCACCTTTCGGGAATGGAGCTAAGAGATCTATAACTTTTATACCTGTTTCTAAAATCTCAATCTCAGTTTTTTGTTCTGTAATCTTAGGTGCCGGCTTGTGGATCGGCCAGTAATCCTCCGCTTGAATTTCTCCCTTTTCGTCAACTGGTTTGCCAGTTACGTTCAAAATTCTACCAAGCACCTGTTTTCCAACCGGAACAACTATAGGACGACCTGTATCAATCACTTCCAGTCCTCTCACCAAACCATCCGTTGAGTCGAGGGCTATAGCTCTTACCATGTTGTCTCCTATCAGCTGCTCTACTTCCAACACCAATTTCTCACCAGTCTGTGGATTGAAAGTTTCAAGAGCGTTGTATATGTCAGGTAATTCAGACTCGTCAAATCTAACATCAACAACAGGCCCAATTATCCTCACTATGTATCCTTTCTTTGCCAAATCGATCCCCTCCTATTCTTCTTTAAGTGCTTCTGCTCCCGTAACTATTTCTATAAGCTCTTGAGTTATCGAAGCCTGCCTTGCTTTGTTGTACTCCAGTGTCAAGGACCTTATGACTTCCTTGGCATTTTCTGTAGCGTTTCTCATAGCGTTTTGCCTCGAATACATCTCGCTTACTTTCGTTTCATAAAGTAAATAGAATAACTTGGAAGCAATGTAAAACTTCGCAAAATTTGATGCCAATTCCTCAGAGGCAGGTTCGTACTCGTACCTGTTAACCTTTCCTTCTGTTTTGAGCGGTGTTAGTTCTACCAAAAGCGGTTTTTGTACCAGTTTATTGACAAACCTAACATACAAAACGTGAATCCTACCAGTTGTTCTTATGAGTTCTTCAGTCAAAAGTGACGCAAAATTAAAAGTTGGAACCTCGTACATTCTCTGATACGCTTTGATCAATTTTGAGAAACCGGAAAAATGCGAACTCAGTTTGGCACCGACAGTTATTAATCCTTCATACTTTCCTATTTCCTTTTCGATTTGACTGACAATTTCGGCGTTGAATGCTCCACACAAGCCCATGTCACTGCCTATTGCCACAAGTATAGGCCTACCAGAACCAGTAACAAAGGGATGTTCACAGAAGCTGAAATCTATTTGTTCACGAATCTTTTCTACTGCATTAATATAGCTTTTTACCTGTCGAAAGCCTTCCTCAAGTTTTCTAATTCTTGCTCGAGCTACCATTTCCATAGCCTTGGTTATTTTCATCAAAGAAGTTGTTGCTTGAATCCGGTTTCTTATTGCCCTCAATTTACCTCGGCTCATTACTCATGCCATCCCTTCAGAAATTCTTGAATCGCATTCTTTAAAGCTTCTTCAATCTCTGGTGTCATTTGTTTCTCTTCGGCTATTTTCTTCAACAATGAAGAGTATGAAGTTCTCATAAAGTTCAAGAATTCTTTCTCAAATTTCCTAACTGATTCAACGGGTAATTCGTCCAGGTATCCTCTAACTCCTGCATAAAGCACTACTATTTGTTCTTCCACAGGCATGGGGCTGTACTGATCTTGCTTTAACAGTTCTTGCAGCCTGAGACCTCGTATGATTTGGGCCCGAGTTGCTGGATCCAACTCAGATGCAAATTGCGCGAAGGTTTCAAGTTCTCTAAATTGAGCCAGGTCTATTCTTAACATTCCAGCAACTTGCTTCATAGCTTTTATTTGTGCAGATCCACCGACACGTGAAACAGATAAGCCAACGTTTATTGCTGGCCTAAACCCTGAGTAAAACAATCCTGGTTCCAAATATATCTGACCATCAGTAATTGATATCACATTCGTTGGTATGTATGCTGAAACGTCATTTGCTTGAGTTTCAACGATAGGCAAAGCTGTTAACGAACCTCCACCCATTGATTGATCGAGTTTTGCCGCTCTTTCTAAAAGCCTAGAATGTAAATAAAAAATATCTCCAGGGTAGGCTTCTCTTCCAGGTGGCCTTCTGAGAAGTAAGGAAAGTTGCCTATATGCCGCGGCATGTTTTGAAAGATCATCGTAAACGACCAAAGCATCCCGCCCAGTATACATGAAGTATTCACCCATAGCACAACCTGCATACGGTGCTAAGTACTGAATCGGTGCCGGATCAGATGCCGAAGCTAGAACAACAGTGGTGTACTCCATTGCCCCGAATTCCCTAAGTTTATCTACAATTCTCGCAACAGCGGAAACCTTTTGTCCAATGGCCACATATATGCAGTATACGCCTTTTCCTTTTTGGTTGATTATTGTGTCAATGGCAATCGCGGTTTTTCCTGTTTGTCTATCGCCAATTATCAATTCACGTTGCCCTCTACCGATCGGTATCATGGCGTCTATGGCTTTTATGCCAGTTTGAAGTGGTGTATTGACCGGTCTTCTGTATATGACACCGGGAGCTTTTATCTCTACTTTTCGGGTTTGTTTGGCTTGAATGGGTCCAAGACCATCCAAAGGCTCTCCAAGCGGATTGACAAGTCTACCTAGCAGTTCCTCACCTACAGGAACTTCTATTATTCTCTTGAGCCTTCTTACCTTATGCCCTTCCTTGATCTTTGAGTAATCTCCGAGCAAAATGATTCCAACATTGTCCTCCTCCAAGTTAAATGCCAAACCTCTGACGCCAGTTTCCTCAAATTCAACAAGTTCATTCATCATTACACTGTTTAAACCATAAACACGGGCTATCCCATCTCCTACTTGGATTACCCGTCCTGTCTCTTGAAGATCTATGTCTTCTTTGAATTCTTTTATCCTTTGCTCTAAGATTTTGGTAATTTCACCAGGGCTGATCCTCAACCTTGATCACCTCTTTTCAAAAATCGCACGAATGATCCTCTCCATTCTTCCGTGCACAGAGACGTCTAGAGTTTTCCCGTCATATTCCAGAACAGCTCCTGCAATTAACTTGGGATTAACTTGAATATCGAAAACTGGCTCCCTCTTTGTACGTTTTTGCACAAATAATTTCAAGATCTTTATTTCTTCTTCGCTTGGTACGTAAGGCATGGATAACATAACAGGTACTTTCATCTGGGTTTCTATTTTCATCAGTTCAAAATATCTAGCAAGTAAAGGTAAAATTTTTTGTCTTTTCTTTTCAAAGACAATGCTTAAGAAATTCTTAAAAGGTTCATCGACTGAAAGACCTATCAAAGTTAATAGTTCTACCAATCTCGTCACTTGCTTTCGGGCGCCAATCGTTGGATTATCAAAAACATTCTTTAATCTTGAATAGATTTCACTGACAGCAATCAAAAGTCTTTGGTATTCCTCTACTTTTTCAAGTTCTAAAGCTACGTTCAAAAGTGCCCTTGCATATCTTGGAGCAACTTGGGCATGTTTCATACTTAACTCTCCTTACTGAGAATGTTGACCAAATATTCCTTCTTGGCTTTTTCATCCAAAACATTCTGCAATATCTTTATTGCGAGTACTACTGCAATCTCTGCAGCTTTCTTTTCAATTT
>JBEPZZ010000004.1:0-76106 GCA_041640575.1 Pseudothermotoga sp. | reverse complement strand
CAATGCCTGTTGTTTTTCTCTCTCGATTTGAGTCCTCGCTGACCCAATAATTCTTTCGGCTTCCTCACGAGCCTGGCTCTTAGCCTGGTTCAACAACTGGTCAGCTCTTTGTCGAGCATTTTCTATGATTTCATCACTTTGCTTCCTAGCAGCAGCCAGAATTTGCTCGGCTTCTTTTCTCATCTCCAATGCAGTTTGCCTTTCTTTTTCAGCTTGTACAAGTTCAAACTCAATTTTTTCTCGTCTTTTATCAACAGTACTCATAAAAGGTTTGTACAGGAATTTGTACAGAACGAACAAAAGTATTACGAAATTTAAAAGCTGAATAAAGCTCGTGAGGTTAATTTCGACAAAGCCCATTTAAGTTCACCTCAAAGTACGAAAAGTATCAAGATGGAAAGTAACAGAGAGTACAAACCAGTTGTTTCACAAACAGCCTGTGAAAGTAACATTCGTGTCGTCAAGGTTCCTATGAGTTCTGGCTGTCTTGCCATAGCTTCCATCGCGCCGCGTCCGACATGACCTTCGCCTATTCCTGGCCCGATAGCTCCCATTCCCATGCAGATGCCTGCACCTATGAACTTCCCCATTTGGATAAGAGCTTCGGCAATAGTGGGCGTATTTTCCATGAAAATCCCTCCTTTATGATAAAGCAGAAGATATGTAAGCTATTGCAAGCACCGTGAAAACTAGCGCCTGTATCAACCCTACAAATAATCCAAAAAATCCCCAAAAAATGACGGGCATGAAAAGATATTTAACCATGTAGCACAACAAATATGTCAATAATGCTCCACCAGCAATGTTACCAAACAACCTTAGTGAATGAGATATCGGCTTTGAAAGTTCGCCGATTACATTCATAGGGAACATGAACGGCAGTGGTTCGAACCAGGCTTTTGCCCATCCTTTGAAACCTTTTGCCTTTATCGCAAAAGCTTGACTTATGAAAAAAACCATAACCGCTAAAGATGCATTTGTATTTATATCAGCTGTTGGAGCAAACCAAGTATCGGCAAAAAGGATGATTTTTTGAATTTGGCCTTGATTATTTGCCTCTATCGATATACCTGGTATTGCTCCTCCTAGTATATTCGAAACAGCAACAAATATGAAAATAGTACATGCCACGTAGAAAGTTGGCCTGACAAACCTTTGGTCTGGTACAGCAGTTTCAACCATGTCGTAAACAAATTCAAACAAAGATTCAATAGCAGCTTGCTTTCTATCTGGTACAAGCTTTGGCTTTCCAATTTTGGCCGCAAACCAAATAATTACAATCATAATAGCCCAAGTCATAATCAAAGTCAAAGGATTAACCCTGAAAAAGATTCCCTCACCAAAAGGAAGTTGCATAACCCATCGATTCACTATGTTTTTAAAGGCTTCAGACATGCTCTGTTTGGAGAGAGCAATGGCATTAAGTATACCAATAACAAGGTAGATTGACACAAAGATAACTAATCCTATCTTGGCCCTCTTGGAAATGACTATTTTCACCTATTCACCTCCAAGACAAAAAAGCAGCAAATTTAACATTCATTAAGCCAAAAAAGGCCCCAATAATACTTTGAGTGGACAACAAGCCTGCAAAAATCAATATCATTGCGCTTAAAATATAGCGCATCAGATAGCCTATCACCGACATCGCTTTTTTCTTTGAAACATTCTTTTTAACGTCAGACCATAGAGCGAATAGGTTAATTAGAGCTCCTAAGGATCCAAAAACAACACCGATAGCACCTTTAAAGCTTATCAACAGCGAAAAAATCACAAATTCAATTAGTGCTAAAAGGATTATGACTATCGTCATTTTTCTTAGAGTGTTTGTCATACTTCTCTGCTTCCTTAAGCAAGAACTTGAACCCATTGTACAATCCTGATGCAACTCCCAAGAAGATGAAAATAACAAACAAGACCTTGTTATCGAAAGTCCACTTATCGATATAATATCCCAAGAGTGTTCCAACTAAAATATTCGATACAACTGTGATACCAAACTGGAAAAAAAGAGCAAATTTCGTCATTACTTTTGCAAAATCAAAATTGATCCCTTTGAAGAAATCACAATCTCTGCATCGTTACTTTCTAAGATGCTTACAGGAAGACCTACAATTAATCCTTCAACAGCAAGCTTAAGTTCCTTACCTGCAACAACTGTTGGCGGACTGATAGTAATCTTGCAACCGATTTTTTCCAAATTTACGGCTAAAGAGCCGGCAATCATGTTACCAATTTCTCCAACTGCGCTCATAACAAATTCATCCACTGCTTCGTAAGATGTCCCCGTCATCTTCGAAACTAATTTCAGTGCCGTCTCTGGATTAAAAGAGTAGATCAAGCTTCCTTCACTACTTCCTACAAAACCGATAATCGTCACAAGGTTAAATTTTGGCCTAACTTCTCTGAGCACTCCAGGCTTCCCAACATTTGGCTTGATTCCTAGTAAGACTTCAAAAGTATTAATAATAGCTGCTATCAAAGCATTCACTAATCTTGCATCCATTTAACACTGCCTCCTATTCCCAGTGTTCGGAAATCTCGACGTCTGCTTTCAACGGCACTGATAATTTTACCACACTCTCCATGGAGGTTTTCACAATGTCACAAACCTGATTGATTTCCTCGTCAACTACTTCTAGAACTAATTCATCGTGAACCTGAAGTATCATTTTCGATCGAAGATTTCCTTGTTTCATTTTGTTATATATATCTATCATTGCAAGTTTCATTATGTCAGCAGCTGTTCCTTGAACAGGTGTATTGATCGCTATCCTCTCACCTTCCTGCCTTACTAATGAATCCTTTGATCTTAGTTGCGGAACCTCCCTTTTTCTGCCAAATAAAGTTTTGACGTATCCTTTCTCTTTCGCAAAATTCACAGTTTTTTCGATATATTCCCTAACCTGCGGATAGAGTTCGAAATACTCCTTTATAAATTTCTGAGCTTCCTCATAGCTTAAGCCAGTTCTTTGTGCTAAACCATATGGGGATACTCCATATATGACTGAAAAATTCACCATTTTACCAATTGCTCTCATTTGTGGTGTCACTTTATCTAACTCCACTCCAAAAATTTTCGAAGCAGTTAAAGAGTGGATGTCTTCGTTTCTGGAGAATGCATCTATAAGACGCTTATCTGAACTTAAATGTGCTAAAACCCTTAATTCTATCTGTGAATAATCAGCACTCAATATTTTCCATCCTTTTTGCTGAGGCACGATGGCACGCCTGATTTCTTTGCCTTCCTCATGCCTGGTTGGAAGATTCTGTAGATTTGGATCACTGCTGCTAAGCCTTCCTGTGGCAGTCCCTGTCTGGTGAAAACTAGTGTGTACCCTCCCACTCTTGGGATGTACTAGTTGAGGTAGAATATCTAGGTAGGTTGATTTTAATTTTTGGTATCTTCTGTATTCCAAAATTAATGAAACGATAGGGTGCTCATTAGCTAAGTCTTCCAGGACATCTGCCCTCGTCGAAAATTCACCTGTCGGTGTTCGCTTGCTTGGCCTGATCTTCAGCTTCTCAAACAAGACATAACTAATCTGTTTTGGAGAGTTTATGTTAAAAACCTCACCAGCTAATCGATATATCTGCTCGACCAGCTGACTCATCCTAGCTGAATATCGATTGGATAAAGATTTGAGGTAATTGACATCCATATACACTCCATTTAGTTCCATTTCCACAAGTACCGGTATCAATGGAACTTCTATTTTTTCCATTACATCCATCAGATCGTTCTCATGGAGTTTAACAACAAAAATTTCATAAAGTCTTCTTGTGATATCTGCATCCTCAGCAGAATATTTTGTTGCCTCCTTGACTGGAACATCAGCAAAATTGGTTGGTCCAAAGAGAGGAGAAGTGCTTTTTACAAGCTCGTCGAAACTGATCATTTTGTAGTTCAGAAATTTGAGTGCAAGTTCATCTAAACTAAACTTTTTCTCGTCTGGATTAAGCAAATAAGCGGCCAGCATTACGTCAAAATGTGGCGTGACAGGGTTGATACCATGCATTCTTAAAACGCTGTAATCGTATTTTAAGTTTTGTCCTACAATCCTTGCCGATTTATCCTCCAAAATTTGTTTCAGTTTTTCAAGAACTAGATCTTTCCTGATATTTGGTTCATTCCTATGCGAGACAGGTACATAGTAACTGATTTTGCTTGGAAGTGATATTGAAAAACCAACTATTCTGGCATCCAAAGGAGAAAGGGAATCTGTTTCTAAATCAATCACAAAATACTGACTTTTTTGGACCTTTGCCACCAAGTTAAGAAATGCTTCTTCGCTGTCTACAGTTTGATATGGGCTTTCCTCTTCTTGTGTCTTATAGATTCCAAGCTCTTTCATTATGCTAGAAAATTCCATTTCTCTAAGAAAACTTGCAAGCTCATCTTTCTTAAAACCTTTGTACATCAAATCTTGCCAATCCACTTTTAAGTCCAAATCAACTAAAAGTGTAACCAGCTTTTTGCTTTTCACAGCTTCATCCCAGTTTGAATGAAGAAGCCTGCCAATCTTGCTTTGAGGATCAACCTTCTCAAGAATGCTTTCTAAATCTCCATATTTTGTAACAAGTTCGACAGCTGTTTTTTCCCCTATTCCTTTAACTCCTGGAACATTATCCACGCTGTCACCCATCAAAGCTAGTAGATCAACTATTTGCGAAGGTGATACCCCGAATCTCTCTCTTACCTTTTTTTCGTCGAACAATTCGAGTTCAGTGATGCCCTTTGTAGGTCTGAAAACTTTTGTCTTGTCATTCACCAATTGGAGGATATCCTTGTCGCCAGAAATAATAATAACTTCATCGAAAACATTTGCCCCTTTCTTTGCTAAAGTCGCTATTACATCGTCAGCTTCACATCCCTCGTAAGCTAGAACCTTGACTCCAAGCACTTCTACTGCTCGCTGAATATATGGTAGTTGCTGAATCATAGCATCTGGGGCAGGCTTGCGATGAGATTTATAGGTTTCAAGCAGTTCATGCCGGTAGGTCCTAGTCTTTTTGTCCATCACGAATGCAGCATAGTCCCCAGACTTGATATTTTCCTTGAGGAACTTGATTATCATCCTCATGACACCATAAGTAGCATTCGTAGGAACACCATAGCTTGTACTCAATGATTGATCCAACGCATAATACGCACGATAAGCCAAGCCGGTACCGTCAAAGAGAAATAACTTTGCCACTTTTCTCCATCTCCCTCAATTCTTCGAGGGCTTCAACAGCTTTTCGAAGGTGTGGAATGACTATTGATCCACCAACAATGAGCGCCACGTTGAAGATTTCAAAAAATTCCTCATCTTTTGTACCAAGTTGAACAAGCCTTATCAAGTGATAGAGAATGCAGTCGTTACACCTCAAAACCATTGAGGCAACTAAGCCTAGCATTTCCTTGGTTTTTGTGCTTAGAGCTCCATCTGTGTATACTTGTGAATCTAAGTTCATGAATCTTTTTGTATGAAGATTACCTTTTTCGTTTATGATTTGGTTAAGCTTTTCCCTATAATTAACGAATTCTTCAATCATCTTTTCAGCTTCTCCTTTCCATTAACCTTAAGTGGTTCTGCGTGGGGAAAGACAATCCAATCACAAATATTTGACATTTCCTTTATGAATTTTGCGGCATCATCATCTCTATAGCCCTTTATCATTTCGTAATAGTCAATTTGTGTTAAGCATACATCACCACTCACAAGAACTCTTCCCATGTTTTCAGTTTCGATTAAGAATGATATGTGATCCGAGGAATGATATGGTGTGAAATGTACTTTCACACAACCAAAAAGTTCTTCGCCACCTTTAAGTGTGTGAATTTTCTTCCACGATGAAACCACTGTAGGATACAATCTGCCCGACAATGGCCCAAAACTGGCATAATTTCTCGTCAAAGCTTTTTCATGTACGTAAACTGCTGCGTTGTCAAAGAACAGGCTATTGAATATATGATCCATATGTACATGCGTAATAAGAATGTCAGAAACATCATCTGTTTTGAGATTCCTTTGAATTAACGCCTTTTCTAAAGCTTCAAATGCTGGAAAGCCCCCTGGATCTATTAGTACAATTCTCTCATTATCATAGAGTAAGCATGTGGTTGAATAGGGCGCGAATACATATGGACTGACTCTTATAGTACCACCTGGAATCAAAACTTCAAGCTTCACAAGAAAATCACCTCACAAAATAAGTCAAGATTGCAATTGCCAAGCAATAAAACGCGAAAATATTCAATTTCTTAGTTAAAACCAGTTTTCTGAGCACAAACAACGATAAAGTACCTACGATGAACGCTACTAAGAAGAGGTGAAATCCATGTAGACTTAAACCATTAATTTTCATCAATCCTGCACCAGCTATAATGGGTATTGAAAGTAAAAAAGAATATTCCAGCGCGTCCTTTTTATCAAAACCAAGAATCAACGCTGCTGCAATTGTTGCACCACTCCTTGATATGCCTGGCAAAATCGCTGCAGCTTGAAAAAAACCTATCACCAATGAGTCGGTAAGAGTCATTTGTTCTATGGATTTATTGCCATCGATCTTGCTTGCTACAAGTAGTAATACGGAGGTTATACAAAAGAATATAGGTAAGTATTTGGTCGTTTGAAAAGCTTGCTCGACTATTTCGTCAAAGAAAATTCCCACCAGACCAGCGGGTATTGTTGATAAAGCTAGCATAAGAATCAGCTTTGGATTCTTAAAAATTCTCAAAACTGCCTTTAAAGTGAAAATTAGAACAGAAAACAACGTTCCGAAATGAAGCAAAGCTACCAGGGAAAGATTTGTTTCGATATTTATTAAGTGTCCAAGCAAAGCAATATGCCCTGAGCTAGAGACTGGCAAGAACTCAGTTGCACCTTGTACAGCTGCTAATAAAAATTTACTCAGAATCCCTCCTCCTTTGCCAGCAAGTCAAAATTAACTCCAAAGGTTTGTAGTACTTTCTCGACATCCTTTGGGTTTGGAGTATCAACTTTTATCGACACTTTTCTATATCCATTTCCCCTTACAGTATTAACAGCTAAAACGTTCATCTTGTTGAGTGCCAAAACATCGAAAACCTTTTTTAGTTCGCCAGGTTTATCTTCTAATTTGAGAAGGATTCGTGTGCCAGGTTCATCCATAGCAGTCATTGCAACAAATGCATCAAGAATCTCTGCCAGAGTTAACACACCTTTCATAACAAGATTCTTATCTACAACAGCTAAACAAGTTTCCTGTGACTCGCGAAATGTCAAAGCTACTTCTTCAATATAACTGTCTTCATAGACGTAGTAATCGGGAAAAGTGACATAATCATCAACAGAGGCTTCCATTTGAACCTCCGCCAGGTTATTTCGGTAAATAAAACCTTGGAAGACCATGCTCTCGTCTACAAGTACACAATAGGGTGTTCTACTTTTTCTCATAACTGAAAGAGCTTCCTGAACCGTTGTTCCCAGTTTCACGTATGGAAAATCCGGATTCATCCAGTACTTCGCTAGCATTTAATCGCCTCCTCTATTTGGATCATTTCCCTATTTTTTTGGCAACTATCTCCTTCGTTTCAAGTCCTTGCTTTATCCATTGTGGATGAGGTTCCATTTCAAGTATTCTCTCGTACAGCTCCTTTGCTTTTGTAAGGTAGTTATCCTTTTCTTCTTTGCTTCTTGATGCTTTTGCCATTTCCTCATACAATAGTGCTAATTCATAGTAACTGTTTATGTAACCAGGTTCAGCTTCTATTGCTTTCAAAAAATATTCTTCTGATTTCTTTAAATCCCTAAAAGGCCAAGGCGTATCTCTGTATCTCATTCCCATTGCGATTAAAGCCCTGTAATTCTTCGGATCAAGTTCTATTGCTTTTTGAATGTACTTGTCAAAGTCACCAAGCATAAAAAGACTTTGAATTATTCCTTTAAATTGTGCTAACCTTCCTATTGCAGCTCCTGCAACAAAGTTGGCGTAAGAGCTACTTGGTAACATTTCGGCTGCTTTCTTCCCAGTTACCACAGCTTTTTCGTAAAACTTTACTTTCTCACTTTCTGGTATTTTTGCCCATATCTCATATTCTGTTAACGCTTCACACAACATAGCCAAAATGTAGCCATCTTGAGGTGTTTTTTCAAGAACATCTTCAAGAACATCTATGAGTTGAAGCATTTCTTCTTCAAGTCTTAAGGAGCGGTAGTGAACTAACATGTTTTCCAATTCAACAGAATTTGTAGCACTGAGGATCATAGGAACAGCTGTTAGAATGACAAATAAGAAAAGTTTTCTCATCATAATCCCCCTTTCTACTAAATGATATTTTACTCCAATCTTTTACTTAGTAGTTGAAAATATATAGGGTGGTAGAAAACTCAAGTATAGTATTTCAAAATTAGCTTGCAGTGTGAGGAAACGACTGTAAAAGGGGTGGTAGAAAAGGTGGTAGAAAACTGGTAGATAAGTGGTAGATAACTTCTAAAACATGCTTCAGAAAAGCAAAAATTGGTGGTAGAAAACTTCTTTGACTCTTAAATAGAGCAAAATCATCTATCTATTGAATTTGTCTAACATATATTTGAGCAAAGAAAATTCTTTCTAAATCGTATCTTTAGAGATTTCTACCACCAAAAATGCTTTATTTATGAGCGCTTCGAAAGTTTTCTACCACCTTATCAATATGTTGACGAAGTTATTTACCACCACAATATCTTGTGGTGGTAAACTGTGAAAATAGCGATAATGTGTGTGGTAGAATTTATTCAAAAAGGATCTTCCGAAACAAAGGTGGTGGTAATGTGGCAAGGGTTTTTGTTGTAACGTCCGGGAAAGGTGGTGTGGGGAAAACAACAGTAGTAGCAAACCTTGGTTGTACGCTTGCTAAGTTTGGTGAAAAGGTATGCCTTATCGATGCCGACATCGGATTGAAAAATCTTGATGTAGTACTTGGTCTTGAGAATCGAGTCGTTTATACTCTGCTTGATGTTGTTAATGGGAAGGTAAATCCTCACGAGGCATTGGTTCGACATAAACAACTCAGAAATCTCTATTTGCTTGCTGCATCTCAAGTTGCAACAAAGGAAATGGTTTCCCCAGAGGATATGAAAGCAATTGTGAAAGCTTTGTATCCCAATTTCGATTACATCATTATTGATTCTCCTGCAGGTATAGAAAGAGGATTTAGAAACGCGGTAGCACCAGCTGAGTTAGCTTTGATTGTAACTACACCTGAACTTCCAGCGCTTTCAGATGCCGACAGAGTGGTGGGATTACTGGAAAATTTTGGTTTCACTGAAAAATCAATGAAGGTTATTTTGAACCGATTCAAAATAAAAATGGTTAAAGCTGGCGAAATGTTAACACAGGACGACGTACAATCTACGCTTGCACTTGAGATTATTGGTGTTGTCCCGGATTCCGAAGAGGTCATTATAGCAACAAACAAAGGTCTTCCCGTGGTTTTAAATGGGGACTTTGGTATATCAAAGGTTTTCGAAAACATCGCAAAGAGGATAAAGGGAGAAGATATTCCTGTGGAAGAAGATATAGCTCAGATGTCTGGAAAGGGTCTTTTATCCTTCTTCAAGAACCTCTTCGGAAGGAAAAGGGGATGAGAGACGATGTGGTTCTTTGGATTGTTCAAAAGAAAAAAGAGGGAGAAAAGTAGAGAAACGGCTTATAAAAGATTGGAGACGATCTTGGAACGCCGTAGACCAGTTGCTGTGACTGAGGTTATACCAAAGAGTGAGTTTGAAGAAAATTCTGAAAAGATCAGGCAAAGAATTGTCGATTGGGTGAGCGATACTTTTAAAGTTGATCCACAAAAAGTTAAGGTCGATTTCGAAGAACATAACGGTTATATTGTGATAATAACCAATGTTATGTTCGAATAAAGAGGGAACAAGCTGTGAAAATGTTGAGTGTTAGGACTTCTGAACGAGAACAATTTGTCGATATAACTGAACCTATACAAAGAGTAGTTGATCAATCCGGTGTTAAAGAAGGCATCTGCCTTGTTTTTATTCCACATACAACTGCTGGAATCACGATCAATGAGGGTTATGATGATTCTGTTAAAGTTGATATACTTGAGAAATTGGCTCAATTAGTACCTATGCGCGACAAATACAGACATTCCGAAGGTAATTCCGACGCTCACATAAAGGCTTCTTTGGTGGGAAATTCAGTTTCTTTACCTGTTTCAAACGGAAAACTCAGCCTTGGAACCTGGCAAAAAATCTTTCTTTGTGAATTTGATGGCCCAAGATCGAGAATGGTGTACATCCAGATTGTCCAAGGCTGAGGATACGATTTACTCTAAATCCTGAACGAAATATACTTTTGGCGAAGGTATTCCGTTGAAGTTAGTACCGTACTCAACGGTATAAGCACCGGAATTAATGAAATATACAATATCGTCAAGGGTAATATTGTACGGAAGCATTGCATCATCGTATATTTTGTCTACACTATCGCACGTTGGACCAGCAAGGACAAAGGGTATCTTCTTTTCATTTTCTTTTCCTTCAACAACGAGTTCATATCTGAAATTTTCAATGGTTTCCATAAGTCCATGGAATACTCCGGTATCTAGGTAAATCCATTCTTCGCTTCCTCTTTGGCATCTTAAGATAACTTTGCTGACCAATATGCCAGCGTTTCCAACCATTGATCTACCAGGTTCAGCAAAGATGGTTAAATCTTTAACGTGAGGAAGATATTCGTTTACAGACTGCATAATTGTTGCTCCGATTTCTTCAACTGTTGGAATTGGTTTCAGGTGCTTTACAGGTATTCCTCCACCAACATCCAGGACGTGGAGCTTAATGTTGAAATTTCTCTCTGCCCAATAAAAGACTTTCGCAACGCTTTCAATAGCGTTTGACCAGCTGTGTGGATCGTAATTTTGAGAACCAACATGAAAACTGACACCAACGGGCTTGAGATTCAACTTCTGGGCGTATCCAAGTAAATCAACAGCCACTAAAAGATCTGCTCCGAATTTTCTTGATAAAGGCCAATCGCTATGCTTATTTTCCACTGCAACACGAACAATGATCTGCGAACCTGGTGCGTTAGTAGCAATTTTCTCAAGTTCCATTGGTGAGTCTCCAACGAAAAGGTTTATACCAATTTTGTAAGCTTCAACTATGTCTTTCTCTTTTTTCATGGGGTTGGCGAAGATCATTCTATTTGGTGTTATTCCAAGGCCTAGAAGCTTTTTAATTTCACCTATGGAAGCGACATCAAAATTGCTTCCTAAATCTCTGAGTCTCTCAATGATCCTCGGATGGCTGTTCGCTTTGACGGCATAGAAAATCTTACAACCCGGGATGGCGTTTTGAAGCCTTCTGTAATTCTCTTCGACAATATTCAGATCCATTATCAAAAACGGTGTTTCGAAACTCCGCGCACTTTTGCGAACTACATCTGTTATCTCCACACCAATCACTCCTCCACCTTTTTGGAAAGTTTTTCGCAAATTTTATTTAAGAACATTTCATCTGCCTCATCGAACGGTCTAAGAAGATGGCTGTCGATATCAAGTTCACCAAGGATTCTTTCATCCTTTCTGATTGGAACAACGATCTCCGACTTGACTTTTGGGCTGCAAGAAAGATAGTTGGTCTCCTTTGACACGTCTTGAACTACAAAGGTCATTCCAGTTGCAGCCGCTTGACCACAAATACCTTTTCCAAAAGGAATCCTTACATGTTCAGTTGGTTCACCCTTAAAAGGACCTAGAACGAGTTCATTTGTTTGTCTTTCATCAACAAGGTAGAATCCAACCCAGTTGTAGTAAGATATGTTTTCATAAAGGATTTCACAAATCTTTTCCATAGCTTTATGTAGCGAATTTTCTTCAATTACTTGGGTAACTAAAGGCAACAGTTTATCAAAAGCTTCCTTTTTACCGATCAAGTTCCCAAATTTCTCTCCACGTCTAAATCCCAGAGCAGCCTGGTAAGCAACATGTGGCAGCTGGTCTAAAATTCCCTTTTTTTCAAGTGAAAGAATGTCTATCATTATAACTGATTCTCTCTTTCCATTCACAACAGCCCAATCGCTTATCCCCAAAAGTCCAGCAAGTAAAATCGTGAAATCTTCGTTTTCAAGCTGGAACAAATCTGATTTGTGTGAAACTAAATGTGAAGAGAGAAGCTTATTTTCGCGTTGAACAGTGTGCCATTTTTGCATAAATCGGTCCAGAAAGCGGCGTTCAAGAGATAATAAGGTTTTCTTCAAAATTTCTTCGTCAATATTAAAGAGTTTCTCGTAGTTTTCAATTAAAGGTTCATATTTATTTCTATAACTTTTCCAGTAGTTAAGCCAGTCGTTTTTATCATATCTGAGCATTTCAAAGAAATCTTCGGTGATGTTTTCAACTATGTTTCTCATTTTTCCACCCCTTGATGGCAATAATTCACAAGTTCCTGAAGGCTTATTGATTTAAGTGTCGAAACGATGCTATTCCAAAGATTTTGCCAAACAATATTCTTGATCGCACAGCTTTCCGGATCACTACAGCATTCTTCGTTAAAATTACATTTGATTATTTTGCGTGGTTCATCAACAGCTTCCATGATCTCAAAAACAGTCATTTGACTCGGTGGTTTAGTTAACTGATATCCTCCCTTTCTTCCTCGTGCCGAAGCTATAAGTTTTGCTTTTCTCAAATCAGATACAATTTTCTCCGCAAATTCCTTCGGAACTTTTGCTTCCTTCAAAATGCTTGTCAGTGAAACAGGATTGTTTTGGCCACAGCCTGCAAGATGCATCATTATCCTCATGGCATACTCACTCTTGATTGTTATACCCACAATTTAGCACCTCCATTCTGTCAACGATTGGAAACAATGTATACATCGACTAGAGACCGCATATTTGTGCGAGCCTGTGCAAGATCACTCAAATAAATGTCCACAATTCTTCCTTTAATGGCCAATCCGGTATCTTCGACAACGAAAAACCCATTGTTTGGTTTATCGGAAAATTGTGGTATGTAAACAATAGTACCAAGCGGCAAAAGATTTGGATCAGCAGCCAATGTCCACCAGCTTTTTGGCACTGTACCTGCCGTCGTAATCCTGAAAGTTGGATGCTCTGGAAGTTTTCCATCTTCCCATTCTGTATAATAGGTTGCTTCAAATTGCCCAAGATACTTGAGAATTATTCTAAGTGGGTCTCTTGGTTCGCCGTCTATCCAAATTTCAAAATGAAGGATTCGGTTCACCATACCTATGGACTGTCCGATACCTAGCCATTGACCTTGGGAAACATCTATAGTTGAAAGATTTCCATAAACAGCCAAGATACCATTTCCATGATCAACACGAACCCAATATCCCTCATCTTTCAGAATACTCACGACTTTCCCAGGCAGAATGGCTTTAACTTTGGTTGGAGTTGCAACGTAAATCTCGACACCGGTTTTAATGCCACCACCATACGGTTGGCCATACGTGGAAAGGATATCATTTGGGTTTATTTGAATGTCCAACGGATATTTGAACAATGAAGATGGATCATCAATGGGGATTTTTATTCTCTGCCCCACAAGCAAGCGATTTGCATCCTGAATCTGGTTTATCTCCATAAGCTGTTTAATTTTCTCGCCCTTTAAACCATAAGCATTTGCAATTGCTGACAGTGTGTCACCGGTTTTGACAACATAACTTATGTAACCTTGATCGAGTCTAAGAAATTTGTCCCTGTCGTATTCCTTAACTAATCCTCTCAAATACTCAAGTTCGTTTGTTAGTTGTCTGACAAGAGCAGTTGTATTCGCTATGTAATTTTGAAGGTCTGCACTTGTACCACCTGAGGAAAGTCGCTGTTGTAATTCGAAAAATCTTTTGTCCATTTCTTTGCGAATGACGCTTTCTAAATCCTTCACACTTGATCTTAACTGTCCGATTTCGTTTTCAACTTTTGATAGATTTGCAGGCGAACCATCAGCTTTTATAATCAGAGTTTCTACTGACGCTTCCAGAGTCCTGAGTCTTGTCTCAAGCTCCAAAGCTTGGTCTATCTGGTTTCTAATTGATGCAACTGAATTAGTCAAGCTGTCAAGTCTTTGAGCTATTTCACGTGCGTTGACTTGTTCAAGAAGTGCCTGTGTGTCGCGCACAAACTTTTCATAATTAAGTTGCTGTTGTTTCTGAGAAACCTCGAGATCTCCAAGCTTATATATGAGTTCCCTAATGTCTGATATGTTTAGAGCAACTGAAAGTTGGTTGTATTTCATTTCTAGTGAATTCAGGCGTGCCAAGATTCTGTCAATATCATCCCGCGAAACAGTTGGAAGTTCCCTTTGAGTTTCTATCATTCTTTTAGCAGTTGCAACTTCGTTATTTATTCGTGCGACCTCTTCTTGAAGCTTTTGAATATCCTGTCTGGTACTATTTTGGTTTTTTTCAATCTGCATCAATCTGTATTCAAGGTCATCAAGTCTTCGATTAACCTTCTCAAGCAAGCTTGTGTCAGGCTGCATGCAGGAACTTAAGATTAAAACAACCGGCAAGACTAGGAAAAGTAATCGTTTTGGTCTCACCTTTCTGTAGCGGCCTCCTGCCACTGCATTCTCGCTAATTTGACGTATGGCGAACTTGAATTACCATAAGACTGCAGAAGTTTAGAAAACCATTTAACGGCTTCTTTTTTGTTTGCCAGTCGTCTGTTTATTTCACCAAGGTAGAATAAAACCATAACTTGTTGTTCTTCGGATAAAGATTCTTTTGTATAACTTTCTAAGAAAAATCTCAAAGCATTTTGCAAGGCTTTTCTTTCCTCATCATCGTTTGCGATATCACGATAAATCCAGGCTAGTTTCAGGTATGCTTCTGCGATTTTCAGCGGTTTACCAAGTATTGTATAAATAGCAGCTGTTATCGCATAAATTGATGCAGCATCTTTCAAGGTTCTGTTTTCACTCAGGTCTATTTTCACACTTTCTCTTATCTTTGCTAAGAATTTTCTTATTTTCTCAGCTTCTTGTGGCTTTGGAGCCTTAGAAAAATCGTCTTCGAAAGTTGAATAGAAACACACCGGACATGTTATTGGTTGAAACAAACTGTAATTTACTCCTTCATAAGTTGGTTTTAGATCACTGTCACGATCTTTTATCTTTACCGCATCCGTGAAAACTCGTACTGCTTGAAATTCTGCCGTACACATTGGACATGTTAACGACTTTTTCCAAAATGTGGGCAATAAAAACCCCTCCAAATCTTTTACTGTTTGAGATTATACCATTCATAGTTTATCCTTGTCCGTGCCAATTGGATTAATTTTCTCTGAATTTTTAGTTGGTTAGGTTAGTCCAGCAAGGCTTCAACAAATTCCTTTGGATTGAAAGGCTTAAGGTCTTCAACACCTTCTCCTACTCCAATAAACTTTATTGGAATACCGAGTTCCTTTTTGATTGATAGTGCAATACCACCTTTGGCTGTGCCATCTAGTTTAGTTAGGACTATCCCGGTAATGTTGACCATTTCCTTGAAAACTTTCGCCTGAACAAGCCCGTTTTGGCCCGTTGTTGCATCTACAACAAGCAGCACTTCGTGCGGAGAACTCTCAACAATTCTTTGAATTACCCTGTGAATCTTCTTCAGCTCTTCCATTAAGTTCTTCTTTGTATGTAATCGACCAGCCGTATCGATTATAACTACATCCTTGTTTCTCGATTTTGCATGGTTTACTGCGTCAAAGGCAACAGCTGCTGAGTCGGCACCTTCGCCGTGTGAAATGACTGTGCAGTTTATTCTTTTCCCCCATTCATGCAATTGTTCTATCGCAGCTGCTCTGAACGTATCCGCGGCTGCGAGCACTACTGACTTGCCAAGGTTTTGAAAATAGGCTCCAAGTTTTGCTACAGTTGTCGTTTTACCAGTTCCATTAACTCCAACTACGGTTATTACAAAGGGTTTATCTGTAGGAGTGTGCAAACTATTCTCACCGGATAAGATTTCGATAAGAACTTCTTTAAGAGCTTCAAGAGCATCGCGATTCTGTCTTTCTTGAAGTTTCTCAAGAATTTCCTGGGTTGTTTCGTAACCAATGTCAGCTGTTATCAGCTTTTCTTCCAGCTGTTCAAGTAATTCTTTGTCAACTTTTGTTCCCTTAAGAAGCTTACCCAAACTTTCAAAAAGGTTCTTTCTTGTTTTCTCTAATCTCGCTTTTAGTCCTTCAAAAAATCCCATGTTCACACCTTCTTGTGCGGATCGTATTCCTCTAACATTTTGGTTGCAGTCTGCAACACTTTTTCTGGATCTGCCAGAACTTTTTCTTGTTTCTTCAAGTTCCGTAGTTTCAATTCCACATAACCTTGGGCAAGACTTTTGCCCACAGTGATTTTCAGTGGGAACCCTATCAAATCAGCATCTTTGAACTTCATACCTGGTGAAATATCTCGATCATCAAGGATGACATCAAATGTTCCACTAAATGTTTTATAAAGCTTCTCAGCAAAATTCTTTTGTTGGTTATCAACGCTTGAGACAACTGTGATTACAACTTCATATGGCGCTATTGACTGTGGCCAAATTATTCCATCTTCATCGTTTAGCTGTTCAACTACGGCAGCCATTGTCCTTGAAACTCCCCAACCGTAGCAACCCATTATAAAAGGTTTTAGTTCACCCTTTTCGTCCATGTACAGAGCATTCATTGCTTTTGAATACTTTGTACCAAGCTTGAAAACATGACCAAGTTCAATTCCCTTTGAGCCAGTAAGTTGACTACCACACACTGGACATGGATCACCTGGTTCTACAACTCTCAAGTCGAAGAAAGACTGTACAGAAAAGTCCCGTCCAAGATTTACATTCGTATAGTGATAATCAGTTTTCATTCCTCCTACAACGACATTTTTCATGTACTTCACACCGTGATCCGCCACAATTGTTACGTTGTTCAATCCTACTGGGCCAATGAATCCTATCGGTACTTTGAAAGCTTCCAGTACTTCCTCTGGTTCTGCAAGCCTTAGAGACTGATCTTGCATATGAACCTTAAGCTTTTCGACATTTAATTCTTTATCTCCTTGAATCAAAGCCATCACGAACCCATTTCTTCCAACGAACAACAGCGATTTGACAATCCTTGATGGCTTTACTCCAAGGAAATCTGCAACTTGTTCAACTGTGCGAACAGCGGGTGTGTGAACAAGTGAAAGAGGTTTCTCACCCTCGCTGTATTTCTCATATTCCCCCTTATATGGAGCTTGCTCATCGTTCGAAGAATAACCACACTTTTCACATTTCAAAAGATTTGTTTCACCCACTGGTGCGAAACTGACGAATTCGTGAGATTCATTCCCACCAATAGCTCCAGAGGCAGCTTCAACGATTGTATATTTCAAACCAATCCTTTCAACAATCTTACTGTATGCTTGTCTGCAAGCTTCGTATGTCTCGTTCAAAGATTCGTTATTGCTATGAAAACTGTATCCATCCTTCATTATGAATTCTCTCGCACGAAGCAAACCAAATCTTGGGCGAATTTCATCTCTGTATTTCAAACCTATTTGGTATAGAAAAAC
The DNA here is from genome assembly GCA_041640575.1 of Pseudothermotoga sp. Classification (GTDB taxonomy): domain Bacteria; phylum Thermotogota; class Thermotogae; order Thermotogales; family DSM-5069; genus Pseudothermotoga. Next base: position 58,585 of record JBEPZZ010000004.1, on the reverse strand, counting down.
TGGTAACTGTTTGTAAGAACGAAGTTCGTCCTTTATCAGGAATGTAACCATTTCTTCGTGGGTAGGGCCAAGTGTGAAATCTCTACTATGTCTGTCTTTGAGTTTCATCATTTCTGGACCGTAGTCATCCCATCTTCCTGTTATCTGCCAAAGCTCTGCCGGTTGAATGATAGGCATCGAAACCTCTTGCGCTCCAATTTTGTCCATTTCTTCCCTGACAATTTTCTCGATCTTTGATAGAGTCCTCTTACCCAATGGCAGAAAATTATAAATTCCAGCCGAGGCTTTTCTTATAAACCCCGCTCTGTAAAGCAAAGCATGGCTTATAACCTCCGCATCACTTGGAGCTTCTTTCAAAGTAGGCGCATAAAGTTGGCTAAATCTCATCAACAACACCTCCATTTTTATCTTAATCATTATATCAACATTACGTTGTAGTATAATTAGAACGAGTTAAAAAAATCAAACTATCTTGGGGGGACACCCTCTGAGTCCAAAATATAGAATGAGTTTGAAACAATTTACGATTTTATTGCTCTCGTTATTACTATGCTCTATTAATTTTGCATCCAGTGCGGAATTTATTCCTGGTCTTAAAAAAACCGTGAAAGTTGTCACTGGCGATTTTTACCCACCTTTTATATGGTTGGATGAACAAGGAGAACCTGTCGGTATTAGTGTTGAGGTAATAAAACTGCTTATGAAAAAGACGGGTCTTGAGTTTAAAATCGAAGTTCTACCATTTTACGTTGCGTTGGAAAAAGTTGAAAAAGGCGAAGCAGATATGATCAATCTCATATTCAAAACCAGTGAACGACAAAAGTATCTTTTATTCTCTGATCCAATCTTCTCCGTCACAGTGAATCTTTATTATAGGCAAGATACAGGATTGAAAAACAAAAATGACATTTCTGCATACGTTGTAGGAGCTGTTCGAGGGGATGCTTCCGTTGGGATACTCCAAAGTTCTTATCCAAAGGCACATGTCGTTTACTATGATGATTTTGAAACTTTGATAAAGGCAGTTCGAAACAACGAAATTAATGTTTTTGTTATGGAAGATTACACGGCGAGGTACTACCTTATCAAATACGATTTATTTTACCGTTTTGAATCCATTTCGCTGCAGACCAAAGATCTTCACTTCGCGTTTTACATTGCAAACAAGAACTTAGCTGATTTGGTGAACAAAACTTTGAAGGAAATTGATAAGTCGGAACTAGAGAAAATAACATCACTTTTCATACCCATGGCATTTCGCATTCCACCGTGGATTCTTTGGGTTGGCTTAATTTCTGCGATTGGCGTTTTATTATTTTTGGTTATCTTGTCCTTATTTAATTATTATCTAAAGAAGCTTCTTAACCAACGAACGCTTCAGCTTGTGAAAGCTAATGAAGAACTGAAAGCGGCTCACGAAGAGGTTAGAGCAATGAACGAACAACTTACGGCTAACAATGAAGAACTGGAAGCAATGAACCAGGAACTGAATGCTCAGAATCAAGAATTGAATGCTTTGAACGAAGAATTAGCACGTAAAAATGAAGAACTAGAGTCGATTAATGTCGAAAATGCGCTTTTGCAAAACTCGATTTTTGACATGCTCAAAATTTTCTCAGATTTGCTCGCAAGAACTTCCAGTGAAAAAGAGTTTGCCCATAGAGTATTAACTGTGGTTCGATCTCTGGTAAGCGATGCAAAGCTTGTTGGAATGTTATTAAAGGGCCCACCAATAATTTTGTGCGCAAACCTAAAGGGCGAGGATTCCAAATGCAGCTATTTAGATACCGACACTCGTTTTGCCGAGATCTACGATGAACAAGATTTGGTTAGTCTGCTGAGGAATCATTTTGATTTAAACACATTCACAGAGAACGAGTTTATATATGCAAATTTGTCAAATGGCAAGGAAGATTTTGGTTATCTTTTTATCTTAGTTCCTCATATAAGCAATTTCGTAAAGAAGGTGATAGAAAGATTAGGTGAGCTGGTTGCGCATCTTTCAGCCTTTAGAAACTATGTGAAAGAAGAAGGAATCTTTCACAAAAGACTGATTCTTTTTGCTGTGAAAGCACTAGAAAGTTATGACTATTACACCAAGGGACATTCTGAGAATGTTGCCCGTTATTCCTCAATGATAGCCGAAAGAATGGGCCTGGCGAATGAAGATATTAAGAGAATCTACTGGGCCGCCCTGGTGCATGATATCGGCAAAATTTATGTGCCACAGCATGTTTTGAACAAGAATGGTATTTTGACTCCCGAAGAATATCAATTGGTGAAGCTTCACAGTATAAAAGGGTATGAATGGCTGATAGCTGCAGATCTGCCAGAAATTGCTGCTATAGTAAGGCATCATCATGAAAGGTTTGATGGAAAAGGTTATCCCGATGGTTTGAGTGGCGAAACAATTCCTATTCTTTCTCGAATTATATGTGTTGCTGATAGTTTCGACGCGATGACAACAGATAGACCTTATAGAAAAGCCTTTACGTTAGAAGAAGCCAAGCAAGAACTTCTTAGGTGTTCTGGTAGTCAATTCGATCCACAGGTTGTAAGAATAATGCTAGAAATTCTAAATGAAACTTCGAGTTCATGATCACTGCCAGGTAATTTTTCCAGTATCCTTGTCTATGTAAAACTCTTTTGCAGTCATTTGCTCTTTAACATGAAAAGTTTCATATCCAATGGTAATCTTAACGTTTGGATGGCAAACCCCTCTTAGAATTATTCTGGACGTGGTAGAAATATTTTCAAATCTTCTGATCCTCAAAATGATCTCCATAGCTTGCTTCAACCTGAAAAGTTGTTTCAATAAAGCCTGCCTTTGTCGTTCTAGATCAAACAAAGAGTTTCTCAGCATCTCCCTTTGTTTCAAATCTCTTGTTTGAAGAAGCTTTCCTTTGATCCTTTGCTCATTTTCAGAAATTTTCGTAATCTCCTTCACAATTTGGGAAACAGTAAGCTCGCACTGTTCGTATTTTTCTTCAATCTCGTAATTTATTCCACAACTTACCAAAGTTTTGATTCCAGTTTTCGTCCCAAGTTCTTTAGCAGTTATGTTACCTCTTGCCTTTACAATTCCCCCCACTATTATTCCTCTGCCTCCTACAAACACGTCACTATTACAAACCAAAATTGAATTCATTATGTAATCCTCAATAAGAACTTTTCCTTCACAAAAAATGCGAGCTTCATTTACAAATTTGGCGAAAAGATCCCTCCTCACTTTTACAATCCCCTTTGATCTTCCAAAGATCCCACCCTTGACCATCAATGAGCCTTCAGAAGACACTTGAACTTCTCCCAAGATTCCTTCGATTACAACATCGCCCTTTGCGGATATTTTGAATGGGCCTTCGGCGTTGCCTCGTATAATCACTGTACCGTTGAAGTTTATATTTCCTACGGTGTAGTTAAGATCTCCCTCGACAACGAACACTTGTTTCACATGAACCATGGAATTTTTGAAAAAAGGTTGACCAGCACATGATGCAAAGATCTTATTTCCATCCTCGGAAAGGTAAACGTTTTCTCCTAGGTAATTTTTCAAGTTGATATCCTTAGCTTTTTCGACTTTTATTGTTTCTCCGGTAACTGTAAAACCATCCTCGCCTTCAACAGATGGCACTTTCAAAGCAAGAAGCTGATCTTTTTCACATGTGAAAATTTTGTAGAGCGAGGCTGGATCTATTCTTTCCGATTCATCGGGTTTTGCTGAGACATATCCACTCAATGGGAAGAGAAATTGAATCTGTGCGTCCTTTGCTGACTTAGGAGGTTTCCCTGAAGCAACCGGTATGGAAGTGAAAAATCTTTGTTCTCTTATTATTTGTTCAATTCTTTCTCGATTTATTCCATATTTCACACCAGCGTTGTTAAGTGCTTCAACGACTTCATCAACGGTTGGTACGATCCTTCTTAAACCAGGAATTACAGAAATGCTGGCAATCATTTTATCTTCAGATATCCAGACCATGACCCTTGGTTCAGAATGTTTTCTCTCGATTTCTGAAATGTCTGGAAGCACTGGAATTGCGATATTTGGTTTGTCTTTGTGGATTGATTCCTTAGTCTGTTGCTCGAAACCCTCTGAACCTATTTCGGATACTTCAACTATTACTTCAAAGGGACTATCTTTGATGAATGTAATTTTCACCTTTTGATACCAGTCTGAGCCATAATCTTTAGCAAGCTGATTAAGCAATGCTTCAACTGAATTTGCCTTAATTTGTTTTTTTTCCAAGACTATCCCCCCAACGTACTTTGCTAAAACTTCTGTTTGATTATACAATTTCTTGGAGATATCATAGTTTTGTGTCAAAATTTTTGTTGGAGGTGCTACCTTGTTCAAAGGTTTAGTCTGGGCAGTTGTCTTTTTCTGGGGAATTTCTTTTGTTGCAACTAGAGTTGTAGTATTATCGATACCACCATCTACAGCGGCTTTGATTAGATTCGCCATAGCCTGCGTTGCGCTTTATTTGTTTACGAAAAAATTTCCCAAACTTCTCAACTGGCATACTTTTTTTGCGGGTTTTTGGGGAGTTACAATGTATTTTTTCTTTGAAAATACAGGTTTGGTGTATTCGTATCCAACCAACGCTTCGTTAATTGTCTCAAGCGCTCCAATATTTTACACACTTTTTACGCATTTTATTCAAAGAAAAAGGACAACTATCGCGCAATATTTTTCATCACTTCTCGCATTCCTTGGTGTTGCCATTGTTATAATGAATGGGAGATTCGTTTTAAAGGTAAGTCCGATTGGCGATCTAATGCTTCTTGGAGCGGCTTTTTCGTGGGTTTTTTACACCTACCATGTTGAAAAAATGCCGAACGCTGATTCATTAGAAGGTGTTTTGGCGATAAACATCTGGGGCCTATTAACTTTGATACCATTTTCGATTTTTGAAGACAAATCTTCTATTTCTTTCTCGCTTCCAGTCGTGGTTGGGCTTCTCTACCTTGGAATAGTCTGCTCTGGGATTGCTTATGTGTTTTGGAATATAGGTTTGAAGCGTGTTGGAACACGTTACACGACCAATACAATATATTTTATACCAGTCATAACTAGTGTCTCAGAAACTATTCTTTTGAAGAACCCACCAAATTTGTACACCATACTAGGAGGAATTTTGGTGGTACTCGGTTTGTGGCTATTCAATGTTTTCGAAAGGGGGATTTTCAATGAAAGCCTTTCTAAGAGTAAGAATGAGCGAACATGACGCACATTATGCCGGTGGACTTGTTGACGGAGCAAAGCTATTGCAATTGATGGGTGATGTTGCAACTGAACTTTTGATAAGACATGATGGTGATGAAGGTTTATTGAGGGCTTATGAATCGGTTGAATTTCTAAAACCAGTTTTCGCAGGAGATTTTCTGGAAATTCACGGCCAGATAACCGAAGTCGGCAATACTTCAAGAAAGATGACGTTTGAGGTGTACAAAATTATAACAAATGCAAGAATACCTGGTCAAGAATCAGCTTGCGATGTATTGGATCCGCCGGTTTTGGTTGCTAGGGCAATTGCTGTTTGTGTTGTGCCTAAGGATAAGCAAAGGAAGGTGAAGAAAGATGGATGAACTTATAATAACTGTTGCGGTGTGTGGAGCAGAAGTGACACGAAAGGATACGCCGTATATACCAATAACTCCTGAAGAGATTGCGCAGCAAACGTATGATGCTTATATGGCTGGTGCTTCAATTGTTCATTTACATGTGAGAGACGAGAATGGGAATCCAACTCAAAATGCAGAAATTTTCAAAAAAGTCGTCAATTTGATAAGAGAAAAATGCGAAGATATTATCGTCCAAGTGTCGACGGGTGGAGCAGTTTGGATGACACCAGAAGAAAGATTGCAATCTTTGGAAGCGGATCCAGATATGGCAACGTTAACTACAGGAACAGTGAACTTTGGAAATGACGTTTTTATGAACAGTATGCCAATGGTAGAAAGTTTTGCAAAAGCTATGAAAGAAAAGGGGATTATGCCCGAATTTGAGTGTTTTGACCTTGGTCATATTAACAACGCTATTCAGTTGGTTAAAAAGGGCTTGGTTGAAAGTCATCTACACTTTGATTTTGTAATGGGAGTACCGGGCGGGATAGCGGCAAACGCAAGGAACTTAGTTACAATGGTTGATAGTCTTCCAAAAGATGCAACTTGGACAGTTGCTGGGATCGGAAGGCATCAATTTCAAATGGCCGCGATGGCCATAGCTATGGGTGGAAATGTTAGAGTTGGATTGGAAGATAATATTTATATTGAAAAAGGAGTTCTTGCTAGATCGAATGCTGAACTTGTTGAAAAAGTTGTAAGAATTGCAAAGGAGCTTGGAAGAAAAATAGCTACACCACAACGTGCGCGTGAAATTCTTGGTTTGAAGGTGAAAAAATGAAAGTCTTAGTTGTGGATTATGGTTCTCAGTATACGCAATTAATAGCTCGCTTGGTTAGGGAACTTGGTTATTACAGCCAGGTTGTTCAATACGATGAACCAGTTGAACTACAGGATGCGAAAGCAATTATACTGTCAGGTGGTCCAGCGAGTGTTTACGAAAATGATGCTCCAAAGCTGCCAAAGTGGTTTGAAATGTACGATGGAAAAGTTCTTGGAATATGCTATGGAATGCAACTAGTTGCTTACTCGTTGAATGGAAAGGTTGAACCAGGGCAGAAAGCTGAATACGGTAGAACTGTGATAAGAATCCTTGAGAAGGATCCAATTTTCTCAGGTATAGAGGATCAGACAACGGTTTGGATGAGTCACGGAGATCATGTTAAAGTTCTGCCAAAAGGTTTCAAAGTTTTGGCAAAGTCAACTGACGAGATGATTGCCGCTGCGACCGATGGAAAGAGGTTCTGGCTTTTACAATTTCATCCAGAGGTCAGACATACTGTCAAAGGAAGGGATATTCTGCACAATTTTCTTGCAAAAATTTGTGGTCTTACGCCGAATTGGAATCTGGAAGATTTTGTGAGAAGAAAGATCGAAGAACTTAGAGAAGTTTTGGCTGAGAAAAAGGTGATTGCGGCTCTTTCGGGAGGCGTTGATTCTTCCGTTGCCTGTGTTTTGACTCATAAAGCTGTTGGTGAAAATTTATTGAGCATTTTTGTCGATCATGGACTTTTGAGAAAAGGTGAAGAGAATGATGTACCAAAGGTTTTCAAGGGACTTCTTGGCCTCAACTTGGTAAAGATAGATGCTAGAAAGAGATTTTTGGAGAGATTGCGTGGTGTATCAGATCCGGAAAGAAAGCGAAAAATAATTGGAGAGGAATTCATAAGAGTTTTTGAGAAGCAAGCTGAAGAGTATGGCGCAACTCATCTGGTTCAGGGGACGATTTATTCGGACGTCATAGAGAGCGCAAAATCTGGAAAGAAAACAGCTGCGATAAAAAGTCATCACAATGTTGGTGGTCTTCCAGAAAGGATGAATTTGCAAATTGTTGAACCACTTAGAAACCTCTTCAAAGATGAAGTTAGGTTGGTTGGAGAAATGTTGGGAATTCCAAGGCAGATACTTTACCGCCATCCTTTTCCTGGCCCTGGACTCGCCGTTAGAATAATTGGAGAAGTAACGGAAGAAAAACTTGAGATTTTGAAAGAAGCAGATAGCTTATTCATCGAGACACTTAAGGAAACCGGATGGTATGAAAAAGTGTGGCAAGCTTTTTGTGTACTTTTGCCTGTGAAGTCCGTTGGTGTAAGAGGGGACAAAAGAGCTTACGATTATGTTCTTGCTCTGAGAGCTGTTGATAGCTCGGAGGGTATGACCGCCGACTGGTCAAAGATTCCTCACGAAGTTCTTGATCTTGCTGCAAGAAGAATTCTGAATAGCGTTAAAGGAATTGGGAGGGTAGTCTACGACGTCAGCTCAAAACCACCAGCAACTATCGAATGGGAATAGTCTCAAACTTTTGGGTTCAACTTTTATAAGAAATTTCACCATAGGAAACTATGATATGCTTTTACAGTTCAAAATGAGAGAACTAGGAATTGACATCTTTTCAATCAGCTTCCTGTCAACAATTACAAGTGGCGTGGGAAGCATAGCTGCACCATTCTGGGGAGCTCTGAGCGATGAGATGAGGGAAAGAAAAAAAACACTTATGCTGCCTCTGATAGCAAGCTCTGTTGTCTTTCTTTTTTATTCTTTCGTCAAAGAAGCATGGGAATTCTTCCTGGTAGCGATTATTTTCGCGTTTCTTTCATCGGCTTATGATCCGATAGTCACAGCGATACTCATAGAAAGCACATTGTTTAGAACAAATGTGATCATCCTTTTGTCCAACATATCCGGATCTCTTGGATTAGCCATAGGAAGATTAATCATATCTCCCCTTATGAACTCAGCAAGCGTTACGAGTGTAATGCTAATTCTGTACGCAGTTTCGTTGGTTTCTTTGTTTATGATTGCTTTAACTCCAAGCATTCCTCATGTTAAATATGAAATAACAAGAACGAACCTTCAAAGAATTTTCTCAGCAATAACTTCAAAAACAGTTCTTAAAAAGAAGAATCTCTGGGCAATGTATTTGGGTTCGTTTTTGAGACAGCTTGGTATAGGCGGAACCTTTGCAGTAATAGGTATATATCTGAACGAAATAGTTGGACTAACCAAGAGCCAAACTTTGCTTTTGGCTTCAAGTAACCCCTTTATGCAGGTGCCTTCACATTTACTTTTTGGTTGGCTTGTTGGAAGAATTTCGTCAAAGTTTGTTGCAACGATGGGAATGTTTTTATCTGGTCTGGGTGCATTTTTGTTTGCTTTTGCAAGGCCTGGTGATTACATTATGGTTTTTCTTGGATATGCGGTATCTGGCATGGGATTTGGTGCGTTTATAAATGGCGCAACTTACTTTGTTTCTGAAAACTCCCCACATAACAGAAAAGCGGAATTTCTTGGTTTGCTCACATCTGTTCGCATGTTTGGGAGTTTGTTTGGCCCCTTGATAACTGGCTTGCTCTCTGAAATTTCATTCAGACTGATGTTTATTGTAATGGGTTGCGCAATGATTTTTGGATCACTTGTTACTGGCATATATTGTGAAGAATGAGAAGATAAGTAGTGAAAAAACGCAGGGTCGAACCCCTGCGCTATTTTTGAATGGTTTCTCTATCTTTGATCCGGACGCTCCTGCAAACGAAAGTAATTCGTTCTTTCGTTGTCTGATGTCAATGATCTGTATCTATGAGCTGCTGTTGAAGCCATCCTTTTCAAAATCGCTGGTAAATCGCTATTTGCAAGATGTTCAGACAAAAGATTTGTCAACGATGCAGACAGACGGTAACCGTTTTCGTTTGTCGGGTCGAAGAAGATCTGATCAGAAAAAGATTTGTCGATTCTTTGATCAATTTTTTCAAGCAAAATTAACGCAAACTCGACAAAAACCCTTCCAATTTCTTCCGGCTTTTTGATTAAGGAAAGTCTTTCACGGTAGGCACTTTCAAGCTCTTTTTCATATTTTACGTGTGAAAGAACTTTCTTACCCTTTTTCATAAAGCGCCCCCTTTCAAATGCGGCTATTAATAAATCCAGATAAGCAAAGAGCTAAAAAAGCCGCTGTTTCAAATCTCAGAATCTTTTTTCCCAGGCTCAAGAACTCTGCTTTTTGTCTAAATTTTTCAAGCTCGTCCTCTTCAAAATCGCCCTCTGGTCCTACAACAATCGTAATTGGGGCTTGGAAATCTTGTATATTTGCCGGTCTTCCACTTTTGTGAAGAATCACTGTTCTGCCGTTTAAATCCTTAAAATCAAGTTCGTCGCAGACTTTGACCTCTGGGAAGAGAACTCTTTCGCATTGTTTTGCCGCCTCACGGACTATTAACTCAATTTTGTCTTTTTTTTGAACGTATGATCTAGATCTTTTAGCTTTGTAGATGACTATTCGGTCGATACCAACCTCTGTTGATTTTTCAATTAGCCATCTAAGCCTGTCCCAATTCTCCGAAGCAGCACACAAAGTTATTGCTTCCTTTTGTTGCGCTTCCATTACATTAGACTGCTTGATTGAGGCTATGGATTTTTCTTTCCCAACTTCTACCAGTTCACATACATAGAGAACACCTTTTCCATCCGTGACCTTGATAATATCTCCAACTCTATGACGTACTACTTTCAAATGATGTGTCTCTCTCTCGTCCAGTTCGACAAAATCGCCTGTTTTCTTTGCATAAAAGATATGAGGCAATCAACCAAGCACCTCACAACCAACATAAGGTTGAAGAGCTTTTGGAACGTCAATTTTTCCATCGCTTCTTTGATAATTTTCCATTATAGCAACCAGAGTTCTTCCAACTGCGATACCAGAACCATTCAACGTATGAACAAATGCAAGTTTTCCATCTCTTCTTCTGTATCTTATATTTCCTCTTCTTGCTTGAAAGTCGGTATCATTGCTACAAGAAGATATCTCTTTGTAAGCGTTGTAACTTGGAAGCCAAACTTCCAAATCGTATGTTTTGGCAGCTCCAAAACCCATGTCTCCCGTGCAGAGAAGAATTACTCTGTATGGTAATTCCAGTCTTTTGAGAACTTCTTCGGCATGTGAAACAAGTTTTTCGAGGTCTTCAAAGGACCTTTCCGGGGTCGTAAGCCAAACAAGTTCCACTTTGTCAAACTGGTGCTGTCTTATCATTCCTTTTACATCTTTTCCATAGCTTCCTGCCTCTCTTCGATAACACGGTGTATAGGCTGTATACAAAATTGGAAGTTCCTTCTCTTCCAGGATCTCGTCGGATCTAAGGGCAACCAAAGGTACCTCCGCGGTTGGTATCAGAAATAGATCGTCAGCATCACATCTGTACATTTCTTCTTCAAATTTCGGAAGTTGCCCGGTAACGGTAAGCGTATTTCGGTTCACAAGATGTGGAACCCAGACTTCTGTATATCCATGTTCTTTGGTATGCAGATCTAGCATGAAATTTATCAATGCTCTTTCTAACCTTGCTAAGGCTGAATACATGACTGTGAAACGCGAGCCACTGAGTTTAGCAGCTCTGTCGAAATCCATCAAACCGAGTTTTGGACCAAGATCCCAATGCGCAAGGGGTTCAAAACTAAATCTTCTTGGTTCTCCCCACTTTCGCACTTCAACATTGAAAAGCTCATCTTTTCCAACAGGAACAGAAGCGTCTGGAATGTTAGGAATGTACAAGAGTATGTTCTTAATCTTTACTTCTATTTCTTTTTGCTGATTTTCTATCTCATCTATTCTCTCACCAACTTGTTTTCCCAGTGCCGTAAGGTTGATAATCTCGTCTTCTCTTCCAGCGGCTTTGGCTTGGGCAACCTGTTTTGAAATGCTGTTTCTTTGGGATCTAAGCTGGTTGAGTTCGGTCGTCAATGATCGATATTTCCTGTCGAGTTCAAGAATTTCATCCACAGGTTTTGTGTCATAATTTCTACTTTTCAAGGCTTGCTTTACAAAATCTGGATTCTCCCTTATTAATTTGATATCTACCATTTTTGTTCACTCCTCCACAACTAGTTCAACTTTGGCATTTGTTGCAACCATTTTATCATCTACCGTGGTTATTTGAACACTGTCTGCCCACATTTTAATGTTTTTCTCAAGATCGATCAGCTCAACTTCGCCTTCAAGTTTTATCAAGCCATTCTTTCTGTCGTATAAGAATTTCTTTGCCTTTGCCTCAATTTTACCTTTAATTATCAATACCTTGCCTAAAGATTCGCCTGTGAAAACGTCATTTTCAAGATCAATGCTCATTTTGTCGGAAGTTACCTCAATAACATCCTGGCTTTCTTTGTCCCTAACCTTTGCCTGTATTGATTCACTCAGTGTTCCTGCCTTTAGTTTCAGATCGTAGCGTAAAGCTTTCGCAGCTGCTTCACCGTCTTCGAAGAATACTTTCACCTGTTTTGCATCAACTATTCTCCACTCATTTTGAAATTTCGTAACAGTCATTGTTTCACTCTCAAGTCTCAGCTTGTCATCAGGCACCTCAACTCTGACATTTCCTTCGTAATAAGCTTGATCCTTTTCTGGCTTGACGTATTTTGATACGATATGAATTGTCTTTGCCAGAGTTAAAGTTGAAATACAGATCAATAGGATGACCAATATCGCTTTTTTCACGATGAATCACCTTACTGTAATGCCATGATTAAAGCCAAGACTCCGACAACTACACTGATTCCACCAAGTAGGTAAGCTGTCATGATACCGCTTTCTATGGTTTTTTGTCTCATTTCAAGTTCGCTGATTCTTTTCTCCAAAGCACTGATATCCATTGTAGCGATTTTTTCTTCCATTTTTTTCAGGTTCACATTTGTTTGCTCAACTTTTTTGCCTATTTCTGCTGCCAAGGCTTGGAGTTCGAGTACCTGTTGCTTGGTCGCGTTTATCTCAAGAGCAGAAATAGTTCTTTGGAGCACATCAATCTGTCCTTTAAGCCCTAACAAGTTCTGGGTTAAGTCAGCTACTTCTTTTCTTTGAATGGAAAGATCGCTTGCAAGGTTCTTCAAATTGTTGTCAAACTTGCCTAAAGCACTTGAAAGTTTATCATCCATGAGCTTCTCGGAAATGGAAATCTTGGTTTCAACATCTTTTCGCAATTTCTCAACTGTTGCAATTTGTTCATCAATATTGTTTTTCAGTAAGCCAACCTCTGACTTTAAGGCTGAAAGATCATCTACCACCGATGCATGCTTGGTTTCGAGCTGTGAGATCTTATTAGAAAGAGATTGTAAATTAGATTGATAACTTTGCTGTTGATTTGTCAAATCCATTGTTTGTTTCTGCAAGTCTGTCATTTGTTGCTCCAAAGAACTGATTCTGTCGAAGAGCTCTTCAAATTTTTGCATTTGTGCCAATTGCTCTAGAACACTTTGAATTTCTTTGGTGATCTTCGCGGCTAAGTCACTTGAAAGCTCATCCACTTTGGTGATCAAAGTGGTCAAAATTGCTTCAAGCTGCTTTAGTCTATCCTCGGTAACCTTGTAAGCTGATTCCAGACCAGAAAATCTGGCTGAAAACTTTTCTGAATCAGTTTTCAACTTGCCGACGTCTACAACGAGTTGTTCAAGTTTGAAATTCTTTATCAATCTGTACAAATACTGGGCTATATCAAATCTAGTTGTCAAAAGCCCCCCTCTGAAATTGTTGTTTTCGTCGATTTCCATTATTTGCTTTTCAACGACGAATGAGACAGGTTCGTAAATGTCAAGAACAGGCGAAACATCTCTAATTCGTGTCTCTTGCGCAAAAACAAACATAGAACAAATTACCAATAGCCATATTAAATGTTTACGCAAGCAAATCACCTCCGCTATCGAACTACTAAAATCTGCCCTTCTGATACAATCACTGAAATGTTCTTATCTCCAAAATTCAAGTTGTATCTGCCAGGCTTCAGTGGATAGAATAGCACAGGAGTTAATCCAATAAATTGTGAATTAAGTGTTGCCTCTACAACAAGCGAGTTGAAAACATTCAGATATCCATAACCTTCCTGTTTGAGATAGGTTACAGTACCAGCCTGAAGTTCCAGTGTTCTTTCTGATTCATCTACTTTGATTTTATAAACTCCGGCTGGCAAATAGACGATCGCAGGTGGACGGTATTCCACATTTTGTATTACGTATCTTCTCAATTTATCCCCAAGCATTATAACTGTTGCGTAATTGAAATCCGGCACAATTGTTGTCTGTTGGGAAAGGTTCACTATCCCTGCCCATCTCTTGCTGCCTTGTTGAACTTCGACAAAATGAATTTCCCCATTAAGTCGTAAGCGTCTCGGTCCTTCTCCAAGCATCATCCCATCCAAAGTAGCAGTAGCATTCCCATCAATTTGCAAATCAATCTCGTAAACGGAAGGTTCAAGAACAACGTGATGTTCATTTAGTCCTTGTTTTGGTTTCACAACGATAGCTTCCCTCTTATACCCAAGTGCGTCAATAAAGAAAGTTTTGTCGGTCAAATCAAGTGGTCCAAAAACTGAAGACTGAAGTCTTCGTTCATCGCCAAGCAGTACAAATGCATGACTAGGTGTTGCAGTGATTTTGACATATGCGCATGGCTGAAGCGTGAATTCGAAGAATTGGTTTTGAAAATTATTCACCTCTATTGTTTGCGACAAATCAAAATAGTTCTCCCTTCTGAGTTCAATGCTGTGTTTCCCTTGATTAAGTTCGACTTCCACAGGTGTCTTGCCGAAAGCCCTACCATTTATGTAGACGTCTGCAGTTGGGGTCGAGACTATCCTTACTTTTGGGGTCTTAGAAAGATTCACATTAATCTGAACTTTGTCAAACACCTCAACTGCAACTTTTTCTTCGTATACGCAGAAACCTTCTTTCTCAATTCTCACAGTATGAACTCCAGGTGACACATCCAATTGAATTGGTGTTGTGCCTATCTTTGTATTATCAAGAAAAACTTCTGCTCCATCTGGATCAGATTGAACAAAAATAATCGCTGCAGGTGTCAGTTGCACATAGTAGGTGGCTTCTAGATTTGTTATATCAAGTTCCTTCGGGAAATATCCTGGTTTTGAGAGTACGACCTTGCCAGGAATCTGAAGATCGATCTTCGCAAAACCGCTTCTGTCCGTTATTGCAAGCAAAACGTTGTTCTGCCTTATCTCAACGTAAGGAACATTAGTTTGAATGTAAACCCCGAAACTTATACTGGTTACAAGCAGAATGAGAACTACGAACTTCTGCATTTTTCGATCCCTTCTTTGAATTCTAGGAGTATGGAATAAAGCTGTTTGGTTTTCTTCTCGCCAAACGTCTCGATAACCTTTCCTATGAAATCAACTCTCTTTTGAATCACGGCTTGAACAATTTCTTCGCCTTTGTTTGTAATTGAGATAAGGAAAACGCGTTTGTCTGTCCCTCGCTCTCTTTTTACATACTTCATAGTTTCGAGTCTCTTTACAATTCCGCTTAGAGTACTCTTTGCTATTCCAAGATTAGTACTAAGTTCTGTCATCCTCATTGGGCCGCGAAAATAAAGCCTTTGCAGCAGATCGAATTGTGCTGGTGTTATTGGATAGTCCTTTAGGACTAGTCTTCCTTCAACCTTCACAATAAAACAGATTTCTCTTAAGATTTTTTCCAAGTTTTCTCTCATTCTTTAACCCCCTTGGAGTTTCAGAACAAGTGTAAGTTCACCTTTTGTTTCCTTGAACAATTCTACAGCATCACTTACTTTTCCTCGATAAAGCTGTTGAAAAGCTTTTGTCAATTCCCTTGCTATGAAAATCTCGTTGTCTCCTATTATTTCAAGAATTTCCTTCAAGGTTTCGGATACTCTAACAGGTGCTTCGAAAAAGACTAAAACTCCATGCTCATCTTTTAGATTCCTAAAAAGTCTTCTGCGCCTTTTTCCCCTTGGCAAAAACCCCACAAAATGAACTCGAGATACGTTGAAACCGCAAAGCGCAAGTGCGGATGTTAGGGCACTTGGACCAGGCATGACATCAAGCTCAATTCCTTTTCTCCAGCATGCATCCACAAGCAAAGCTCCAGGATCTGAGACACATGGCATTCCAGAGTCAGTTACGAGGCAGATTGTCTTGCCCTCTTGGAGCATTTTAAGTATCATTGGAATACTCTTATCTTCGTTGTGCACCCCATAGGAATAAACAGGTTTTCCTTCAATTCTAAAGAATTTTAAAAGTTTCAACGTTCTTCTTGTGTCTTCAGCTAAGATTACATCAGCATTCCTCAGCGCTTTAATAGCCCTTATCGTGATATCCATCATGTTACCTATTGGTGTTCCAACTATTATCAGCTTCCCAGCCAAATGAACTCATCCCTTCGCTGCCAAGCTTTAAGGAACAATTCATTGCTCATTACTAAGTTTACGGCTTTGCCAAGTAGTTTTTCAAATTCGTTTTCAAGAGCCAGGCAGAGTTTTCCAATGTCTATGTATTTGTATTCATATAAACCACTCATTCTGTTTTCGAGTGCATTCATATTTATTTTTAAAAGTCTTGCATATTCTTTCAAGTGTGGTTTTAAGATTATTGATCCGTGTTGAAGGATTGCCTTTTCTGTTTTCATTTGCGCGCTCCCAACAATTTTCTTTCCATCGATTGTCAATTCATAAATTGAAGGAGAATCAAAACAAGCTGGGGTGTTTGCTGAGTGCTTGGTTTTCTCAAGGTTTACATTGTAACCAAGGCTTTCAAGTGCGGTACATATGCATTCGCTTATCAAAAGATATCGCTCCAAAACAGTTTTTTTGTAAAGTTCATGGTTCGCAGGAATGATTATGCTATAAGTCAATTCCTCCCAGTGAAGGACAGCTCTTCCTCCTGTTGGTCTAACCACACAGTCAAAGTCCTTTCTCTTCAGATATTCAAAATCTAAATCCACCCTTTTTTGATGCCTTCCCAGTGAAAGTGTCGGTTTGGCCCATGTGTAAAATCTCAAAATGGGTTCTTCTGCACACTCCGAAAGTACTACATCCAAAGACATATTCAGTTTTCCATCCAAGTTCCAAGTCCTCAAGACTTTCATGTCCTTCACCTCAAAGAGGCTTTTTGAGAATTTGGTTGTATTTTCTCGGAAATTTTTGATCAGTTGAGCCAATTTTTTCGAAGATCAGCAAAGCTCTCTGTTCACCACTGGCGAGTTTGTATTTGACCACATCTTTTAGTCTAACATTCAAAATCCTTTCGGCATTTTTCGAAACTTCGTACTCTGTTTTCCAATTTGGGCCTTTGTAAAAATAAAGCTGTCCACCAATCTTGCAGAATGGCGCACAAAGCTCAAGCAAGATCCTGAGTTCTGCGACCGCACGAGCAGTTACGAAGTCAAACTTTTCCACCAAATTCCTCGCCAGATCCTCAGCTCTTGCTACAACAGTATCAACGTTCAGCACGCCTAACTTTTCAATTGTTTTTCTTAACCAAGCAACCTTCTTTTCAGAAGAATCTAACAGCGTTACTGTGACTGGAAAGACAATGGCGATTATCAAGCCAGGTATTCCCGCTCCTGTTCCAACATCTAAAACAGACCCGTTAATTTGGTCTATCGGTACTAAAACATCAGCCACATGTTTGTGAACAGCTTCAGCATAATCGTTGATACTTGTGAGATTCAATGGAGCATTGAGTAAGAGTTGAAGGTATTTGTCAATAGTTTCTAAGACTTTGTCAGGAAAGTACAAGTGGTAATCTTCTTCAAGAATTTTTTTGATTTTCAAAGCGAAACACCCCAAAGACGTTAGTTTGATTTTTGTTTGCACTAAGTATCTTATCGCATTGAACGAAAGGTTTAGCTAAGATTTTGCAAATTGCATAATTATAAAAGTGCTATACATGCGAAAGTAATGTTTCGAAAAAACACACAGCAAATTTTCTACATCTTCAAGCAAGAAGTTTCTTATTCATCTTTTGTATTTATAATTCATACACAATTTTCATCGAATTAATTTTTTATGACTTGTGACTGACTCTTTTCGAGCTCCAATTTCACAAGATTGTTGTACTTATCTGACTGTATGATTATTGTTCTTAGACAATCATCTTTCACAGATTAGTTGGCTTTCTTTGAGGTTTTTCGAGAAACAAATGTAGTGGTTTTCAACAGTTTTTTACGTAAAGAAGGAAACTATGAACACATCCTCGATATGATTGATGTGTAATTCAGCAAAAGTTCTAATTGCATCAACTCATAGTTTAAACTAATGTCAAAAGATCGTCCTAAATTGCTGTGACCAAAGCCACTATTCTATATTTTCTTACTTAACTAATTGGACTTATTTTGTTGCTTTCCTTGGTTGTTTTTTGATAATATTTTGTAAAATACAGCTTGTTTTTACACCAGTCAACGTTGGGGGTTTTTCATACTTTTTAAAAGGAGGGATGCTGGTGGCAAGAACGGGCGCTGCGTTGAAGTTTTTGTTGCTAAGTGCTGTTGGTATCTTTATGTTCTTCATACCTATCAGGTTAAACAGTACAACGTCGATCCCGCTAGATCACATTGTCACATGGATCCGAAACAATCTCGCAAGTGTTGCAGTCATTTACGGACTGTTAGTCACACTTGTTGGAGCAGTTTTTCCATGGATTACTAAGGCATACAAGAAGTCAAAAACTGAGTTCGTTTTTGCTTTCCTCAAAATCTTCGGTGCAGTTATCGTAATCCTCGTATATTTCAAAATAGGACCAAAATGGATGATGAGACCTGACATAGGACCGTTTTTGCTTAACAGATTAGTTGTACCAGTAGGTCTGATTGTTCCAATAGGTTCTGTTTTTTTGGCATTCTTGGTTGGTTACGGTTTGATGGAATTTGTCGGTTCTTTGATGAGACCAGTTATGAGAACTTTGTTCAAAACGCCAGGACGATCAGCTATCGATGCTGTAGCGTCTTTCGTTGGTAGTTACTCGATTGCTTTACTCATAACCAACAAGGTTTTCAAAGAGGGGAAATACACGATAAGAGAAGCCGCCATAATAGCAACTGGATTTTCCACAGTTTCCGCTACGTTCATGATAATTGTTGCAAGAACGCTAAAACTGATGGATATATGGAACAAATTCTTTTGGGCATCAGCTTTCGTAACTTTTGCTGTCACCGCTATCACTGCAAGATTGTGGCCGCTTTCGGGAAAAAGGGATGATTATGTTGGAACACCAAATCCAGAAAAGGAAGTTCGTGAAAATCTGCTTGCTGTAGCTTGGAATGAGGCTATAGCTGCAGCCAGTAAAGCTCCAAGGTTTTTCGTTGGAATTTGGCAAAATTTAAAGGCTGGTTTCAGAATGGCTTTGACCATACTTCCAACGATAATGTCCGTTGGATTCATTGGATTGATCTTAGCTACATACACTCCTGTTTTCGACATTTTAGGTTGGATCTTTTACCCATTTACGGCATTACTGAGGCTGCCCGAAGCATTCTTGGTTGCGAAAGCTTCTGCAGTTGAAATTGCTGAAATGTTCTTGCCAGCGTTACTTACTGTGAATGCACCGCTTATCAGTAGGTTTGTCGTTGGCATTGTTTCAATATCTGCGGTGTTGTTCTTTTCTGCTTCTATACCGTGCATTCTTTCAACTGAGATTCCAATAAGCATCCCTGAACTCTTGATAATTTGGTTAGAAAGAACCATACTGTCTTTAATAATTGCAACAGCAGTTGCCTGGGTTATTTTGTGAAAAGGCAGCCAGAGGGCTGCCTTTCTTTTCATGAAATTTCCTTGCCTTTAGTTTCTACTCCATAGATTGCGACCACCAGCCCTGCGATTACAGATAGAGCTGCAAGGATTAAGAAGATCTGAAGTAATGAGGCATTACTCTGCAGCATAAATCCTCCAAATTGTGGTGCCAAAATACCAGCAATTCTTGCAATCACACCAGCAAGGCCATTTCCAGAGCCTCTTATTGAGGTCGGATATAGCTCGGGTGTGTAAGCATAAACAAGTCCCCACACGCCGAGTGTAAAGAAAGATAAAACTAAGGCTATAATTATCAGTAAAACTGTGTTTGAAACATAAGTCCAAAGAACGGCACTCAAGGCTGTTCCAAAAAAGTATATGGATAGCGAAGGCCTTCGACCAAGTTTTTCTATGAAGTAAGCTGCAGATAGATAGCCAGGAAGTTGCGCTAACATCATGAAAAAGGTATACCAAAGCGATCTAACAGCACCAACTCCTTGTTGCGCAAAAATTTTTGGCGCCCATGTGAAAAGAGTATAATAAACAAAACTGACTACAAACCATGATGTCCAAATCATTAAATTTACCCTCAAATACTGTCTTGAAATCACAGAAATCACAGGATTTTTAGGGTTGCTGTTCAAAGTTATCTCTTCATCAATTTTCACACGCAAAACTTTTAGTAAGCCATCCTTGCCTTTTTTGAGGAATGCAAACTTTGGAGATTCGGGGATGAAGAGAAAAATCGGTACTAGGGCAAAGCCTGCGCCGAAAATCCAGTAACTCCACCTCCAACCAAGTTTATTCAATGTAAGTACTGAGAACAAGCCTATCAGTATGCTTCCAATTGCCCAACTTGCTTCAAGTATAACCAGATATTTTCCACGAATTTGTCTGCCAGTGAACTCCGATAAATACGCGTTAATTGACGGCATCAATCCGCCATAACCTATACCTGCAAGTAACCTGACCAGGAAATACTGGGACTGGGATTTTGAAAATCCAAGGACAGTGGTAAAAGTAACGGTGAAAAGCAGATAAAAAACGTTTGAAACTTTTCTGCCAAATAAATCTGCTAGAAGTCCTACAAACAAGGCACCTATCAGCATGCCAATGAATGTTGCGCTGGAAAGATGAGCTGCCTCTTGCGGTGTGAGCCCCCATTCGCGTGAAATCGAGGGAAGTGTGAACGACAGAACCATGACACCAGCCGCGTCAAAACACCAGGCAACAGAGCTAATTAATAAAAGTATTCTCTGTTCTCTGAATGTTACAGCCTTTTCCACCAATTCGTCAAGTGTCAAGAATCTCACCTCCGAAATATATCTGTATGATCTTCTGGTTACAAAATTTTTATCTTTGCTATACCTTTTACAGTAAAGTATTCAGATTATGCCGTGTAATTGTCAGTTTTAGCACTTTTGCTTCTTCACGAACCGAACTTTTTGTGATTTAATATATTTAAAAGTCTGAAAAAGGCAGTTGGAGATTGTGAGGTGGATAGTAAAGCAGGCAGCTCAATCGCAAGTTGAGCTTCTGAGCAAGGAACTTAACGTAAGTGAGTTTTTGGCGAAGTTGCTTGTAAATCGAGGTATTACAGATCCAGAACAAGTTAAACGTTTCCTCAACCCAACTTCAGAAGATCTGCATGATCCGATGCTTCTTTCTGATATGCAAAATACCTGCGATTTGCTCCTAGAAGCGAGAGCGCAAGGTTCTTCTGTGCTTATCTATGGCGACTATGACGTTGATGGTATAACGGGTACTGCTGTTTTAGAAGAATTTCTAAAAAGTAATGGCTGGATTGTTGAACATTACATTCCGAAGAGATTAGACGAAGGATATGGAATCCAGCCAGAAGTGGTCAAGCAATTCGTCCAAAATGGTGGAAAGTTGATAATCACTGTGGATTGTGGCATAACAGCTGTCGAATCCATAAACCTTGCAAGGTCTTTGGGCTGCAAGGTCATAATAACAGACCATCACGAGGTTGGTGCTGTTTTACCAAGTGCGGAAGCAATTGTTAACCCAAAAAGATCAGACGATACATACCCCTTCAAAGATTTGGCTGGTACAGGCGTGGCGTTCAAAGTTGTCTGTGCGCTTGCCAGAAAACTTAACTTGCCTCAGGAAAAAGTATATGAATATCTCGATCTTGTTGCCCTGGGAACCATAGCTGATATGGTCAAGCTTGTGGATGAAAATCGATTCATCGTCAAGAAGGGTCTTGAGCTAATGAAGAGCACGAGAAGACCTGGGCTGGAAACTTTACTTTTTAGGCTCGGCATAGACTACCCGGACTCAAGAGATATCGGTTATCGAGTTGCACCAAAGTTGAACGCTGCCGGGAGACTTGATTACGCTGAGGATGCATACAAGCTTTTGACGGTCACAGATCGTCAAGTCGCAATGGATTTGGTGAATCTTTTGTTTGAATACAACACAACAAGACAAGAAATCGAAGGCGAAATCTATTCCATGGCTGTTGAACAAATAGAAGAACACGAACTTTACAGAAATTCGATTATAGCTGTTTATGGGGAGAACTGGCATGTTGGAGTTCTTGGGATCGTCGCTACACGACTATGCCAGAGATATGGGAAACCTGTCTTGGTTATTTCGATTGGTGAGGACGAGGCTAGAGGGTCAGCGAGAAGCCCAGAAAACATAAATTTAATAGAAATTTTGGAGCCATTTTCACCCTATTTCAAAGAATTTGGTGGTCATCCTCTTGCTGTTGGGTTCACGATCGATCTTGAACTCATAGATTCTTTCATCGAAAAGCTTAAAGACTATGAAATCCCAATTGTTGAGGATCCTGGATATTATATAGTGATTGACAGTGAGATAAGCCTACAAGAAATTGGAGAAGAGTTTTTGATGCAGTTAAAGGTGTTAGAACCTTTTGGTAATGGAAACCCCGAACCAGTTTTTGTTGCAAAAGACGTTACCATTGATAACGCGAAGATTTTCGGACCAAATGATGCGAATGTCAGGTTTTCTGTTATTTCTGGCAGCAAGAAATTTGAAGCTCTTGGCTTTGGTTTAGGTCAATTCTTTGAAGAAGGTTTGCGGAATGGAACCGCAAAAGTTGATTTGGTTTTTACGATCAAAAGGAATGGTCAACAGCCTGTTCTGAATGTTTTAGATGCTTCCTTCGAAAGATCTGAATTGGCAGTTGTTACAGGAAAGACAGTTTCTACTCGTAGACCATCGCATCTGGAAGAAGTCTTAATGAACTTAAAGGGACACGAATTCTTTGTGGTGGATATAAGAACAAGAAATGCTATTTTCAAGTGGATTCTCGAAAATGCCAAATTTAGAACTGTTGTTGTCTCACCAAACAATGTCATTACACTTCAAAGCTACCAGAGCTTGCTGAGACATGCTACAACATCTGTTGATTATCTTAATTCCTTGAATAAAATTCCATCCAGTAGGTTTGCTTTTGCAACTGTTGTTTATTTTGTTGAACACATTGAAAGAATATTACGTGCTTATGATCTTGTAATTGTAAACGAGCTGGCACTTTTTAGGACTTTCCGTGAAAATCCCTATGTGTCGAAGTTTCTAGATATTATTAGAAAAAATTCGAACAAATTTATCGCAATAAGTGTTAAGTGCCCTGATGATCTTTACGACTTTGCGCGTGAAGTTGGGTTTTACCTGGTCTACCAAAAGAGTATGAAACCAGCTTTTGGATTGGTTGACGTTACAACAGGTTTAGATTCTGTTTTGAATGATGCTTCATGTTTTCTATTCTCATCGAAATCCAATATGAGTAGCTTTTACGCCAAAGTATCTCAAATCTGGAAACCGACCGACTTCTTGGTATACACACATAATCTCAAACCTCAGCAAAAGGCTACAATTATAAATCAAATAAAGAAGAGAAAATTCAAAAAGTTGCTGTGTGTCACAAATACCGACGGAATACCAGCAATGTTGTGGCAAGACGTCGAAATAGCTGTTGGCGATGTTCCGCTCAGTCTCTTTGAGATTCTTGATAGTCTTTCGCTCGACGGAACAAGCCAAGTAATAGACCTATGCTTTGATACGAAGGATATTGAAGTCAGAAAGGAAGAGCTAAAGGAGCTTTTTCCAAATCATGAAAAGGTGGAACAAGTTTTGAAAATTTTTGGTGATAAGGAAATGGAAGAAAAAGGGTTTTTAGAAGAATTAGTTAGAAATGGCTTGCTCAAAAGTATTTCTTACGGTAAAGTTCTTTTGAATGTTTTGAAAGAACTGGGTGCAACTGTGAAAGATGGTCGGATAGATCTGTCAAAGGTGGACATTTCACGTCAATCTTCTAGAATGTTCGAAGGAGAACTCGACATCATTTATTTTGAAGCAATAACCAAGCCTTATTTGGTTCAGAGAGCAAAAGGAATATGTAAAGTCTTGATGAACCCCAAAGCGGTGATGTAATGATTGCGGCAATAGATTATGGTAGGACGAGGTGTGGAGTGGCCATAGGGAACAAAATTCCATCGAAAGTTTTCATTACTTCCCCAAAGAAAGTGATAGAAGAACTTTCAAGGCTTGATGTTGAAGCAATAGTTATTGGGTTGCCATTTTCCATGAGTGGTCGGTATTCATTGCAAACTTTTGAAACAGTTGAATTTGCAGAAAAGCTTGAAAAGAGATTGAATAAAAAGGTCTATATGATTGATGAGAGACTGACAAGTAAACTTTTCAAAGGAAGAAGTAATATAGATCAACTGGTTGCGACACAGCTTTTTCAGGAGTTTATGTCTTCGAAAATGGTGTTATACGAGATCAAACCAGCAAAGATGCTGCCAGAAGAAATTCTGGACACGATTAAAAATTACCGTGGCAAGATCCTATTGGCTGAGGTTTCTGATGTGAGAGCAGCTTCAAATGATGCCATAATTTTCCAGACAGATCCTTATTATGCTTATCTTTTCTACAAATTGGGTTTTTCTGTGGAGAAAAGCTTTAAGGAACTGGAAAAACAAAGTCCATTTGATATGATTGTTGTTGAACAAAGATGTGACCAATTTAAACCTTTTCTTTCGAAGAATGGAATGCTTGTGTGCCTGTAGCTCAAATGGATAGAGCGCTGGACTCCGGATCCAGAGGTTGCGGGTTCGATTCCCGCCAGGCACACCAGGTTTTTCAAACAAAAGGGAGGTGCAAAAGAATGTCAAAAGGTGATTTAGGTATAGATCTTGGTACGGCAAGTTTTATTGTCTATCAAAGAGGAAAAGGTATAGTAATCTTTGAACCTTCTGTTGTTGCAATATCCGAGAAAACCGGAGAAATAGTTGCCATTGGTGAGGAAGCCAAGAAAATGTTAGGTAAGACCCCAGAGTACTACAAAGCTGTGAAACCTATGAAGGATGGTGTGATAGCTGATTACAAAACTATAGAAGCGGTGATAAAAGAGTTTATCAAGAGAACAGTGAAAAAATCCTTCTTTTTCAAGCCAGAACTGGTGATAGGTATTCCAACGAAAGCAACCAGCGTCGAAAGGAGAGCGGTTTTTGAAGCTGCTTTAAATGCTGGTGCAAGGCAGGTTCATGTTGTTTCAGAGCCGTTAGCTGCCGCAATAGGTGCTGGCATTGACGTGACGAAATCAGAAGGTAGTATGGTGGTGGATATAGGCGGTGGAACTACAGATATAGCGGTGATAAGTCTTGGCGGTGTTGTCGTTGGAGATTCGATAAAGATTGCTGGAGACGCTATGGATGAAGCTATTGTACGCTTTGTCAGAAAAAAGTATGGATTGGTAATAGGTGAACCAACTGCGGAACAGGTGAAAATAAAAATAGGAAAGGTCCACCCAAACATGGAAACATATGAAATGGAAATCAAAGGAAGAGATGCCGTCACGGGATTGCCAAGAACAGACAAAATATCGTCAGAAGATGTTATGGAAACTTTGCAACCACTGGTGACGGTCATTTTAGGACGAATCAAAGCGGTTCTTGAGAGAACTCCTCCAGAACTGGCAGCGGACATAATCAACAAGGGAATTGTTTTAACCGGTGGTGGAGCTTTATTAAGAGGTTTGGATACGGTGATGGCTGAAGAGCTAGGTGTTAAGGTTATAGTTGCTGAGGATCCAGTGACTTGTGTTGCTAAGGGCACAGGTATATTGCTTGAGGACGAAGAGTTGCTGAAAATTGTTGCTATTTCGTACACGAGGTGATGGGATTGATAAGAGGAATTTACACAGCCGCAATGGGTATGCTCCTAGATGTGAGCAAAATTGATGCAACGGCGAACAACCTTGCTAATGTTGATAGCATTGGTTACAAAAAGGACAAATTGGCCTTCAGAGCCTATCACGAAAGAGAAATATATGCACTACCAAACAAGAAACAACCAATAGGAACGTTTGTTTATAGCGCCGTTTTGGATAGGGTTTACAACGATGTTTCACAGGGGACAATTCAATACACAGGGAATCCTTTGGATTTGGCGATAGAAGGAGAAGGTTTTTTCGCAGTCCAAAGGGGAGAGGAAACTTTTTACACTCGTGCTGGAAATCTCAAGCTTGATGCAGAAGGATACTTAGTAAATGCTGATGGATTAAGGTTGTTAGATTTCAACGGTGAAGCGATTAGATTTGAGTACGGATACACTGTAGATGAACAGGGATATGTGAGAGATTCCTTGAATCAACCAATCACGAGGATTGCTGTTTACAATTTTGAATCTGCAAGAGATCTGAGAAAATTTGGATATACACTGTTCCAACAAACCGAGGAAAGTGGACAACCGGTTGCCGCGGAGAACTTTAGGATTCTGACAGGCTATGTCGAATTATCTAATGTCAACGCTGTAAGAGAAATGGTGAATTTGATTGAAGCGCAAAGACATTTTGAGATTTCACAGAAAGCAGTTATTGTTCAGGACGAACTTGTGGCAAGACTCATTTCTCAGGTCGGAACTTTGAGATAGGAGGCGATTTGAGATGATGATCTCGCTTTATTCAGCGGCAACTGGAATGTGGGCACAGCAGTACAAATTGGATGTTGTTTCAAACAATTTGGCCAACGTTGATACAACAGGTTATAAAAAGGTCAGAGCAGAATTCCAAGATCTGATTTACCAGTATTACAAGAATGCAGGGGCTCCGACGGCTGTGAATTCGACAATACCAACAGGAATATACGTGGGGCATGGGACTCGACTCAGTGCAACTAATAGAATCTTCACTATTGGAAACATCGAACACACGGGTAATGCGCTTGATCTTGCAATAATGGGGGATGGATTTTTCCAGATACAACTTCAAGATGGCAGAACTGCGTACACCAGAGATGGAACTTTCAAGATGGACAGTGAAGGAAGAATTGTAACCGCGAATGGCCTTGCCTTGATTCCAAACATAGTTGTTCCTTCAGATGCTGTTGCTATAAATATTTCGCCTGATGGTATTTTTTCGGCTGAGATGCAAGATGGAACGGTACAGAACCTTGGAACTATAACTTTAGTTCGCTTTGTCAATCCAGCTGGTTTGAAATCCATAGGTGATAACTTGTTTGTAGAGACATCAGCATCAGGTGCACCGATAGAGGGCATACCAAACCAAGAGGGTTTTGGAGCCATTCAGCAAGGATATCTTGAAAAATCAAACGTCGATGTTGTGAAAGAAATGGTGGATATGATAATTGCGCAGCGTGCTTACGAACTGAATGCTAGGACGATTCAAACAGCAGACAACATGCTCGGAACCGTAAGCACGTTGAAGAGATAATTTTTGACGGGTGATTGGTGATGAGAAGGTCGACTTTGTTCGTCCTTCTCATTTTTATTATTTCTACAGTAATTTTTGCTTTTGATTTTGAAACTGCACTCAAGGAAGCCGTTCAAAATTACCTGGTTTCTCATCATGGAGATTCCATCACAATAACCTCATTTGAAATCAAATTCAGTTTTGAAAATGCCGATAGCTTCGATATACTTTCTCATTTTGTATCTTCGGATAATGTAAGATTTCTTGTGAGACTTTCAAAAGATGGATCTTTTTTAAGATATGGTCAAATTCTTGCAAAAGTAGCTGTCTACAGGAAAGTGGTCGTTGCGAAGAGAATAATAAAAAGCGGACAGATCATTCGACCAGAGGATCTGAAAATTGTAGAAATGAACGTCTTCGGGAAGAAAGGAAAATTCGTGGAAAATATCGATGAAATTGTCGGCAAAATAAGCAAAAAGATGTTTCGGGAAGATGAACCAATAGATCTTTTTTACGTTCAATATCCGCCCGATGTAAAAGCTGGAGAAGTTTTGATGGCGGTTGCAGAAATAGGTGGAGTTGTTGTAACAGCAATGGTAAGAGTTATGCAAGATGCGCGCTTCGGAGAGGTCGTAAAGGCTCGAAATTTGTCAACAGGATTTCTAATTCAAGGAATACTTGGTCGTGATTATAAGATTTATGTTTCAGGGAGTTGAGAAAATGAAGAGATCTTTAATCATATTGATGGTACTTTTAACTTGTTTAGTAAATGCTACGTCGCTTTGGAACAGTTCGGCAAACAGTTCGTTTAAGAATATACTTGCTGATAAGAAGGCAAGCAAAGTTGGAGATATAGTTACAGTTGTTGTGAGAGAAGCACCAAACATGAGCTCTTCGAGCGAATATGATTCTTTAGCAAAAGCATTGGTAAATTTTGTCACAGGTACAATTAAAGGTATTACACAGTTCGACTTTTCCCAATTCATACCCATTAACAACAATACAGCTCAACAACGTTCCGCAAAGATTAGTAGTAATGTGAGTTTCACTGTTTCTACTGTCGTTGTGTCGGTTGATGGTAACAAATTGACTCTTGAAGGAAGTAAAAAGATAAAAATAGGAGATCAACTAAGTGAAATTATTATTCGAGGAATAGCTAGGTATGAAGATATAGATGGGAGAAACATGATAGAATCTTCAAAACTTGCGAACAGCCAAATATGGATAAATGGACAGCTTGTATTCAGTCAGAGACCTGGTGAAGAGTCATGGTTGGACTACATACTTTCAGCTTTGGCAAGGTTCTTCTTGTGAGGTGACGGTTATGAAAAAGTACCTTGTGTTTTTTTTGGTTTTGCTCTCCACATTTTCACTTTGCACGACTCGAATAAAAGATATAGCCACCTTTAGGGGAGCCAGGGATAACCAGCTGTTTGGTATAGGTTTAGTTGTAGGTTTGAACGGTACAGGTGATTCTGGAAACGTAAATTCTGGACTTCTAGCCAACATGATAAAAGCTTTCAACGTTACGATCAGTCAAAACGATCTTAAGGCAAGAAATGCAGCAATAGTCATGGTTGTAGCAGACATTCCTCCTTTTTACAAGGAAGGAATGAGGCTTGATGTAGTTGTTGCTTCAATTGGAGATGCTAAATCACTAGAAGGTGGTGTGCTTATTCAAACTCCACTTTATGGGGCTGATGGAAATGTTTACGCGGTGGCTCAAGGAAACGTAAGCATAGGTGGTACAAATGTAAAGGTTTCTGCAAACTTGCAAACGAAGAACAGAATAGTTGGTTACATACCAAATGGTGCAATAATTGAGAGAGAAATCCCATTCGAATTTGTTGAATCAAATACTGTGACAATACTGATATCAAGGCCAGATTTTACGACTGCTGCAAGAGTTGCAGAAGCTATCAACAGAACTTTTGCAAGGAGGATTTCAAAAGCAGTCGACGGAGCAAGTGTAAGAGTTGAAATTCCATCAGCGTTTGAAGATGATGTTGTCACTTTTCTTTCTCTTTTAGAGGAAATCGAGGTAATGGTTGATCTACCCGCGAGGGTTGTTGTTAACGAACGAACCGGTACCGTTGTCTTTGGTGGAAATGTCAAAATTTTGGATTTCACGCTCTCCTATGGTGTTTTCAACATAACAGTCAAAAATGGGAAAGTTTTGTCCGACAAAGAAGCTGAAGCAACTGTTGGTAATTTGATAAACGCTTTGAAAAGTTTGGGTGCATCTCCTCAGGATATAGTTGCGATTCTACAGACCATGCATAAAGCAGGGGTATTGTTGGCTGATCTGGTGGTGATGTGAGATGCTTTATTCAATTACGAGCCTGAGATCAAGTAACGACAGACTTTGGGATGCTTGCACTGAATTTGTCGGGACGATTTTCTATGATGTTTTCAAAAAAATGTACCATTCCATTCCAAAGTCCAACCTTCTGCCGGAAAGTTCTGGCGAAAAATGGTTCAAGGAAATGCTCTTTTACGAGTATTCAAAAGTGGCTGCTAGAGAAAACCTCAAACCGCTGGTAAACATGATTTATCAGAATCTTGCGAAACAAACTTATAGCCGTTAAGCTGATTTGATCTTGTGCTTCATTTGCTGGACAAGTTCGTTTTCCAGCAGTTTGGTTATAAGTTCGTCCAGATCACCGTCTAGTACTTCTTGGAGTCGGTAAGTTGTGTAATTAATTCTGTGATCCGTAACTCGATTTTGTGGGAAGTTGTATGTTCTAATCTTTTCACTTCTCTCGGCGGTTCCAATCTGATTCTTTCTTTGTTGAGAAATTTCACTGCTTACTTCTAGTAGCTTAATCTCGTACAGTTTTGAACGAAGGATTGCTAAAGCTCGCTCTCGGTTTTGATGCTGTGATCTTTCTGACTGGCAAGCCACAGTTATTCCCGTTGGAATGTGAGTTATTCTGACTGCAGATTCGGTTTTGTTAACATACTGACCACCGTGACCAGATGCTTTGCAAGTTTCCATTTTGATATCCTTAGGATCTATGACCACTTCTACTTCACTGACCTCCGGAAGGACAGCTACTGTTGCTGTTGAGGTGTGTATCCTTCCTGAAGATTCGGTCACAGGAACCCTTTGAACTCTGTGAACACCACTTTCAAGACGTAGGATTTTATATGCTGATTGACCAGTTATAGAAAATACAATTTCCTTGAACCCACCTAGGCCTGTGTCGTGAAAATCAAGAAGTTCAACCTTCCAACCTTTTCGTTCAGCATATCGGCTATACATTCTAAATAGATCAGCCGCAAAGAGAGCCGCTTCTTCGCCACCGGTTCCAGCGCGAATCTCCATTATCACATTGGTATGGTCCTCTGTAGGCAACAGCAAGGATATAAGCTGTGAAAGAGTTTTTTCATAGCGCATTTTTGCTTTATTTACTTCTTCTTCGAGCGTGGGATCTTCATTTATCGCTTGCTCCCAAAATTCAATTTCCTCTTCACAGTTTTTAAGTTCCTCGTAAGTTTGAAGGATTTCTCTTATCCTTGAGTATTCCACAGAAAGCTCTCTTATTTGGTCAGCTGTGAGATTTGGGTCACTCAGTTGAGTTTCTATTTTCCCAAGCTTTTCTCTCAATTCCGATACAACGGTTTCAACAACTTCGATCATTCTATCCTATCTTCCTCCTCATTTCTTCAGGATTTCTAGTGTATTCGTAAACTTGTGTTTTGTCAATAAGCCCACTGACATAAGCCTTAAACAAGGCATCATCGAACAGAACCATCCCCTGCTTAGCGCTTGTCTGCATTATTGATTCTATCTGATGCAGTTTGTTTTCACGTATCAAGTTCTTTACCGCAGGAGTACCAACAAGAATTTCCAGCACAGGTACCATGCCTTTTCCATCAGCTCGTCTCAAAAGCCTTTGATATATGACACCAACCAGGGTATTTGCGAGTTGCAAAGCGATTTGCTTTTGCTGACTAGCAGGGAAAACATCAATTACCCTTTCTGGGACCGATGCGGCACTGTTTGTATGAATGGTACTGAAGACTAAATGTCCCGTTTCGGCAGCTGTCAAAGCTAAAGCCATCGTTTCAAGATCCCTCATTTCTCCAACGAGTATGACGTCTGGGTCTTGTCTAAGAGCGTATTTCAGACCATCGTAAAAGCTTTTTGTATCCTGCCCTAATTCTCTTTGGTGCACAATGGATTTTTTATTTGTAAAAACGTACTCAATCGGATCTTCTATAGTGATTATGTGATACGGGAAATTGGAATTTATGTGGTCAATCATCGCGGCCAAAGTTGTTGATTTGCCACTTCCCGTTGGTCCAGCGACCAATACTAAACCTGAGTCACGTTCAGTGAGTTCTTTAAGTATTTGTGGCAAGCCCAGTTCATCAAAAGTACGGATTTTCCTAGTTATCAATCGCAGAGCCAAAGCTGGTTTCCTTCGCTCGAAATACAAATTTCCACGTACCCTGATTTCATCACCGACATCAAACGCAAAGTCTGTTTCCTTCTTGTTATCAAAAGCATGGAAATCAATTTTCTCGAAGAGCCTTTCAATGCTTTCTAAAAGATCTCCTTCAGTAATTACTGGAAAATTCTTCTGCAGTTCAAGAAGCCCGTTTATTCGATATATTGGGTTACACCCAGCTGAAAGATGAACATCCGATGCCTTCTTCGAAAAGGCATCGGCTATCAGAGCAAAAATGTCTATCATATTATCATTCTCCCGAACTTAGAACTTCGACACATCGCGGACAAGCACCAGGGAAGTTTGGATTGACGCCAGTGAGTGGATGATATTTCCAGCATCTTTCACATTTCTGCCCGTCAGCTTTATCGACCTTGACTTCAATAATTGACTCATCTGCGTTCTTGTCAAAATGTACCTGCGAAACGATAAGGAACTCTTCAAGTTGTCGGGAATATTTTTCTAACACTTCAAAGTATTCTCTTGAGGAAGTTTTTATTAAAACTTTCGCATCGAGTGAATGACCAATCAAACCGCTTTGCCTTGCTTCTTCAAGTTTCTTTAGGACAATTTCTCTGACCTCTAACAGTTTATCAAATTCCGCCAGCAGTTGCTCATCCACATATTCCTGACGATATTTTGGCCACGTTTCGGCAAAGATCGTTTGATACCGCTTTCCGCTAAAATGTTCATAAGCTTCCTCGCAAGTAAAGGACAAAATTGGAGCCAGCATGATTAAAGTTGATTGCAGGATATCGTAGAGAACTGCTTGAGCTGATTTCCTCTTCAATGAATTTTTACCCTCTACGTATAACCTATCTTTAATTATATCAAGATATACGGAGCTCAGTTCCACTGAACAGTATTTCACCAATATGTTATAAGCTCGCGAAAATTCGAAGTCTTCATAGGCTTCCGTTACAGATTTTATTATTTGCTGTAATCTTCCAAGCGCCCACTTATCAATTGGTAAAAGTTTTTCATATGGTACTCTTTGTGATTCAGAAAAGTCATTCAGGTTCGCAAGCAGATATCTGATAGTGTTTCTCAGCTTTTTGTAAACTTCTACCTGCTGCAATATGATTTTTTGAGAGATCCTTATGTCGTTAAAGTAGTCACTGCTCGCGAGCCACAATCTTAGGACATCGGCGCCATATTTTGAGCAAACCTCCAAGGGATCGACTATATTACCCAGAGATTTACTCATTCTTCTTCCTTCTTCATCCTTTATGAATCCGTGTGTCAACACAATTTTGTACGGAGCTATACCATGCTTGATGACAGATAAAACGATTGATGAATTGAACCAACCACGGTGTTGATCACTTCCTTCAAGATACATGTCTGAAGGAAAGGAAAGATCGGGTCTATTATTCAAAACGGCTTCGAAAGATGCCCCAGAATCTATCCAGACATCCAAAGTATCAAGCGTTTTTGAAAGATTCTTCGATCCACAGTTGGGGCAGACAAAGTCATTTGGGACAAGGTCTTTAACATCCATCTCAAACCAGGCATTAGTTCCTTTGTGTTTGACAATTTCTGCAAAATGCCTTATAGTTTGCGGCGTCAAAGCAACATAACTACAATCGTTACACCTGAAAGCTGGTATTGGCACGCCCCAGACTCTTTGGCGGGAGATACACCAATCTGGACGTTCTTCAATCATAGCGCTGATTCGATTCTTTCCCCACTCAGGTACCCATTTGACCTTTTCAATCTGTTCCATAATCTTTTTTCTCAGGCTATTTTTGTCGATAGAAATGAACCACTGTTCTGTTGCTCTGAATATTACGGGTTTCTTGCACCGCCAGCAATGTGGATAGGAATGAGATATCTCAGAGGATTTCAGCAATGCTCCATTCCTTCTCAGATCTTCTATAATCACATCATTGGCTTTGATGATGTTCATTCCAGCGTACTTGCCTGCTTCTTTTGTGAAATGACCTGTTTCATCAACTGGTGAGAGTAAATCTAATCCGTGAATCAGATAGCCATATTCATAATCTTCCTCTCCATGGCCAGGTGCGATATGCACACAACCAGTTCCAGTTTCCATATCAACATACTCGGCGACAATTATGCGTGAAATTCTTTCGTAAAGTGGATGAATAGCGAGCTTACCATTGAGTTGCTTTCCACTGAATTTTTCCAGAATCTCATATTCTTCTATCTCTAAGGTATTCATCATGTTGTTTAGTAACTTTTCTGCAACAATCCAAACTTCGTTCCCAACTTTTACCCTGACGTAGTTGTGTTCAGGATGAACCGCGATGCCAGTGTTTCCTGGTAAAGTCCAAGGTGTTGTGGTCCACACAATTATGTATTCGCTAGAATCCTTCATCTTGAATTTCACGTAGATGGAAGGAGAAGAATGATCATAATATTCAATTTCAGCTTGAGCTAATGCGGTTTGACAATGCATACACCACAGGACAGGTTTTTTGGTTCTATATACATAACCGTCCTCGACAAGTTTTTCAAAAACTTCGTAAATCTTGTATTCGTATTCATGAGTCAATGTGGCATAGTAGTTTTCCCAATCTCCTATAACACCAAGTCTCTCAAACTGCCTTTTTTGCATCTCAATCTGAGACAAAGCGAATTCCTCGCAAGCTTTCCTAATCTCTATCGGTGTCATTGATTTCACTTTTTCGCCAAGCGCTGTAGTAACTTTGTGTTCAATTGGTAAACCATGTGTGTCCCATCCTGGGATGTATGGAGATCTGTAACCTTGAAAAGTTTTGTATTTCACGACGATATCTTTCAGAATCTTGTTCATAGCTGTGCCTATATGTATCGCACCGTTTGCATACGGTGGTCCATCGTGCAAAATGAAAGCTGGACGGTTCTCCCTTTGCTTAAGTATGTAGTTATATACACCAAGTTTCCGCCACTTCTCCAAAATTTTCGGTTCTTTCTCTACCAAATTTCCACGCATAGGAAAATCTGTACTTGGTAAGTTGAGTGTGTCTTTGTACTCCAAGTTAATACCTCCTCACATACTCATGAGTTTAGCTATGGTTCTTTTGAGTTCCTCCAAATCTGCCGATTTCACTATATAGGCATCGGCAGCCCAGGAGGCAAGGTCATACTTGTAGTGACTATATGCCGTCAACAAAACTATTTTTATACCAGGAAACTTTTGCCTTAGCAAACCAGCTAGCTCTATGCCGTTCATACCAGGCATCTCGACATCAATTGTTGCTAAGTCGAAACGGTTTTTGTCTAACTTTTTCAAGGCTTCTTCCGCATTAGCCGCAGTTTCAACGATGTAGCCTGAGTCTTGAAGTTCTTCGCTTATGAGCAATCTGACGTTTTCTTCATCTTCAACAACTAGGATACGAGCTTGCTTAACCATTGTTACCCTCTCCTTCCATTGGCAGTTCGAAGAAGAACTCTGTACCATTCAACCTGGGTTCAACCCAGATTTTTCCTCCATGCTCATCCTCAATAATCTTCTTGCATATTGGTAAACCAAGTCCTGTGCCGTAGGTTTTCGTTGTGAAAAATGGAGTGAAAAGCTTTCTTGCAACATCGTCCTTTATTGGTTCGCCGGTGTTAAAAACCGACGTCACAATTTTATCCTGTTCGTAAGCAGTTTTTACGATAATCTTTCCGTTTTCTGGACAGGCCTCAATTGCGTTTTGTATAAGATTTATCAGCACTCTTTTTATCCTATTTCTATCAGCAAAAATTTCAGGAGTTGGCGAAGGATAAAACTCCATTGCTATTCCTTTTTTAGACGTTTTTTCAGCCATCAGAATTATAACTTCATTGATGAGTTCATTTAACTGAAATTTTATACGATCTATCTTTACCGAAGCTTTACTGAAATCGAGTATCTCGTTAACAATGGTCTGCAGGCTATCAATTTCTCTGCTCAGTATTTCTAAATATTTTTCGCGCGCAGCAGGATCAGATATGTTTTTCTTAAGCCTGTTCAGAAATCCTCCCAAGACGGTTATAGGATTTCTCAATTCATGCGCGACACGCGCAGCAACCTCACCAAGCAGGATAAGCTTTTCCTTATTCTTTCTTTCCTGTTCTGCTCTGTACTGTTCAGTTACATCGTCTAGTGTCACTATGACGCCCATCAGAGTTTCTCCAGAGCTGTCCCAAAGTGGCGAATACTTTACATCAAAGTACTTCTCCCCACTGGATGTTTCAATCATGTACTTTGAAAGCGAAATGCTTTCTCCTGTTTCGAAAACCTTCATTCCTACGCCAAAGAGATCCTGATAAGCAATTCCAAACTCATCATAGTTGCGTCCAATAGCGGTTTCCCTCGGTAGTCCAAGGACAGATTCCACTTTCTTGTTAGCTTCGATTATCTTTCCAGCCTTGTCCAAAACAACTATGGCTGTACTCAGATTTTGAAGGATGCTTTCACTGAATTTGCGAAGATAATCTATCATGTTCTTTTGTTGCTCTAAACTTTCCGTTTTCTTTCTCAGTTCTTCATAATTCATAGCATTTTCTATGGCTAGTCCTGCACTGTCGGCTATGAGTTTTAGTATTTCAATATCTGTCTGCGAAACTGGTGCTCTGGTGAATTTATTGTCAAGTATCAAAACGCCTATTGTATCCCATTTTCCTATCAAAGGTACAACGATAAATTCGTCTACATCCAGGAGTCTTAACAGGTCTTTTATCATATCCTTCAAAGTGTGAGCAAGTTCAGGGGTAATGTGTATCAACTTTCTTCTTAAAACTGCTCTTTCAAAGATCGGATGTTCCTTATAGTAAAAAATTTTGTTCGAAACTTTATCAGTTAGTCCTTTGCTTGTATCTAGCATCATTGCTTCTTCCCTTAGATATTGAGATAAATCGCCGTAACTCATTGCTCGCCGTTCAGCTTCTTTCCAGATTTGTTCAACATTATCGGTTTCCGATGGTCCTAACCAAATCTTTCCTTCGAGGGCGTCGATCTTTCTGTTTCTTATCAGCAGCATGGCTCTGTTAAACCCAAGTGTTCTACCAGAAGTCAAGCCAAGCAATAGAATCTTGTAAACATTGTTCAAATCGTAACTGGAACGCATAGCATTACTTATGGCATGAACCAAATCCATTTTTTTGAGGTAAATTCTTTGTTCTTCAATGAGTTTTTCATAATCTTTAGTGTATTTGGTGAGTGTTTCGATTTGTTTTTTCAAATCATGATGGTAGATCAATCTTGTATACGCAAGAGAAAACCTTCGTGCTGCCTCAGACAATATTGCTAAATCCGTCTTGTCAAAGCTGTGATTTGATCTGTATCCTTTTGGTTGAATTTTGTTGATGGCAATTAGTGCAGCAAAAACTTGGTCCGACAAAATAACAGGAACGGCGATTAACGATTTGCATTCCAGATTTACAAAATCAAGTTTTGGTTTAATCTGAAGTATACCACTCTGATTTTTCTGAAGTTTTCCTAAAAGTGGATTTGTGGAGGATATCCTATCCGATAATAGTTGACTTTTATCAACACCGTGACCAGAAGAAAACACATAGTGATCATCAACTTTTTCAAAGAGCATTACAACCTCAGCTTTTAAAACATGCGAAATACCTTTCACGAATTCTTCCTTAAGTTGCTGCAGCTCGTTACAATCATAGAAAAGTTCGGTAAGGTAACTCATGTTCTTGTAGCGTTCAAAATCGTCATAGATTTGAACATACCTTTGCAACCATTCAAGCGAAAAGGAAAGTTCTTCGATTAGCTTTTCGATTCCTTCCAGTTTTCTTGGTTTTGTTAACGCAACGATTCCAAGGAATTTGTTGTTATGTTTCAGATCAAACACGTACGTGTTTTGTTCAACATTAAGATCTTTCGGTTCTAACTTTGTAACTCCAACCAGAGATTTGTCTCGTGTCGTTCCAACAAGTCTAAGGTTCTCTTTTCTATATTCAAAGAAAAAAATGTCGCAGCTTTCTGCCTGACACAGCTGACGAATATCCTCAGCCACCTTGGACATTGCCCCTGATTCATAACCGTTTTCAAAGAATTCAGCGACCAAATCGAGAAGTTTCACAAATTTAACCTCCTGAATTCCTCCATGGCGTGTTATATATGGCTTCCCTTCCAATACAACCTTCCACAAACTGGGCATTCGTAAAATTCCTCGCGTATTTGCTGAACATAAAGCGGCACTTTTTGCCTCACTTTTTCTGGACTTGCACGATTCAACTCGGCATTACAAAGACTGCAGCGCGTCATTGCTGTCGAATTTCTGAGCTCAACTATTTTTGAAAGCTCAGTAAGCTGCTGTCTCCAGGAGTCAGTTCTAAGCAAAAAACTCTTTATTCCTTTTTTAAGAGCCTTGGAATGAAGTTCTTTATCCCTTGTTATCAAAATTCGATCCGTTTCAGTACATAATTTGAGAATCTCTGACTCGTCAATTTGTGAAATGTACATTGTGTCAAACCCAAGTAATCTTAGCTTCTTGGCAAGCTTTCCAAGCATTCTATCTGCAAAAAACTTCACGAGGAATTCTCCTTTTTTATATTATAAACTAAGTTTTGGTCTGCAAGAAGTTACCTTAGCGCGGTTTCAAATGCCTAAATTTGACCTTAACTTTGCTTTTTGAACTGAAGTGTGGTATAGCTTGTAAAATTTTTTATAGCAGATCAATGAACTGAAAAGATTTAAAGAGAAGCTTGCTTTTGGTCAGCAATTTTTTGGCTAAAATGAATGCAATTTGTATAAGTTTACTCAATACTTTTTGAGTACAAAGCATATCAAACTAAAATCTTTGTTGAACTGTAGTTTGCCGAACCGTTTACTAAGAAGGTGAATGATACTTTATCATGGGTTTATCTCACTTGTTCTGTGAGTTGCAAGATCGCATTTTTACACTCTTCAGGCAAACTATCGTACCCACCATTTTCAGTATCTTTTTTCTTCAAACACTCTAACTTTTTCTCCAAAGACTCACGTATGATCCTTTTGTATTCTGTACTTTCCATCAATGGCTGAAACTTATCCAAAAGCATGTAGTCCAAGCAACCAATAAATCTTCTGAATTCTCCATTTCCACCAACTAATTTTTCTAGTATCTCTAACGTCAATTCTTTTGGAATTTTTTTGTCAATGAAGAACCCCGTGTTTATAATAAAGCAATCAATACCTCTTTCAAACAAGGTTTTGAACTTGAAATAGTCTTCCGAAAGTGGATAAGTTCTGAATGGGTTAGCATATGGTTCAAAGACAAGCGTATCTGGATCGAAGCCAGGTTCCAACTTTTCGGCAGTAGTCCTTTTAGTTGTCAGTGTAGCTCCCAAGGTTGAGGCTGTGATGGGATCATTGACGTGTAAAATTGGAGGCAATGCAGGGTCTTTCATTATCCAAAATATCGCGTTCAGTGGCTCAGAGATCTTGTCAACCCTATTTGGTGACCACAATTTGGATTTGATTGCCCTTCCGTTGCCATTTCGAATATCTTCCATGACCGGTAGTTTTCTTCCAAGGCTGTCGGTGGTTACACCACAGTTTTGTATTGTGAGCAGGTATTTATTGTCTTCGCTTGTAAGAGGATAATCCGAGGTCTTATCAAAATAGGATGGTTCAAGTGCAATCGAAGAAAGATCGTCCAGGTTTATCACCAATGCATCATCATGAAGCACTGTTATTTGGTATTTACCATCATGTTTTGCATGTGTCAGCGTTGATTTTCCAGAACCAGACAGTCCAAAGAAAGCAGCCACAAAGCTTTTGTTGTTCTTTTCGTATTTTTTCAATCCACCGTGGCATGAAACATATCCTTGTCTGTTTGCAATTGACCAAGCTAGTGTAAGGGTTCCTTTTTTAAACTCTCCAAAATATCTCATTCCTAGTAGCGCGGCACAATTATTTTGAGGATCGAAAAACGCTAGTCCACCCGGAAAGGATGGATGGGACCAATCTGGATCAGTGAAGATATAGATGTCTGGCTCGTTCAGAAACTTTGAATTTTCGTACATCATAGAATATTCTGGCGTAAGATCTTGGAAATTCAGTAACCAATTATATACTGTGTTTTCGAAACCTTCTGGAATAAGGATATGATTCTTTACCATGAAATCTTTGTCAAGCCCAGTGTAAGAAACAGCATGATACATACGTTTTGACCTCGTATTGTATACTGCCTCTCTCAAAAGTTCTGCAAGCGTTGTCGGATCAACACCTGGAATGCCAACAATCTTACGCGCGGCTGAGAACCTTCCTACTGTAGCACCATCGTTAAATAGCAGAACTTTTGTGCCTTCATCTAGGTTCTGAAGTTCAGGTTTGTAAATATTCATATCAAGAACTACCGTACCTGGAGACATTTTTGCTTTCTTGTAAGCCTCGCGGCGAGATGTCAGCAATTCAACGTTGTTTCCATAAAAGGCACTTTCTATGGTAGTTCGAATTCTTGAGAAATTTTTAGGATTAATTTCGTTAATCTCCCAAAATCCTTTGGTTGCCATCTAACCCCTCCACCGGTGAAATAAGAAGTTGCTGTCGGTGCATACAATTTTACTATTTGAACATCTTTGGATTAAATGTCAAAAGTCATCGTATACTTAAGCATACTGAAGTATAACCAAGCATACCGAAATATTATGGATAGTCTTGCAGTCTTTTGAAGTGAAGAAGTAGATTTTGTTTAAAATTCAAGAATGCAAACATTACAGTTACTGTCAAAGCAAAGTAAGAAGAGAAAAACCATAATTAAGTAAAATTGCAAAACAAAAAAACAGAGCCAAGTGGCTCTGCTCAACGGACAATTGATTCAGATTCAAACAAATTGCTTTAAGTAGTTTAATCCAATAACAAGCCCCTTTTTTGATTTCTCAACAGTTCCTGTCCAGACTGGGTCTTCGTGTTCAATACTTACGACAAAGTCATATCCAATCTTTTTGATTTCTTTTAGAAACCCTTGCCAATTTATTTCGCCAAAACCGGGTAGCCTGTACACCCACCAGCTTTTGTCATGCGAGTTTGTACCGAAATATCCGAATATTCCTTGATCATTTAACTTTTCTCGATTTATCTCAGTATCCTTTGCGTGAACATGGAAAATTCTGCCTTTGAATTCTTCGATTATTTTGATGTAATCAATCCCGAGCCAATGTAAATGAGAAGGATCAAGGTTCAAACCAAATGAACTTGGTGTTATCCTGAAAATTTCTCGCCAAAGTTGTGGTGAATAAAATATGTTGCCGATTTTTTCTTGTTGTTGCCAACCCACCATTGGACAGTTTTCTATCATCAATTTCACGTTCTTATTTTCTGCATAGGTGATAATGGGTTTAAATACTTTCTCAAATTCGTCAATGTTTTCTTCAACACTCTTTCTTATGTCCCTACCAATAAATGTTCCAACCAATTCGACATTTAACATACTAGCAGCATCTATGACTTTTTTCAGATGATTGTTAACTACTCTTCTTCTTTCCTCATTTGCATCAAGATTGTTGTCGTAGTAAGCCAAGGATGAAATGATAACTCCATATTTTTCAAGAAGTGCTTTGATTTTTTCGGCTTCGTTTTCGTTTAATTTTTCAGCATCTATGGTTGTCGATGAGAAATCCCTCTCGTTTATAAGAGGCCATGCAGCGATTTCTAAAGCCTCAAATCCCACGCTTGCAGCCCATGGTACAATATCTTCCAATTTTGTATTTCCTAAAGCCACGGTTAAGAAACCGATTTTCACACTTTCACCCCCAAAGGCAGGGGGATTTACCCCCTGCCTTTTTGAAGATCAGAACACCGAATCCGGGAAGTAGTAGAGGTGGGCGTTTTCTCTCGTAACTTTTTCTGTCGCGAGTATGATTTTTCTTGGAATACCTCTCTGATAAAAACCATTCAGCGTTTCCCCACGAAGAGCCATCACAGCCAAGTTAACGGCAGTAGCTATCATGTTAGGTGGGTATGTAAAGTTAACCTCAATTAATGGGTCTCCATCCATAATTCTTTTAACCATGTTCTTTTCACAGGCACCGCCAACAAGGACTATATCTTTAGCTCTTCCAGCTTGTTGAAGAGCTAAAAGGACACCATATAGCATGTCATCGTCGCCGGTCCATACAGCATCAATCTTCGGGAATTTAGTTAACAATGTTTGCATAACTTCAAAAGCTTTTTCTCTGTTCCAGTATCCTGGCTGCTGAGCAAGAATCTTTATATCTGGATATGGTGCAATGGCGTCCTTAAACGCTTTAACCCTTTCTTCGTTGATTGGGGAGGGTATACCTTCGATTATAACAACATTGCCTTTGCCACGAAGCTTCTCGGCGATGTGTTTGCCAGCAAGATAACCATACATGTAATTGTCGCCGGCGATGTAAACGTTGTACTCTTCAGACAAAATTCCTCTGTCGACAATTACTGTGAATATGCCTTTTCTGAATGCTTCAACGCAAATTGGTGTCAGTGGTGCAGATTCAAAAGGATTAATGACCAAGGCATCAATACCTTTAGCCATTAGAGCCTGTACTTGCGCAATCTGTTCACTTGGTTCCCTTGCTGTCACAAGCGTAAACTCAACGTTTGGATCGTTCTTGTACTGGTTAATTGCATACTGTGCCCACCAAACCATCCCACCGGTCCAACCATGTGTAGCTGCTGGAATTGCGACGCCTATTCTGATTTTCTGAGCCGCAAAACTGAAGATAACTGTTGCTAGCATGATTAGCACTAACAACCTCTTCATAAGATAACACCTCCTCATATTAACCCCCATACGGGGAGATTGTGTTCATGCTCTTCTCAGATTTTGAAGAATTACAGCAGCGATTATGATCAAGCCTTTAACTGCTCCTTGCAAATAAACAGCAACGTTAAGCATAACAAGCATGTTGTTTATGACTCCCAAAATCAATGCTCCAAAGAAAGTACCGAGTACACTGCCCTTTCCCCCACTTAGGCTCGTCCCTCCAATAACTACCGCAGCAATTGCATCGAGTTCGAAACCACTTCCAGTTGAAGTTGAACTCACCGATGCCATCATTGATGACAACAATATTGCCGAAGTAGCTACAGAAATCCCACTTATAACGTAGGTAAGTGTTCGAATAAGATTGACATTTATTGCAGAATAAACAGCAGCAGTTTCGTTTGCACCTACTGCATAAACATATCTACCGAACTTGGTTTTGTCCAGAAGGATGTGTGCAATTATTGCGTATGCTATGAAAATTATCATTGTCAATGGTACTTCCGCTATGGACATCATTCCTATTTTCGAGTATTGCCTCGAAAAGGTCATATAAACGCCGCCTTTTGCGAAGTTTAAAGTCAATGATCTGTAGATTGCCATACCACCAAGAGTAGCTACAAAAGCGGGAATCTTTGTTTTTGTTATCAACAAGCCTGTACCCAATCCAAGCAATGCAGCTAAACCATATGCCAGAAGAATTGCAATAAAGGTCGCGTTCGAACCCTGGCCAAATTTGTTCACCATCTGAATGGCAAAAGAACCCACGAAGGCTAGCATTGAACCTACTGAAAGATCTATCCCTCCAGCTATCATTACAAAGGTCATGCCGATGGCTATAATTCCAACGTACGAAG
The DNA here is from genome assembly GCA_041640575.1 of Pseudothermotoga sp. Taxonomy (GTDB): domain Bacteria; phylum Thermotogota; class Thermotogae; order Thermotogales; family DSM-5069; genus Pseudothermotoga. Next base: position 15,764 of record JBEPZZ010000004.1, on the reverse strand, counting down.
TTTGCCAGAAAATATTTAAAATGTTCCTTGGTTTCAAAAATGCCGGGCTTAAGATCCCAGAAATTGTAACCAAGGCAGCAAGAGCTAATACAATACCGTACTTCGAAAAGTTAAACTTCAGTGTGTGGCTATTTATCTTGGTCACCTCCTTTTACACCTGTAGCAAGGTAAATCAAGTTCTTTTCGTTGATTTCTTCCTTATCCAAAGTTCCAATGGCGCGACCGCATCTCATAACAATTACTCTGTTGCAAAGACCTATGATTTCCGGGAGTTCTGAGGATACGACTATGAAACTAACATTGAATTCCTCGACCATGCTGTGGATTATCTGGTAAATTTGCCTTTTGGTGTTTACATCTACACCCCGTGTTGGTTCGTCAAAGATAAAAATCTTTGCACCAGTCTCAACAAGTTTCGATATGACAACCTTTTGTTGATTCCCACCGCTGAGGGTTTTAATGGGTTGTGATGGATGACGAATCTTTATGTCAAAGTTCTTGACGTATTTTTGAAAAACATCCATTTCTTTCCTCAAATTTGTGAAGAACCTTGAAATTTTGTTAAGAGTCATAATAGTCGAGTTCTTGAAAGTTTCCATTTCCGCTATAATTCCACCACTTTTCCTGTCTTCTGGTAGATAAACAATACCAAGGTCTTTAGCTTGCTTTGGCGATTTCAGCTCAACTTTTTTCCCCTCAAGTAAAATTTCTCCAGTTTTGATTTTCCTAACACCTATAAGTGCCTGCATCAACTCAGTTCTGCCTGAGCCAACTAGCCCGTAGAATCCTAGTATTTCTCCTCTTTTAAGATCGAAGGAGACTTGCACTACTTTTTCATCTTCGGTAGTTAGATCTTTGACCTGCAGGACATATTCATCGACTTGTGCTTTTTTCTGCGGATACATGTCACTGAGTTTTCTACCTATCATAAGCTCAGCCATTTCTCGCTCTGTGAGATCTCCTAGTTCACCATCGTAAACTTTCCTACCATCCCTCAAAACAATTAAATGATCAGTGATAGTTTTTATCTCTTTCAACCTATGGGATACGAAAACAACAGTTGTTCCTGCCTTTTTCATGTTTCTGACAATTTCGAACAACTTCGAGACTTCTTCTTCACTCAAGGATGACGTAGGTTCATCCATTATGAGCACTCGCACCTTTTTGGAAACGGCTTTAGCGATCTCAACCATTTGTTTCTGTGCGGGAGATAATTGCTCAACAAAATTTTTTGGGTCAACATCTAAACCAAGTTGTCTGATTATCTGTCCGGCCTTTTCTATCATCGAGCGTTTCTTCAAGAGCCCTGCTGAGGTTTCCTCGTCACCAAGGAATATGTTTTCGTAGACTCTCAAACTTTCAACCAAATTGAGTTCTTGAGGCACAATGATTATCCCAAGTTCTTTCGCTTTTAGAGGATTTAAGACTACTTTTTGACCATCTATGTGTATTTCACCTTCTACAGGTTGCAGAAAACCAGACAGTATCCTCATCAAAGTAGACTTTCCGGCACCGTTTTCACCAATTATGCCGTAGATTTTCCCGGCTTTGAATTCAGCATCAACATTGTGTAAAACTCTTACCCCAGAAAAATCCATGCATATTCCTCTTGCGGTCAGAACAACTTTGTCACTCATTTACTACAACAAACTCCTTTTTAACGAAAGATTCAAAAAGCTTCTCCACTATTTTGATTGCTACATAGCCATCTTCAGCTTTAACTACTGGTTCTTCAAGTCCCAAACAAACCTTTGCAAAATGATCAACAATGGGCATTTTCCAGTAAGGATCCTCATTTGTGAAAAGTGGTTTCACGACGATTTCGCCATGGAAGGTTACAGGCTTTGACAAGTATATGTCTATTTTCGTTGGATCGGTTTGTCCTATCTTCAACGTACCTTTTTCTCCATAAATTGCAATATAGTTTTCCTCAAGCCCCTTTGTAATCCAGTTTGCATCCAAGGTAGCAAATGCGCCATTAGATAACTTAAGTATAGCGCTAGCAATATCTTCAACAGAAGCTTGTTTTTCGAGTGTTCCCAAAAACGCAGCGCATTCAACGATTTCAAGATTTGTTAGAAATCTTATCAAGTCGACTTTGTGAACGCCTAGATCTCCCAGTGCTCCAAACATAGCAGTTTCTTTCTGAAAGAACCAAGAAGCGTTGGGAGACCAATTCTCGGGCCCAGAATGTCCAAACATGGTTTTCACAAGTCGAATGTTACCAATCAGCCCTGAATCAATAATTTCCTTCGCTTTTTGGTGGTGTGGGAAAAATCTCTGAGATTGGTTCACCATCAGAATTTTTGCATTTTGTTTTGCTGCTTCAATCATTTCCACTGCCTCTTTCGATGTTGTTGCCATTGGTTTCTCAACCAAAACGTGCTTACCACTTTTCAAGGAATCTATGCTAACCTTTGCGTGCAGGAAATTTGGAACAGTAACAATGACTGCATCGATGTTCTCGCTTTTCAAAAGATCCAGATAGTCTGTGTAGAAATGAATTTTACCGTCATCAAATTTTCTTTTGATGTATTCAAGCCTGTCTTGATTTTTCTCTGAAATCGCAATGAGTTCAGCAAATTCAGATATCAAAGCATTTGGTATGTGCAAAACCTCTGCTATTTTTCCCGCCCCAATTATTGCGAGTTTAACTTTTTTCATTTTTGTCACCTCCGGATTAGAGATCTACCGGATCCACAAGTTTTCTTCGAAATGGTGATAACGGGAATCTGGATCCGGCATGCTTGAAAACCTCAGCAAAATTGCAGCCAACTTGTATTCCTCTGAAACCAGACGGGTAGATTATCGATGGATAAATCTCTTCAACAAAAACTCTTTCATCAAAAGCTTTTCTCATCATCTCTATTGCTTGCTTCTTATATGTGTATGAATTGGTTATATCAACGGCAAGATCGAAAGTAAAATCCAAAGAAGAGGCTGGTATTTCAAAGTAGAAAAGCTCCTTTTCATAGAGTCTGGTAAGTTTAAGGACCTTTTCAGATACTAAACCATGGTCGTAAAGGATTTCTTTCTCCCAGTGGGTGAAAACAAAAGTCGGATTGACCTTCTTGAAGAGATCCTCTAGCAATCGAGCTAAGTCTTCTTCACAAATCTTTCCGTACGAAAATTCAAAATAGACTGGTTCAGCACCGAGGAATCTTATCGCGTCCACATAACCGTCAATTCTATCGCCACAAACACTGACAACTACAATTTGATGGCCAAGCTTAGCAAGTTCCTTTATTGTCCCACCTGCACCGATGATTGGATCATCACTGTGAGCACCAACGACGAGAACTTTTTTCATGTTGATCACCTTTTTCTTAGGCTTGACTCTCTGATGACAAGCCTTGGAGTGAAGATGTATCGTTTTATCTTTATTTCTTTTCTTATCAGTTCAAATAGAAGTCGAGCAGCTACTTCACCCATTTCAACCACGGGTTGGTGCACTGACGACAAGGATGGCGAAAGAATCTCGCATAGTTCTTGATCATCGTCGAAACCTATAACAGCTATATCGTCAGGTATCCTCAAACCTTTTTCTTTTATCGCTCGGATTGCACCAATTGCCACAAGGTCATTCATGCAAAAGAGCCCATCTATTTGTTCCCCTCTACTGAGAAGTTTTTTCATCTGTTCATAACCTTTTTTCTCATCGTAACCAACTGGGTATACCTTTGATTGCAAACCAGCTTCTCTCATTGCAGCTTCGTATCCTTCCATTCTCTTTATAGAGACGTACAGTTCATGCGTACCACCAAGGTGGACGATTTTCTTACATCCAACTTCAATCAGATGTTTTGTCGCAAGATAAGCACCGTAATAGTTGTCTAACACAACAGATACCACGTTTTCATAATCGTATTCTTTATCAAAAACAACAACTGGTATGTATTGTGAAATTTCTTTTATAAGTTCATCGTTGACACGTGAATTGCCTATTATTAAGCCTTCTGCACCCTGAAATCTTGCTTTCTTGATCAGTTTTTCTTCTCTTTCCAAATCTCTAAAAGAATCCATCAGGATCACAAGAATATCCTCACCACACATTTTCTGTACACCACGCGTTAGCATTGCAAAAAATGGGTTGACTATATCTGGCACTATCAGACCAATTGTTAGAACTCGTCTCTTGGTTGCAATTGATCTGGCATGATAGTTTGGTGTATATCCAAGCTTCTTCGCAGCTTCTAGAATTTCTCTGCGTTTCTTTTCGCTGACTCGCCCTTTACCATTAAGCACCTTTGATACCGTGGAAATAGAGGTGTTGGTCAATTTTGCCAAATCTTTTAAAGATGACAACTACATTCCCCCGTTTCTAAAAGGTGGTCAAGCGTTTTCTCAAAAAGTTCACACTTATAATACAATTTTGTTCATAGAAATATCAAACTATACTATGGCGTAAAAGTCCAAATATAAAGTGACAGATTGCCATTTCTAGTAGATATTCTCGTTATTTCTCACTGTTGCTTTTTGTTTTTTTAAATATCTACATCATTCATCAATTTTTGAGGATGAACGCTATGTTGTTAACAAACTAAGTAGTAGAATCTATCTTGCAGAACGAGGTGGTTTACGTTGAACAAAGAAGATTTTGTGGACAAGGTGAAAATATTCGTCAAAGCGGGAGATGGCGGAAACGGTGCCGTTAGTTTTCGAAGAGAAAAATATGTGCCAAAGGGTGGACCAGACGGTGGAGATGGTGGAGATGGCGGTTTTGTTATTCTCAGAGCTAACTCCAATCTCTCGACTTTGCTAAATTTCAAGTACCAAAAGAAATTTGTTGCACAAAATGGTGAAAATGGACATGGAAAAAAGATGGCTGGCAAGAATGGACAAGACATCGTGATAGACGTTCCTGTTGGAACAGTTGTTCGTGATGCAGAAACTGGAGAAATCTTGGCTGACTTGGACAAAGATGGAATGATAGTCTGTGTTGCAAGAGGCGGAAAAGGCGGCAGAGGAAACGTTCACTTTGCCAGCAGTGTTCTAAGAGCCCCTAAGATCGCCGAATCAGGAGACGAAGGCGAAAGCCGTTGGCTAGAACTTGAACTGAAACTTCTCGCTGATGTTGGTTTGGTTGGCTTTCCGAATGTAGGGAAATCTTCCTTGATAGCAGCTATGAGCAATGCAAGACCAAAGATAGCACCTTACCCCTTCACGACACTAATTCCAAACCTTGGTGTGGTGAAAATTGACGAATTCAACGAATTTGTCTTGGCGGATATTCCGGGTTTGATAGAAGGGGCCCACAAGGGACTTGGGTTGGGAAATCTTTTCCTTAGACATATTGAGAGATGTAGTGTCATAGCACATGTTGTTGATATAGCAGAAACTGAGGGCAGATCGTTCTTAAAAGATTACGATGCGATCATAGATGAGCTAGAAAAATACAACAAAAATTTATTAGAAAAAGCTCTGATCGTCGTGGCAAACAAAATAGACTTGCTGGATGAAGATGAAGTATCCAAACGCGTGAAAGAACTCGAAAAACATTCGCATAAAGAAGTTGTGCCGGTTTCCGCCTTGGCAATGATAAACATTGACACGCTCAAAAAGAAACTTTATAGGCTTGTTGGACAAAGTAGGCTTCAAAAGAAACCAGTGGAAGTACCCCGGTTTGAAAAACCAAAACCAATTCGCAGGAAACTCGAAGAAAAATTTAACTATGAAATCAGAAGAGTAAAAGATGGCTTTGAAGTGCACGGAGAAGAGATCGAAAAATGGCTTAGCAGATATTCTATACAATACAAAGATGCCCTCGCGCGGTTTTTAGAACTACTTGAGAAGAATCATCTAAGTGAAAAACTTAAGGAAATGGGGGCAAAGGATGGAGACACAATCTACATTTCCGGATACAGTTTCGAATACCACGAGTAAAATAGGGATCTTTGGCGGGACTTTTAACCCTCCTCACGTAGGGCATATAATTATCGCACAATACGCATTGGAAGAACTGAACTTAGATTTACTTTACATTGTTCCAACGTATAAACCGTGGCATAGATCTGAAACAATTGCACCGTTTGACCTCCGATTTAACTGGTGTAAAATATGCCTAGAAGATGAAAAAATAAAAGTAAGTGATTTCGAAAGGATTCGTGGTGAAACATCTTACTCAATATATGTTATCCAGCATTTTGCAGGCCTCCACAAAACAACGCCGTTTTTTATTGCTGGCGAAGATAACCTCTCTTACATTGAAAAGTGGCACCGATACTTAGAGCTGTTTGAACTGTGCTACTTTGTGGTTTACCCAAGATATTGTGACAAGCCTTACGAAGATCATGCAAAGAAAGTACTTGGAAAATTTTACGAGAGAGTAATCTTCCTCAATGCACCTCTGATTCAGATTTCATCTACCAAAATCAGAGAGAGAATAAAGCAGAACAAATCGATCAGGGGAATGGTTCATCCCGAAATAGAGAAAGAGGTGGTTGAGTATTTCAGAACGATTTGAGTACCCTGGAAAAGTTGGGCTTTCGCCAATGGCTGGTATCACGAATAGAGCATTCAGAAAGATCTGTTTTCTTTGGGGAGCTGAGTTTTCATATACGGAAATGATCAGTGCCGAAAGTGCTTTGAGAAACTTTAAGATAGTCAATAAAATGTTGCCAGATCCTTCGGAAAAGAACGTTGCAGTGCAACTTTTCGGAAATCACCCAAAAACAATGGCTGAAGCAGCAAAGATTGTTGAGCCCTTTGCTGCATGGATAAATATCAATGCAGCTTGCCCTGTGAAAAAAGTTTTGAAAAGAGGTTCTGGTGGTGCATTACTTAAGGATCTTGAAAGGTTGAGAGACATAATATTCCTAATTAAAGATACTGTTCAAAAGCATGTTACTGTCAAGGTTAGAATTGGTTTTGAGAAGAATGAGTTTGAAAAGATTATGAAAGCTTGTATAGAAGCTGGTGCAAGTGGTGTGGAAGTTCATGGAAGAACTGTTATTCAAGGTTACACTGGAAGAGCTGCTTGGGATTTGAAATTGTCGCAGTATCCCATTGCAACAGCTATAAGTGGAGATATATATGAGCCAGAAGACTTCGAAAAGGCGTTGATGATTTCCGAAGCTTGCGCGGTTTTGGTGGCTCGAGGAGCTTTGAGAAAGCCTTGGATTTTTGCACAACTGAAAGGCATTAAACCAAGTGTTGAAGAAATCAAAGAAATGTTCTTACTGCATCTCAAAATGCAAACAGATCTGGAAGGTGAAAAGAGTGCTTATAAAATGAGACAATTTGTAGCTGGTTATACCTATGGAATGCATGGTGCAAGAATTCTTAGAGAAAGGTTTATGAAAACAGCATCTGTCCAGGAAATGCATGAGATGGTTCACACCTTTTTTAATGAACTTTTAATGAACAGCTGTAAAGATGATGTTGTCAAATCACCTGGAGATTCAACAAGGGAGGTGTTCACATGAAAAAAGTGATTGTTCTAATAACATTGGTTTTGAGCCTGAGTGCTTTTGCTCTGGTAAATCCAGATTATCAAAGCCCAGTTGTTGCGGTAGTTGAGTATGCAGCACCGGCTGTTGTCAAAATCGAAGCGGTAAAACAGTTGACCTCACCGTTGTATGACCCTTTGATGGAAGAATTTTTCAAAAGATGGTTTGGATATTCACCATTTGGTGGTCAGCAGGCTACAAGCCTTGGTTCGGGTTTCATTTTCAGCAAAGATGGTTACATTCTTACCAATGAGCATGTGGTGAGTGGTGCAAAAGAAATAACTGTTACACTGCTAGATGGCACAACTTACAAGGCAGAATACATTGGCGGAGATGAAGAGCTTGACATTGCCGTTTTGGTGATAAATGCTAAGAAGGATTTGCCAACCTTGGAATTTGGGGACTCGGATGCAGTCAAAATAGGTGAATGGGCAATTGCAATTGGAAATCCGCTTGGGTTTCAGCACACTGTCACGATAGGTGTTATAAGCGCTACTGGTAGAAAGATTCCAAAACCGAGTGGTTCAGGTTATTACACAAACCTAATTCAAACTGACGCTGCTATTAACCCTGGGAACAGCGGAGGGCCTTTGTTGAATATTCATGGACAGGTTATAGGAATTAACACAGCCATTGTGAATCCAGAACAGGGAATCAACCTTGGTTTTGCAATACCCATAAACACAGTAAAGAGGTTCATAGATCAGTTGATTACAAAAGGTAGAGTTCAGAAGGCATATCTTGGGGTTAGAGTTGAAACAGTCACGCCAGATCTTGCGAAAGCCTTAGGTTTGAAGGTTGACAAAGGAGTGCTAATTGTTCAAGTCTTGGAAAATTCACCAGCACAGAAGGCAGGACTTCAAGAAAATGACGTCGTGATCAAGTTTGATGGCGTGTCTGTAACTTCAAATTCAGAGCTTGTAAGCTTGATAAGAAACCACGCCCCAGGTGACATAGTAACGATTGTAGTCAACCGTTCTGGGAAAGAAATCACGTTTAGGGTTACTCTCGGTAGCTCAGCGGACGAAACACCTTCATCAACATATCAGGCGAGCGAATTCGCGGGTTTGGTTGTTGATGAAATAACTAACGCAGACAGAGAAAATTACCAAATTCCAGCTTCGATCAATGGTGTTATTGTTAGACAGGTGAAGAGAACTTCACAGATTCAAGTTGGAGATGTAATCTATCAGATTGCCGTGAGCGGAAGAACTCATCAAATTAACTCAGTTAAGGACTGGAACAACGTGGTGGAAAGAATCAAGCAAGGAGATTTTGTCGCGATTTTTGTTTATCGAAAGGGTGCGAAGATGATTTATAGCTTTACGTATAGGTAGTTCTAGGTGGCTGGCGATGGCCAGCCACATCTAGAATGGGGTGATGGTATGAAGGGTAAGTGGTTTTTGGCCACCTTCTTAAGTTTAGTTTTAATAGTATTCTTGGCCTCCTGTGCACCTCTGTTTGTAAGAAAACTAGCAACTTGGACTAATGTTGTTGAAATTGTAGCAAATGATATGACCGATGCTATGAAGCAAATTGCGAATGCAAATTATCCAAACTACAATAACAGAGTTATTTTCTTGTGGTATGACTTTAACAATCCACCAACTGGCTTTGATGATTATGAATTTTCGGTTACGCCAGCTGATAAAAATGTTTACGTCAACTGGGAATATGTTGGAAATTATGAGAGTCAAAGTGTAAGCAGCATCATTACTGCAATTACGAATAAGCTTGTGGATTTAAGCAATCCGCCTGTGCCGAAACTGACAATGTATCTTGATCCGGATGATCCAATTGGTCTCACATGGAGCTTATACATTGGGGAAGGCACGTCGACAAAAGTTTCCTTTTTTAACTATGCTTTTATCGAACTTGAAAAAATACCAATTTCGGGGACTAACCGCTTGTACAAGGTTACAAAGGTGCAATTCAAAGATGACTGGAATAATATTGATATAAGCGCTTTGAAAGGAAAAATTCTTTTCGAGCATAAGGGCTATGTTTTCTTCAAAATTAAGGACGATGAAGTTGTTGATGCTTTAGTTTTAATTCCTTAATCAAGGGGGGATTTGAATGAAGAGAAATGTTGTTCTGCTGCTTTTGGTAATTGTTGCCGCTTTTGTTTTTGCGGAGATGAACCTACGAAACATCATAATTGTTCCACAGCCTTCAGGACTTGAGGTAAAAATATGGCTGAACAAACCGGAGGGTTCTGTTTATCAGCCTGGCGAGAATATTGAGATATTCTTTAGAGCAAACAAAAGTTGCTACGTTGCAATTTACAACATCAGAACTGACGGGAAAATCACCCTTCTCTTTCCAAACAAATACGATACAAATAACTACATAGCACCAAATGTAAACTACAAGATTCCAATTTCCACCAAGTACTCTTTTAAAGTTAGTCCTCCAGAAGGTAAAGAGTTCATACAAATAATAGCAAGCACTGGGATTATACCTTTGCTTCAACAGCTCAAAGAACTTGGGACGCAACAACAATTCCCCATCCTCACTGAAGACGCTGAGAAATATGTTTCACAGCAGTTGATTCCATATCTCACTGGTGAATGGTCGACGGATATAACCTATTTCTACGTGGGCAGAGCGCCAAGAACTGGGACTGTTAATCTGCAATCTGTACCGACTGGTGCACATGTCTACGTTGATGGAAGGTACATAGGTAGAACTCCACAAACAGTGACTCTGGATGAAGGTCAACATTTTGCTACTTTTTATTTTGACGGTCAGGTAGTTTACGAAGCTTTTACGGTTGTTGCCGGTAGGACCATAACAGTGACAGGAAGACTTGTAAGAACAATGCTAGATATCAAATCAACTCCAAGTGAAGCACAGGTCTTCCTGGATGGTGTTTTCATTGGTTTGACTCCTTTGCAGATTGAAACAACACCCGGTCAACATACGTTGCTTATCAACAAGGAAGGTTATGTTTCTTGGCAACAGACTTTCACAATCAGGGAAGGAGAAACGAAATCTTTCAACCCAACTCTTGCAAGATCTACGGCTATCTTGAGGATCAATACTAATCCAGTTGGCGCTTTGATTTACATCGATGGACGTTATGTTGGAACAGCACCATCTGGTGGCTTAGCAGTTGAGGTAGAAGCTGGAACAAGGTCTATCAGAGCTAGCCTTGCCAATTATCAAGATGCAACAGTTAATGTCACCGTCAATCCTGGTGAAACGAGAACTGTTAACATTACACTGCAACCTATTGTTCGAACTGCTACCTTGAGAATTTACAGTAATCCTATTGGTGCTTCGATATACATCGATGGTCAGTATGTTGGTGTCACTCCTTCAGCTGGTTTAACGATAACAGTCGATGCTGGAACAAGAACAATATTAGCGAGGTTAGTTGATTATCAAGATGCTACAATAACTGTCACTGTCAACCCAGGTGAGACTAGAACTGTAACTTTGAATTTGACACCAATTCCAAGAACAGGTGTTTTGAACATTTTCACCGTACCGGTTGGTGCTTCAATCTATATCGATGGAAGGTACGTGGGTGTTACTACAGATCGAGGACTAAGTGTCTCAGTTGATGTCGGTATTCATGAGGTGAAGGCAATCTATCGTGACTATCAAGACAAGGTTATAAGCGTAGATGTCAGGTCTGGAGAAACTAGAACTATTGAGCTTGTCCTTGAACCAATTATCAGAACTTCAAGTGTCAGCATAAACACCACACCGGCGAGTGCACTTGTATACATAAATGGCTATCTAAAAGGAATAACACCTTTGAGATTAGACTTGGAATACGGAAAGTATGAACTAGTTTTAATCAAAGGTGGCTATTACGCTGAAATTATAACTTTGGTTGTTGACAGACCTACTATAACGATCTCAAGAACGCTGAGACCCATTCAATGAGGAAAGAGGGCGCGGTAGCGCCCCTTTTCATTCTCTTACATCTTTTATCGAAGCTTCTGGTATTCCCTCTAAAAACTTTTTTTCGAATTGTGAACGGTTAAGACCCTTGACTTTCACTACTACTTCATATTCTTGGGGTGAGATCACGTAAGTTGCTACAGAAATCAAATCTCCTCCACATTGGTACATCAAGTATAGTATTTTTGAAAGCAATCCTGGAACATTCTGAAGCCGAAAAACATATCTTGTGCCTTCCTGCCTAGCACCAAACATTGTAACAAAAACCTTGAAAATATCAGTTTCAGTTATTATGCCAACTAATTTTTCTTCTTCTAGAACAACTAATGAACCTATTTTGTTATCTGCCATAATCTTAGCTGCTTCCTCAATTGGTGTATTTGGATGAACATGAACTACTTGCTTTTTCATGATTTGCTTCACTTTCAGTTTGCTCAAAAGACTTGTAATTTCCCACACATCGAGGGTTGTAGCCTGTGAAGGGGAGGCCTTCAAAAGATCTTTTTCCGTTATTATTCCAACAACTTCCCCGCTTTCCTTGACAACAGGTAAATGCCGAATTTTTTTCTGCTTCATCAAATCCATAGCGTCAAAAAAGGAAGCCTCTGGCGATATGCAAACAACATTTTTGGTCATAACATCCTTGACAAACATTTTAATCACCTCAAACAAATTATAAAAAAGGGACCCGTTTGGGTCCCTTTGGTTACTTTCCTTTGACTTAGGATCCTCCTCCCATCAACAGAGCAAGAAGACCAATTACAACACCAGCAGCACCGACAATTACACCGACGATTCCTATGTTATAAGCCTCGCTGATTTTGCTGGAAAGTTCAACAGTAGCTGCTTCAACATCTGTTTTCCATGGTTTTGCATCGATGGTTTTCTTTACATTAGCAACGTCTGACTCGGCAGCGGCAACTTTTTGATTCAGGTTCACTATCTGTCCAGAGACGGTTCCTACATTTTCCTCAAGTCTTGTGATTCTTTTTGTTGCATCCGTTGCGGCAGCAACATCTTTCTTAAGCTTTTCTACATCCATTGCCAAGGTAGAAACCTGCCCTTCAAGTAGTGAAAGTCTCGCATCAAGTTGTTTGGTAGAAGCGTCAAGTGCTCTTCTTAGAGTGTCAACATCAGTTGAAACCTTTGCTTCAAGCGAAGCAACTCTTGTTTCTAGACTTGACACAGTTGCTCTAAGGTTTGAAAGTGCTTGAATGCTTGATTCCAGTGTTTCAACTTTCTTTGTCAAAGCCGAGACACTTGCCTTGACTTCGTCAACATTCTTGTTAACGGAGCCAATTGATGCTTGCAATTGGGACAAAACTTGTGCAGAAATCTGGGCTTGAAGATCAGATATCGACCTTTCTACAGCAGCCACTTTTGCTGAAAGTTGACTGTAGTTCGATGAGAGTTGGTTGTACAGGGTCATGCTTTTATTTTCAGATGCGGCAATCATAGTTGGAAGATCTTTTTTCAACTGAGCAATTTCGACGATCGTTGTCTTAAGATTAGAGATTTCGGCTAGCACGGTTTGGATAGTTTGATCCGTCGCAGCCATCTGTTCACCTTGCCTTTGTGTTCTGTTGATAGCCGTACTTACAAGGTCCTCAAGGGTTGACAACCGCCTGATTACGTTTTGAAGATCCCCCGATGCAATACCTTTTTCAATTTGAGCAGTTAGATAATCAAGCAATTTCTTCAAAGCCACGGCAACTTGATATCTTGTCATCGGATTGTTTCCCTGGAATGTACCATCTGGCATTCCTGAGATTATGCCAAGCTTAGCTAGTTGTGTTACCGCTTCGTATGCCCAGTGATTTATAGGCACATCACTGAATGCTTGAGCATAGACGAAAGCGGCGATCAACAGAAGAGCTCCCAGCAAAACTTTTTTCACCTAAACCACCTCCGAAAATGTGAATTTCTGTGGATATTCTACCACGACATTCATTCTTTAGACAGAACAAATCCACAAGACGTTCCTGGATATTTTCTATTGCCTTTGTCAAACTTTTATTTGTTGTTGCAACCTTTAGAACAAAGATGGTATAATTTCGACAGGAATAGTCTAGTTTTCTACTTTGGGGTGATAGTATGGGCATTTCCATGATAGACGTGAGCTTTTTTGCCGCCTTGCTACATGGCCTTCTGGCGTTTTTTAGTCCATGCGTTATTCCACTTGTACCTTCCTTTGTTGCTTTGGTTTTAGCTGAGAAAGGTTTGAAGTCATTTTTCAAAGTACTTGGTTTTTTTGTTGGATTAAGTGGAACCTTCTCTCTTCTCGGTGCTATAAGTGGCTCTGCCGGTGCTTTACTGGATAGAACAATTATGAGATATATTGCTGGGTCTTTGATACTTGCCATGGGCGTTGCATTTCTATTTCAAATACAACTATTCAAATTGAAAGTTTTCAATTTTTACCGATTTAAATCTGGAGGCTTCATAGCTGGCTTAATAGTAGGAGTCGGGATAGGATTGGTTTGGATACCTTGTACAAGTCCTATATTGGCTTCTATCTTGGTATTGGCTTCTACAAAAGGAACAGCTTTAAGAGGAGCATGGCTTTTGTTTGTCTATTCGATGGGAATTTCCGTGCCATTTTTAGCTTTGGGCGGGGTTGTTTCAAAATGGTTGTCAAGAATTACTTTTGGAAAACCAATTTGGGAGACAGTTGTTAAAGGTTTGGCTTTTGTGCTTTTGTCAACTGTTGGCATCCTAACGTTAATTGGTGTTTCGTTTTTCTGAAAAGGAGGTTTTTTATGAGGCGAGTACTTGTGGTTACATTGATTTTTGTTGCGGTTTTTTCCATGTCTCAATCAATTCTTTTAGACGATGTAGATGTTGCAGTAAATCTTGCAAGAATAGAACAGAAAAAGATAGGGTTGATTTTTACCACCGCTACCTGTCCATATTGTGTTAAGCTCAAGAATGAAACACTGAAGGACAAGACAGTTCAAGAGTTGATAAAAGCAAACTTCGTTTTTGTTGAAGTAATGTACGATTCTGCTAAGAAAGTATCTACCTTTGGAAGGCAGATGACCCATCAGGAATTATTCTCACATTTTTCGATAAGTGGAGTTCCAACAACTTGGTTTTTGAGCAGTGATGCGAAACCTTTGGTTTATCTACCGGGTTACGCACCTGCATCCATTTTTGCCCAGATTCTAAGATATGTCTATCAAGAGATAAAAGAAGATTTTCAGACTTATTCCAAAAAGAAGGATGATTTTGTCGGTGAGAAAAAGATAGTATATGCCTCCGAGGAAGAAGCAGCTTATGTTTTAAAACACGATCTAAATTCAAGCTTTGTTGAACAACTCCCTGAGAAAATTGATGTTTTTAAGGTTTACGTCGTGAGGAATCAGGCTCTTGCTCAGAAACTTAGTGATTTCGGTGTTTTCAGAGTTATTCTAATCAAATAGATGCTCGTCGGGGGCCTTTTCTTTCTTTTTTCGTGTTTTTCGTGATATACCAACCGACAGAGTAAGAATGATAGTCGTCAAGACAACAAGTGGAACCAATCCAGCGGGTCTTGAAAAGAGTTCGATTGTCTTTTCTTTGTCTTTAACTATCAAATAATAAATCCAGCCGATTGTTTGAACGGCAAGAATGAAGGAGCCACATATCATTCCAAGAATCCCAATGATGGATGAGCTTTTCTTTGAAGCAAACAAACCGCCTATGATACCAACAACTGCAGAAATTCCCAATAGTATTGCGAACCAATTTTCCTGGACAAAGTTGTTAAGCCTTGAGAAAAAGTCAAATTTTTTGAAGAACATATCCAAGACGAAATAAGTCATTGCCCCAGATGCCAAAAAACCAACGAGAAAAACGAAAATTTTGTAGAGTAAATACAAGACAATCGCACTGAATATACCAACAATTATCAAGCTGACCCAGTAATTCGTTTCTTTAGCTAAAGCCCATTCACGAACTGGCTCGAATTTGTCCAATAAAAGTGGGAAAAGAACATAGGATCCTAACACAAAGCCAACCAAACTCATTGCAATTCTTTCAATGTACGTAGCTGCAAAGATCAAAAAGAAGGATACTGGTACCAAAATGAACCACAGATCTAAAACACCCCACAAGTGCGACACACTGAAGAGTTGGGATCCAATGTTTTCCAAGAATTTTCACCCCTGAAAATTATACACCCCTCTTATTTGTAAGGATAAAAGGTATAATATTTTCTGGATTGTTCAGGAAACGAATTACTGGGAGGTATTATAAATGAGGCTTTCAAAGAGAGTAACCTCTATGCCAACTTCGAAGACTCTTGAGGTCAACACAACAGCTCAACTTCTAAAATCAAAAGGAATTGATGTCATCAATTTGACCGCGGGAGAACCAGATTTCGCTACTCCCGAGCCGGTTGTCGAAGCGGCAGTTGAAGCA
>JBEPZZ010000003.1:0-103708 GCA_041640575.1 Pseudothermotoga sp. | reverse complement strand
GTGGAAGGCTTCAGAATACGAGAACGTAAAACTTTCAGCTGCTAACCTTGATAATGTCAAGGTAATAATTGCTGATAACCCCGGGGTAAGTCATACAAACGAAAACGTCTTACGAATAGATGGGCTTAACGTGTACGATATAATAAACCACGAAAAACTTGTCCTGACAAGAGACACCGTTACGAAAATTGAGGAGGTGCTCAAATGAAAGCTGAAAAATTAACAGCTTATGACATCCTTGTGAGACCTCTTATTACGGAAAAGAGCACAAATCTAAGAGCTTACAATCAGTACGTCTTTGAAGTTCACCCTTCTGCAAATAAGAATATGATAAAGCATGCTGTGGAAACTGTTTTTAATGTTAAGGTGAAAGATGTAAATGTGTCGACTGTCAAATCGAAACCGAAACGAAGAGGTATGTTTGAAGGAAGGACAAGTGCTTGGAAAAAAGCAATAGTGACCTTAGCGGAAGGCTATACAATCAAGGAACTCGAAGGCCAGTAATAAGCGAGGTGAAAAAACTATGGGCCTTAAGAAATTCAAACCAATAACTCCCGGGAGACGATTCATGCTGATACCAGACTTCGAGGAGATAACAAAAATTGAACCCGAGAAGTCTCTTGTAGTTCCATTGAAAAAAACAGGTGGAAGAAATCACAACGGTCGAATAACCGTCAGATTCAGGGGCGGCGGACACAAACGAATGTATAGAATTATAGATTTTAAGCGAGAGAAAATAGGTGTTCCAGCAAAGGTAGAAGCAATAGAGTACGATCCTAATAGAACTGCAAGAATAGCTTTGCTCCTTTATGCAGATGGCGAACGTCGGTACATACTTGCACCAAAAGGTTTGCAAGTAGGCGACATTGTAATGAGTGGACCAGATGCGGAAATTAGGCCAGGGAACGCCTTGCCTTTGGAAAAAATACCTCTAGGTACTTTGGTTCACAACATAGAATTTCGTCCAGGTACTGGTGGAAAGATAGCCAGAGCAGCAGGTAGTTATTGCCAGCTGATGGCAAAAGAAGGGGATTACGCCTTGCTTAGGATGCCATCTGGCGAACTGAGAAAAATTCATGTTAAGTGTTACGCCACGATTGGTGTTGTAGGAAACGAAGATCACAAAAACGAGATTGATGGAAAAGCTGGTAGAACCAGGTGGAAAGGGCGCCGACCTCATGTCAGGGGTATGGTGATGAATCCTGTTGACCATCCGATGGGTGGTGGTGAAGGTAGAGGTAAAGGTCAGCATCCAGTCACTCCATGGGGAGTTCCAACTAAAGGTTACAAGACTAGACGTGGTAAGAGACCTTCGGATAGATTCATAGTCAGAAGACGCAATGAAGCATAAGGAGGTGTGGCAAACAGATGTCTCGATCAAAAAAGAAGGGGCCTTTTGTTGACCCGAAGTTGCTGAAAAAAATAAGAATGCTGAATGAAACGGGTGAAAAAAAGATTATAAAAACTTGGAGCAGAGCTTCAACTATTGTTCCTGAAATGGTTGGACACACGATTGCAGTTCATAACGGTTTAAAACATATACCAGTTTACATAACTGAGAACATGGTTGGACACAGACTCGGCGAATTTGCACCAACCAGAAGATTTGGTGGTCACGCCGAGAAGAAAGCGGCAACGAAGGGACAGGTCAAATAAGGAGGGAAGAAGCAAATGCCCGCTGAAACAAATAAAAAAAGACCAAAAAGGTCTGTTCAAAAGAGGCAGCAAGAAGAAAAACCAGGTAAAATCGAAATTAGAGCAACTGGAAGATTCTTGAGATCATCTCCTAGGAAAGTGAGAAGTGTTGTTAATGCCATAAGAGGAAAACCGGTGCTTCAAGCATTACAAATACTAGAAATGTCACCAAAAAAGGCTGCACGACTGGTAGAAGGAGTTCTAAAATCTGCTGTGGCAAACGCGGAGAACAATGCTAAGCTTGATGTTAGCTCACTTTATGTTACAAATTGTGTCGTAAACGATGGACCGCGCATGAAAAGAATATGGTATCGCGGTCGTGGAAGAGCCGATATAATACAAAAACGAATGTGTCACATAACCGTGAAGCTCGGAACATTAGAGACGAAAGTTTAGAGAGGTGATACGGTGGGTCAGAAGGTGCATCCTAAAGGATTTAGACTCGGAATAAGTACTGATTGGCAGGCCAGATGGTTTAACGAGAAAGATTATGCCAACTGGTTGGAAGAAGACGAAAAAGTAAGAAATGCTGTTAGAGCAATTTATAGCCAAGCTGGAATTAGCGAAGTCTTTGTTGAAAGACCGGGAAACGAGGCTATAACAATCACCATTAAAACAGCTAGGCCTGGAATGATCATAGGTAAAAAAGGCGCAGAAATCGGTAAGCTCAGAGAGGATCTTGAAAAGACTCTAAATAGGCGCGTTGTGATAAATGTAGAGGAGATTAAAACGCCCGAGACTGATGCAAGGCTTGTCGCTGAGGCAATTGCAGGTAGGATTGAAAAACGAGCATCTTACAAAAGAGCAATGAAAAGAGCAATTACCGATGCCCTGAGAAAAGGCGCATTAGGCGTGAAAGTAATGGTGTCTGGCAGACTCGCCGGTGCTGAAATAGCTCGCAGGGAATGGTATTTAAGTGGTCGCTTACCCTTACAAAAAGTCAGAGCAGCAATCGACTACGGCACAGCTACTGCAAAAACAAAGTATGGAACAATCGGGATAAAAGTTTGGATTTACAAAGGTGACGCCGATATTTGACACGAGGAGGTTTCTACTATGTTGATGCCGAAAAGAGTTAAATACAGAAAACAGCAACGAGGGAGAATGTGCGGAGAAGCCAAAGGTGGAACAACGGTTGCATTTGGTGAATGGGGTTTGAAAGCATTAGGTCCTGCTTGGTTGACCGCGCAGCAAATTGAAGCTGGAAGAATTGCTATCATGCGTGTATTAAAAAAGTCCGGAAAAGTATGGATTAGGGTTTTCCCAGATAAACCATACACAAAGAAACCTGCTGAAACTAGACAAGGTAAGGGTAAAGGTAATGTTGAAGGATGGGTCAGTGTCGTAAAACCAGGAAAAATCATTTATGAAGTTGCAGGAGTAGACGAACAAACTGCAAAGGAAGCCCTTGAATATGCTGCTGCAAAGTTACCTATCCCCACAAAAGTGGTTTCCAGAACCTCGTTCGGGGGTGAACCGGCATGAAATCATCTGAACTAAGGAATCATACAGATGAAGAATTGAAAAAGTTGCTAGAAGAGAAAAAGAGATATTTTATGGAACTAAGATTTCAGCATGCAATGGGACAATTGAGTAATACCTCACTTTTGAATGAGGTGAAACGCGACATAGCAAGAATCAAAACACTTCTTCGCGAGAGAGAACTCGGAATAAGGAGGTAAAAGACATGGCAAAGAGAAAATTGATCGGTGTTGTTGTAAGCGATAAAATGAATAAAACAATAGTTGTTAGAGTAACAAGACGCTTTCAGCACCCAACTTATGGAAAGGTCGTAGAAAGGTCCAGGAAATATCATGTACATGATGAATTCAATCAAAGCAAGATAGGCGATGTTGTTGAAATCGAAGAGTGCAGACCTCTTAGTAAAACAAAAAGATGGCGATTGGTAAGAATTCTTGGGCAGGAGGCCAAGTTGTTGGTAGAGACGCCCGAGGAGAGTGAGAACGCATGATTCAGAAAGAAACTTATCTGAATGTTGCTGACAATTCCGGTGCCAGAAAACTGAGAGTTATTCATATTCTTGGTGGATTCCACAAAAAATACGGAACAGTTGGGGACATAGTGGTTTGCTCTGTAAGAGACGTCATTCCAAATACTGGTATCAAGAAAGGGGAAGTTGTGAGAGCTGTCATCGTCCGAACTAAGAAACCTGTTCGAAGACCAGATGGCACTTACATAAGATTTGATGACAACGCTGCCGTTTTGCTTGACAAATTCAACGAGCCAAGAGGCACGAGAGTGTTTGGACCAGTAGCTCGAGAAATTCGCGAGAAAGGTTACATGAAAATAGTTTCTCTTGCGCCAGAAGTATTATGAGATACTGGAAGGTGGTAGAAATATGAGGATAAAGAAAGACGATCTTGTGGTAGTCCTTTCAGGCAAGGATAAAGGTAAACGTGGAAAAGTACTTGCTGTCATGCCAAAAGAAGGAAAGATTATAGTTCAAGGTGTGAACATAGTTAAAAAACATCAAAGACCGATTCCTCAACTTCGAGAGGGTGGAATAATTGAAAGAGAAGCTCCTATTTACGCTTCAAAAGTCATGCTGGTTTGCCCTAATTGCGATAAGCCAACGCGAATCGGTATGAAATTTTTGGAAGATTCTAGCAAGGTGAGAGTTTGTAAGAAATGTGGCGAAATAATTGACAAGGCGTGAGGAGGAATTCAAGAATGAACGCTAATTATGTTCCTCTAAAGGAAAAATATTTAAATGAAGTGATACCAGCTCTGAAAAAAGAGTTTGACTATAAGAACATCCATCAGGTGCCAAAGATCGAGAAGATAGTCATAAACATGGGAATAGGAGAAGGAGCAAGAAACCCCGATCTACTGAACAGACATCTTCAGGAACTGGCAGCTATAGCTGGCCAAAAACCAGTTATAACTAAGGCAAAGAAAAGCATTTCAAACTTCAAGATCAGAAAAGGTATGAACATAGGTCTTAAGGTGACGTTACGTGGTCCAAGGATGTGGAATTTCTTGTACAAACTCGCAAATATTGTTCTTCCAAAGGTTAGAGACTTCCGTGGTTTGAATCCAAATTCATTCGACGGTCATGGCAACTATACTTTTGGATTAACTGAACAATATGTTTTTCCAGAGATCACTCCCGATCAATCTCCTAGAGCCCAAGGAATGGACATAACAATAGTTACAACGGCGCGAACAGACCAGGAAGCTCGCAAACTACTGGAGCTTCTAGGCTTGCCTTTCAAACGATGAGAGGAGGTACACAATGCCAAGAAAAGGAATCATAGAAAGATGGAAAAAAGAAAAGAAATTCAAAGTCAGAGAATATACTAGATGCAAAATGTGTGGAAGGCCTAAGTCAGTTTATAGGGAATTTGGATTGTGCAGAGTTTGCTTCAGAAAAATGGCACTGGAAGGAAAACTCCCTGGTGTCAAAAAAGCTAGTTGGTAAAGGGAGGGAAAGCAATGTGGAGTGACCCGATAGCTGATATGCTAACTCGAATTAGGAACGCAAACGCAGTAATGAAAGATTTTGTAGATGTTCCCGCCTCAAAGATGAAGAAAGCTATATGCGAAATTCTCAAGCGAGAAGGCTTCATCCAAGATTTCAAGTACATAGAGGACGGTAAACAAGGAATTCTTAGAATACAGTTAAAGTACAAGGGGCAAAGAAGAAGCCGCGAAAGAGTTATCAAAGGAATTGTAAGGGTTTCTAAACCAGGTAGACGGATTTACGTCGCAAAAGATAGAATTCCAAAAGTTAGAAATGGAATAGGTATTGCAATACTTACGACTTCTAAAGGTATTCTCACCGATAAGGAAGCACGAAGTCTTGGAATAGGCGGCGAAGTCATAGCCTATGTATGGTAAGGAGGTAGTAACTATGTCAAAGCTAGGCAGAAGACCTATATTAATTCCGCCAAACGTACATGTTGAATTAAAAGATAACAAAGTAATCGTTAAAGGTCCAAAAGGCACCTTAGAACAACATTTATCGCCATATGTTACTGTATCCATAGATGAGGGAAAAGTCTATGTGAAACAGAATGAGAATGCCTTGATACGCACATCAATGAGGAAAACGTTGAGTATGCACCAGGGAACTTATTGGTCGCTCATCAGAAATATGATTGTTGGTGTAACAGGTGGTTATGAAAAGCAGCTGGAAATAGTTGGTATTGGCTATAGGGCTCAAATGCAAGGGAAAAAACTGTCCCTACAAGTTGGTTATACACATCCTGTTGTTATGGACGTACCAGAAGGACTTTCCGTTGAGACCCCTTCTCCAACCGTAATAGTAGTTAAGGGTGCCGATAAACAAAAGGTAGGTCAATTTGCCGCTGAGATTAGAAGAGTAAGGGAACCAAATGTTTACACCGGGAAAGGAATTGTATACAAAGGTGAATTAATAAGACGCAAGGAAGGTAAGAAAGCATAAAGGAGGCATGAACTGTGATTAAGAAGGAAGATGCAAAACTCAAAAGAAAGAAAAGACACGCAAGCATAAGAAAGAAGATTCATGGAACACCAGAAAGACCGAGATTATGTGTTTACAAAAGTGAAAAACACATTTATGCCCAGATTATAGATGATACTGTTGGTCATACTCTTACCTCAGCTTCTACCTTAGATCGAGAGTTGTCTGGCAAACTTTCGAAAACGTATAACATAGATGCTGCAAAAGAAGTTGGAAAGCTAATTGCCAAGCGAGCGCTTGCCATGGGTATTACTCAGGTTGTTTTCGACCGTGGTGGTTTTAAGTTCCATGGTCGTGTTAAAGCTCTTGCCGATGCAGCGAGAGAAACTGGATTAAAGTTCTAAGGAGGGTGGTTGAAGATGGAGCATATTCTTGAAGAAGAAATCGAAAAACAAGAATCAGCGGAAATAGAAGAAAGAATAGTTGAAATAAGAAGAACGGCAAAGGTTACTAAAGGCGGTAAGACACTTAGCTTTAGAGTTCTCGCTGTTGTTGGAAACAGAAAAGGCAAGGTTGGAATAGGACTTGGAAAAGCAAGAGAAGTACCTGATGCAATCAAGAAAGCAATCTCAGCCGCAAAAAGCTCGATGATAGAGGTCCCGCTTTACAAACATACAATTCCACACGAGACTGAAGGCAAACAAGATGCGTCCAAAGTGTTGATAAAACCAGCAGCACCTGGTACAGGGATAATTGCTGGTGCAATTGTAAGAGCTGTACTAGAACTTGCTGGTGTACAAAATGCTCTAACAAAATCTCTTGGTTCATCGAATTCGGTTAACCTTGCAATTGCGACTATGAATGCTTTGAAAAGCTTGGTACCACCTGAAAAATCTGCCAGGTTAAGAGACATTTCAATAGGTCAAGTACTTTACGGCCAAGGAGGTCGTAAGAATGCGTAAGGTTCAGATAGAACTTGTGAAAAGTCCAATAGGCTACAAACCCGATCAACGTGAAACTGTTAAAGCTCTTGGACTTAAAAAAATTCACGACAAAGTTATCAAAAATGATACACCTCAGATCAGAGGAATGATAGAGAAAATTAGGCATTTGGTGGAAGTAAAGGAAATAGAAAAGGAGGAATAATAATGACAATGAGACTCGAAGATCTCAGACCGACGCCAGGTGCTATTAAAAAACCAAAAAGACTTGGTAGGGGAATAGGTTCTGGATATGGGAAAACAGCTGGAAGAGGTCATAAAGGCCAAAAGGCACGTGGTTCTGGAAAAGTACATTTATGGCTGGAAGGTGGACAAACACCACTGCACAGAAGGTTGCCTAAGGTTGGGTTCAAAAGTTTCACGCATAAGGAATACTCAGTTGTGAATCTCAGAACCCTAGAAGAAAGATTCTCTTCAAACGAAGAAGTTACTCCAGAACGTCTTTTGGAAATGGGGATAGTCAAAAAGATTAAGGATGGGATCAAAATACTTGGTAATGGTGAGCTGAGTAAACCTCTTATAGTAAGGGCTCATGCTTTTAGTGAACGGGCAAAAAGGGCTATTGAAGCAGCGGGTGGCAAGGCTGAGGTGATTTAGGTGTGGAAAGCACTGCAAAATGCCTTCAAGATAAAGGAATTAAGGGATAGGATATTGTTTACTGTAGCGGTTTTAATAGTTTTCAGATTCGGAATTTACATACCAATACCAGGAATCAACATAATGGCATGGGCTGAAGCGTTCAAAAGATTTGGTGAAGGTGCTGTTGGCGGTATACTAAGCTTTTATGACGTTTTCACGGGTGGAGCACTGGAAAATTTTTCGATCTTTGCAATGAGTGTCACGCCTTACATAAACGCCTCGATTGTGCTTCAACTTTTATCCTCGGTTATACCTAGTCTTCGAGAAATGCTTCGAGAAGGAGAAGAAGGCAGAAAAAAGTTCGCCAAATACACGAGAAACTTGACCATAGTTCTAGGTGCATTTCAGTCATTTGCTGTGTCATTCAGTCTTGTCAGACAAAGTCCCGATATTGTTTCTTACGGCTTACATCCAATGGTTTTTGTTATAATTTCTACAATTACAATGCTCACTGGCACGATGTTTCTACTTTGGTTGGGTGACCGTATAACTGAAAAGGGAATTGGAAACGGGATATCAGTTCTTATTTTTGCCGGTATTGTTGCAAGGTACCCAAACTATTTCGGTCGAATTTTACTTGGCAGATTGAACCTTTTTGGTTGGGTGTTTTTGATTGCAATTGCTCTCGTAACGGTAGCTGGTATAGTTTATGTCCAGCAGGCTGAACGCAGAATCTCAATCCAGTATGCGACTCGAATAACCGGTCGCAGAGTTTACGGTGGGGCTTCCACGTACATACCAGTCAAAGTTAATCAAGCCGGCGTTATACCGATAATCTTTGCAAGTGCAATAGTCATGATACCTGCTGCTATTGCTCAGATGTTAGGATGGTCTGGTTTTCAGAAATTCTTCGGCGCTGGTAGTCCTTTGTACATAACCATTTACGGACTTCTAGTTTTCTTCTTTACCTATTTTTACAGTGTTATTGTCTTTGATCCACACGAAGTTTCTGAGAACATCAAAAAGTATGGAGGCTTCATACCAGGCATAAGACCAGGAAAACCGACAGAAGATCATATTCAAAGAGTCGTTAACAAAGTTACATTCATGGGGGCAATATTCCTTGTTGTTATAGCGCTTTTACCACATTTTGTTGAAGCTGTTTCTAAGGTTGATATAGTTATTGGTGGTACCTCGACACTGATCGCAGTTGGCGTTGCCCTAGATGTTGTACAACAAATGGAAGCTCATATGATAATGAGGCATTACGAAGGTTTTGTGAAGAAAGGGAAGATATGATTTATGAAAATCATACTGCTTGGTCCTCCAGGTGCTGGAAAGGGTACGCTCGCGAAGGATCTTTGTAAGGAACTTAAAGTCCCTCATATTTCTACAGGGGATTTATTTAGGGAAGCCGTGGCTGCTGGCACAGAGCTGGGGAAGGTTGTCCAAAATATTTTGGCCTCCGGCAAGCTTGTACCGGATGAAATAGTGAATCAAGTTGTTGAGGAAAGGTTGAAAAAGGAAGATAGCCTCAGTGGATTCATTCTTGACGGTTATCCACGTACTATAGCTCAAGCGCAGTTTCTCGAAAAAAGTCTTGGAAGCATGGGTAAAGCAATCGACGCAGTTATTTACTTGGAAATCTCAGAAGAAGCCGTTGTAAAGAGATTAACAAATAGACGGATCTGCCCAAAATGTGGTCGAATCTACAACATGATATCTATGCCACCGAAACAAGACGAAACCTGCGATATTTGTAACGTAAAACTTATTACTCGCGACGATGATAAAGAAGACGTTGTACGAAACAGATACAAGATCTATGGACAATTAACACAACCACTTATTAACTTTTATGAGAGTCGGAATCTCCTGATAAAGGTTGATTCTGATTGTGAACACGATGTTCTTTTAAAGAATGTTCTTAGCATCCTAGATAAGGTGAGAAAAAGTGGTAAGAATTAAGTCTGAAAAGGAAATTGCAGATATGCGAATTGCATGCAATGCAGTTGCAACTGTGTTAAGAGAAGTCAAAGACCTCGTACGTGAAGGAAATAATGCGTATGATATTGAGGGATATGTTCTTGAAAGGTTTAGAGAACTAGGAGTAAAACCAGCTTTCAAAGGTTACAGAGGGTATAGATATGCCACTTGTGTTTCAGTTAACTCCGAAGTACTTCATGGTTCGCCACTTAAGAAAAAGGTATTTAAAAAAGGTGATATAGTTTCGATAGATGTCGGAGCAGTTTATAACAACTACTATGGTGATGCAGCCGTAACTTACATAGTCAATGAAATTGATGATGTTGGGTTAAAACTAGTTCAGGCTACAAAACAAGCACTATTCAAGGCTATAGAATTTGTAAAACCAGGCGCAAGAATTGGTGATATTTCTCATGCAATTCAGAGTACAGTAGAAGCTTATGGTTTTAATGTTTTAAGAGATTATGTTGGACATGGTATAGGAAGGCAATTGCATGAGGAACCAGAAATACCAAATTTTGGTCAGGCAGGAAGTGGAAGGACTTTGGTCGAGGGTATGACCCTCGCAGTTGAAGTCATGGCTTGTGAAGGCAATTTTGAGACAAAACTCTTGAATGACGGATGGACTGTCGTCATGGCAGATGGAAAGAGGAGTGCACATTTTGAGCACACCGTGGTTGTTAGGAAAGATGGGGCAGAAATATTGACACCATGGTGAGAGGTGATGTCTTTGCCGAAAGATGATGTTGTAAAGATGGAAGGGACAATAGTTGAAGCTCGAAGAAATGCGAACTTCCTTGTAAAACTTGATAACGGACATGAAGTACTTGCGCAAATCTCTGGGCGGATGAGAAAAAATTTCATTCGTTTGGTACCCGGTGATCGTGTTATAGTTGAACTCTCAATATACGATCTTTCAAAGGGCAGAATTGTGTATCGCAAGAGATTAGATAAAAAAGAAGAAGACGAAGAATGAAAGGAGCTGAGCAAAATGAAAGTCAGATCATCGATCAAAAAAAGATGTGAGCATTGCCAAATTATAAGAAGACGTGGACGTGTTTTGATAATTTGTAAAGCGAACCCAAAACACAATCAGAGACAGGGTTAACAAAAAGCGACACAAGGAGGGAACTAAATGGCCCGTATAATAGGTGTAGAATTACCAAGTAATAAAAAGTGCTTCGTTGCCTTGACGTATATCTATGGAGTAGGTAGAACCCGGGCACTTGAGATACTAAAAAATACAGGAATTGACCCAGACAAAAGAGTAAAAGACCTCACAGATGAAGAGGTCAACAAAATAGCAAAGTTCATTCAGGATCATTACAAAGTTGAAGGCGAATTGAGGACTGAAGTAAATCGTAACATTAAACGTCTTATCGACATAGGATGTTATCGAGGAATAAGGCATAAACTTGGTCTACCTGTACGCGGTCAAAGCACTAGACACAATGCTAGGACCCGTAAAGGACCAAGGCCAAGCAGAATTAAAACAAAGAAGAAGAAAGAAGAAGCATAATTGAGGAGGAATGCGTATGGCGAGGAAATCTGAGAGCAAAAAACGCAGACGAGCAATTTCTGATCGAGCGGTTGTTCATATAAAATCTACGTTCAATAACACCATCATATCTCTTACCGATTTGTCTGGTGCTGTCTTGTATTGGGCAAGCAGTGGAACAGCAGGCTTTGAAGGAACCAGAAAAGGTACGCCATATGCTGCTCAGCTGGCAGCGGACAAAGTTGCCAAAGAAGCTTTGCGACTCGGAATTAAGAGAGTAGACATTTTGGTCAAAGGGCCAGGACCTGGACGAGAAGCGGCGATAAGGACAATTCAAGCTGCCGGTCTTGAGATCGACAGCATAAAAGACGTTACACCGATCCCGTTCAACGGATGTCGCCCCAAAAAGAAACGAAGAGTTTGAGGGAGGGAATTGAATGGCTAGATATACAGAACCGCTTTGCCGACTTTGTCGAAGAGAAGGAATGAAGCTCTACTTAAAAGGTGAAAGATGTTTTACGGATCGTTGTGCGTTCGAGAGGAGACCATATGCTCCAGGTATGCATGGAAGAAACCGCGGAAAATTATCTCAGTATGGTCTGCAATTGCGTTCAAAACAAGTTATGAAGAGAATCTATGGAATTTTGGAAAGACAATTTGAGCGTTATTTCGAAAGAGCTCAGAAAATGCAAGGTGATACTAGAGAAAATCTGGTCAAGTTAGTCGAATCGCGCCTTGACAATGTTGTTTACAGATTAGGTTTTGCAATCAATCGCCGACAGGCACGTCAGTTGGTTACCCATGGGCACTTTAGTGTGAACGGTAGAAAAGTGGATGTACCATCGTTGTTGTTAAGACCGGGAGATGTAGTCGAATTGAGAGATAAATCACTTGCTGTTGTAAAGCAAACCATTGAGTTAACAAAAGATAGGACCCGAGTACCTTGGGTTGAGAGTGACTTTGAGAATTCTAAAGGAATCTTTCTTAGATACCCGAAGCTGGAGGAAGTTACCGACCTACCTGTGGATGTTCAAGCTATTGTTGAATACTATTCGAGGTGATAATTTATGGTTGAGTACGTAATACCGAGAAAGCTCAAAGTCGAGGAAGAAAAATCCGAAGGCGATTATTATTACGGAAGATACATTCTATCACCACTCGAGAAAGGATATGGAACCACTATAGGAAACGCTTTGAGAAGAGTGCTCTTGTCATCAATACCATCCGTTGCTGTAACGGGCTTGAGATTTTTAAAACCTGAGAGGTACCATGAATTTGATACGTTACCTGGTGTCAAAGAGGATATACTGGAGATAATATTAAACTTAAAAAAGATTCAGATCAGAGCAGAGGTCCCTGTGCACGATCGAATTAAAATGTTTGCTGAAAAGAAAGGACCAGGTTTCCTTACAGCAAAAGATATTAAGGTACCGGCGGGTTTGGAGGTAGTCAATCCTTCTTTAGTAATTGCTACCCTGGATGAAGAAGCTGACCTAGCTTTCGAACTTTACGTACAACCTGGAAAAGGTTTCGTACCAGCTTTTGAACTAATGGACGAAAACCAAGAAATAGGTTGGATAACAATAGATGGAGTCTTTTCACCTGTGGTCAAGGTTAACTTCTCCATTGAAAGTGCCAGAGTTGAGAAAAGAACCGACTACGACAAGCTTGTTCTTGAAATATGGACGAAAAAGAACATTTTCCCAAATGAAGCACTGAAACAAGCTGTAAAGATTCTGATGAATCATCTACAAATAATTGTGGATAGTCTACCTGAAGAGTTCTCAGCTTTTAGTGGAGAGTTTATAGCCATTTCTCAAGAGGAAGTAAAAGCCGAACAGACTGTGAGTGAAGAAGAAACTATTTACTCGAAAAAGATAGACGAACTGGAACTCTCAATAAGATCCTTGAATTGCTTGAGAAGGGATAAAATAGAAACAATTGGTGACCTTTTGAAGAGAACAGAAGAGGATCTTCTGAAGATCAAAAATTTCGGACCAAAGTCATTGGAAGAAGTAAAACAAAAACTGATGGAAAAATTTGGATTAACTCTTAGAAAAGGAGGATGAATATGAGACATAGAATGCTGAGAACAAAAGTTGGGGCATACAAAAGTCATAGCCTCTCTACAATAAGAAATCAGATGCGAGAGTTAGTAGAACACAAAAGTATCGTTACAACAGTTACAAAAGCGAAAGTAGTTGGAAGATACTTTGAAAAGTTGATCACGAAAGCAATTAGAGCCAATCAAAGTACCGACAAAAATGAGCAAGTCGCTTTGAGGAGGCAAATATACAGAAGTTTACAAGACAAGAGATTGGTGAATAAACTTGTTGACGAAATTGCAAAAGAAGCAGATAAAACAAGTGGTTTTACGAGAATAATCAAAATAGGCGCTAGAAGAGGGGATGCTGCAGAAATGGCCTTATTACAGATAGTCACTAAGAAGGAGTCGTAAGAAAATCCCCTCCTTTGCGAGGGGATTTTTCATCGAATGAAATTATCTACATTTACTTTATTCTTACTTGACTTTTTTGAGTTTTTCTGCTAAATTTTTTAGTGTAACAGGTCTTGCATCCGTTTTGTAATTCAGCCCTCTCTCCCAACCGGATTACTCTTTCTGTTATAGTTGAATTTTCGGAGGTGCACCTTTGGATGAATTCAAATGGTCAAGAAAAGGAACATGGCACTATAAGTATTGCCGATCTTGAAAAAATGACTATCAGAGAATTGTACAACCTTGCTAAGCAGTATGATATCCCACGTTACACAAGTTTACCAAAGAGAGATTTGATTTTTGCACTCCTTGAAGCACAAGCTAAATCACATGGATATTTCTTTGGAGAAGGTGTACTTGAAATCCTTCCAGAAGGTTACGGATTCCTGAGAAGCGGTAGTAATCTTTTGCCTAGCGCCAACGACATCTACATATCGCAATCTCAAATAAGAAAATTCAATCTGAACACAGGTGATTATGTTTCTGGAGCCATACGACCCCCAAAAGAGGGCGAAAAGTATTTCGCTATGATTAGAATTGAGGCTGTGAATTTTAGACCGCCGGAACTAACTAGCGAGAGGATAAATTTTGAAAATCTTACCCCAGACTACCCGAAGGAACGACTTATACTTGAAACTGAACCTGGAATACTCTCTACAAGGCTGATGGATTTATTTTCGCCAATTGGAAAAGGACAAAGAGGAATGATTGTCGCACCACCAAAAGCTGGTAAGACTACTCTCCTAAAAGAGATAGCTAATGGTATAGCACACAATCATCCTGAAACTTACAGAATAGTCTTGCTCATAGATGAAAGACCAGAAGAAGTCACGGATATAAAGGAATCTGTTGAAGCGAAGGTAATAGCCGCTCCTTTCGATATGGCACCAGATAAACAAATCAAAGTTGCTGAACTGACTTTGGAAATGGCAAAAAGATTGGTTGAATACGGACACCATGTTGTGATCCTACTTGATAGCCTGACAAGATTGGCAAGAGTTTACAACATTCAGGTTCCTCCAAGCGGAAAGCTTCTCAGTGGTGGAGTAGATCCCGCGGCTCTTTACAAACCAAAACATTTCTTTGGTGCTGCGAGAAGCACCAGAGAAGGTGGAAGTCTTACAATTATCGCAACAGCACTCGTAGAAACCGGTTCAAAGATGGATGAGGTTATTTTTGAAGAGTTCAAAGGCACCGGCAACATGGAGCTAGTTCTGTCTAGACAGCTTGCAAACAAGAGAATCTTCCCGGCCATCAATTTGCAGTTGTCGGGTACAAGAAAAGAGGAACTTCTTCTTGATGAAGATCATCTGAAGAAAATCTGGATACTTCGAAGAATGCTCAGTGGTATGACCGAAGAAGAAGGCCTTACATTGATACTTAGAAAACTGCAAGAAACAAAATCGAATGAAGACTTTCTTGCATTAATAGATCAACAAAAGATAAAATATTAACGGAGGTATCAGCCTTGAAAGTTGTAGGCATAGACCTTGGTGGAACGAATTTTGCAGTTGGTGTTGTCAATGAAGAGGGGAAAATTCTTTCAAGAGAGAGTGGAAAAACGATGGTAAAAGATGGTCCCGAAGCTGTCGCAGAGAGATTGAGCCAAGCAGTGAAAAAGGTTTTAGCCCAACATAATGTCGAAGCGGTTGGTATAGGTTCACCAGGTAGCATTGACCACACACAAGGAGTAGTGAGGTTTTCGCCGAATTTTCCTGGTTGGCATGATTTTCCTCTGGCGGATCGAATATCACAAAAAACTGGCTTGAAGGTTTATGTCGAAAACGATGCTAACGCATACGCTCTTGGTGAGCACACTTTCGGAATCGGTAAAGGATATGATCATATAGTTTGCTTGACACTTGGAACTGGCGTAGGTGGGGGAGTTATTAGCCACGGTTTGTTGCTGAGAGGAAGCGTTGGAATAGGAGCAGAACTTGGACACATAAAAGTCATGCCGAATGGACCAATTTGTGGTTGCGGATCGAGAGGCTGTTTAGAAGCATTTGCTTCGGCTACAGCACTTAAAAGATTTGTTCAAGAAGGATTTCAGAGGCATAAGACTTCTGCGTTGTATGATGGTAAAAAACCTGAAGAAGTCACACCTGAGGACATTTTCCGCTGTGCTAAAAATGGTGATGAATTCGCGAAAAGCATAGTTTCGACACTTACAGATGCATTAGCAGTTGCTATTGGAACTTTTGTAAATATTTTTAACCCGCAGCTGGTAATCCTGGGTGGAGGAATATCGAACGCGGGTGCACAGCTACTAGATCCATTGGTTGAAAAGGTTAAAGATCACGTACTGCCAAGTATGCTAGGTACTTTCGAGATTAAGTTAAGTAAACTTGGAAAGGATGCTGGAATACTGGGAGCTGCTTCAATAGTTATCGAAAGGATGAAGAATAAGTGAGGATCCTTCTGCTCTCGGATTTACATATACCAACTAAACTTCTTGGTATTCCAGAAAAACTGTTAAATCAGGTTAGTTCGTTTGACTCTGTTATAGGTTTAGGAGATTATGTCGATCTTGAAACAGTGTTGACTTTAAAGAAAATCTCTAAGCAATTCTTCGCTGTTCATGGCAATATGGATTATCCAGATGTAAAGGAATACCTACCAGCAACTTTAAAGCTTATTCTAGGAGGCTACACCATCGCTTTGTGCCATGGTTGGGGTCCACCTTTCGGAATAAAAGAAAGAATTTTAAACCTGTTCGACCCAAGACCAAATATTATCCTTTACGGTCATACTCATCAAACTGACTATTCAACATTCAAGGATACCATCTTCATAAATCCTGGCTCTCTGGCAGAAAGTAATAGTTATGCAATTTTAGAATTATGCGACAATCGTGTGAAAGTCGAATTCGGGAACGTGCAGAAAGAATAATACAGGAAATAGCTATAAATTTCCCAGAAGGTTTGATCGTGGCCTTTTCCGGCGGAGAAGATAGCAGTCTAGTTGCTCAACTAGCGAAGCTGGCTTTGGGTTCAGATAAAGTGGTTTTGGTGACTGTAGATTGGGGTAGCGCGACATATAGAAAACTAAGGGAACAAGTTGTATTAAATGCTGATCGCCTCGGACTAAAACACGTTGTTTTAGACGGCACCAAAAAGCAGAGAGAAATATTAAGGTATGGTCCGAACTGCAATTCCTGTACACGTGAGGCCAAACTAGGGACCGTTCTTCAGACATTTCCAAGCAAAGTTGTAGCGACAGGCGCAAACAAATCAGATAGCTGGGGTATGAATGGTTTGAAGATCAATGGGCGACTTTACTCACCACTTTTTGATCTGGCTAAAGATGAGATTAGAGCAATGGTGCAGTTCTTTAATGTTCCCGTTGCAAAGGTTGGTGAATCCTCCTTTAGAGAAGGTTGTAAGATGAAACATCTACTAAAAATGTTGATTAATCCTCATTACCATGGACAAGCCGTTAATGAGTCTAATGAAATTCTGTTATCTTTCATAAATGAAATACATCACCAAGCTTACCTTGCAAACGTGAAAATAATAGGGCCACTGTCAAGAAACATAGCCCTAGTAAATGTATTACCGCGGTTACCAATTGAACATGAGAAAGAATTAGTTGACAGAATCAAAGCATTGGACTGCATAGATGAAATTCATGTTGTCAAACAGCCTTTGAAGTTGAAGGTTTTGGTGAATCCTGGAATATACAACGATGAAACCGCACGACAAAACATTCTTTTTGGATTCCTCGCAAGAGATTTCGCTGTGCCTCCTAAAGTCGAGTGGATGAAATCAACTAACAACAGATTAAGAACCTTTCAAGTAGTGAGTTATGAAGTTGAATGAACTACTCTCCAGTCTCTCTGAGGATTCTATTTTGATAATCGTTCCGACAGAATATGATGCCCAAAGACTTTCTACTCATCTTGGATTCCATTATTTCCCATCGCACGATGTTTTCCCATTTGAGGATGTTCAAGTCTCTTTCTTGGTTAGAGCGTACAGAATAAGAACACTTTGGGAAACCCTATCTAAAAGAAAAGTTACGATTGTTTCTACATTGCACGCATTAAGCAGAAAAACAATCTCGCCAGATGACTTGAAAAAACAATCAATTAGATTGGTTAGAGATAAGGAACTTCTTGATTCTAATTTCGAAAAGATTTTGCACTTAATAGGTTATGACAGGTCTTTTGTGGTTAGGAATGGTGGAGAATACGCAGTCAGAGGGGATATTTTGGATTTCTTCGGACCACTTCAAAATGTGCCGGTGCGTGTCGAATTTTTTGGAAAAAGAGTTGAAAGTATAAGGACTTTTGATCCAATCACCCAAAGATCGGTTTCGCAATTGGATGAAACAATAATCTTACCTGCGCGTGAATACCTGAGTGAACAGCATGATTTTGACACCATACCAGGTAAGGCAGGATCAAATTCCACGATCTTAGATTATGCTCCATTTAAAGTAGTCTTTGTCAATTATGACGAATGTCAGGATGAATATATCAAACGCGAAAGAGAAACAAGAGAAATCCTTAACGAAGAACAAGTTGAAGAATATTCGCTTTATTCGCAGATTCCCATATCTGAATTCTTTAAAAGGATTGTCAATCCAATCTTCGTAGATATGGATTTACAAGAACTTAAGGCAACCAACCCAAAGAGTTCAACTATTTTTCAAGTTCCAGTTATCGATGAAGACGAATTTGTTGAAGGAGACTATGTCGTTCATGTAGATTATGGGATTGGTATTTTCGAGGGTGTGAAAAAAGTTCCCAACGTATTAGGAATTAAGGAATATTTGTGCCTAAGATACCAGGACTCAACAGTTTACGTACCTATTGATCGACTTGATAGAGTACAGAAATATATAGGTAACAAAAGTGCAGTCGAGATAGATAGGATCCATTCCTCAGCATGGCGCAAGAGAGTTGAAAAGGTTAAGAAAGATGTACGCAACAAGATTTTGGAGTTAGTAGAACTGTACGTTAAGAGGCAACAAATAACCGGACTAAGTTTAATAGGTGACCCTGAGCTAGAAAAAGAGTTTGCAAGAACCTTTCCTTATATCGAGACTGAAGATCAATTGGAGGCCATAATGGAAACACTTGAGGATCTTTCAAGTCAAAAACCCACCGATCGCTTAATATGCGGGGATGCTGGTTTTGGAAAAACTGAAGTAGCTATCAGGGCAGCTTTTAGATGCGTTGTTTCGGGTAAGCAGGTTGCGGTCTTGACCCCAACAACTGTTTTGGCAAGACAACACTACTTTAATTTTAAGTCCAGAATGGAAAAATTCGGGGTGGTTATTGAACTACTTGATAGAACAGTGAGCCAAAAGGAAAGAAAGAGAATCCTAAATGATCTAAATAATGGAAAAATAGATGTGATAGTTGGTACGCACTCACTGTTGTCTGAGAAGGTTAACTTTTCGGATCTTGGGCTTGTAATAATTGACGAAGAGCAAAATTTCGGAGTAGAACAAAAGGAGAAATTCAAAAAGCTGAGATTAGATGTAAACGTGATTTCCATGAGTGCCACACCAATACCTCGAACATTACACATGGCCTTACATGGCATGAAAGACATGAGTGTTTTGAATACACCACCTTTTGGAAGATTGCCGATCTTCACATACGTCGGCAAGTATAATGATATTCTTGTGAGAAGTGCCGTCCTGCGCGAAATTAACAGAGGTGGACAAATAATTTACGTACACAACAGAATAAAGGATATAGATAAGATATTTAAACATTTACAAGAGATCATTCCCGAAGCAAGAATGGTTCTTGCACATGGAAAAATGAAAAGTTCGAGTCTTTCACGTGCTGTAAGAATGTTTTATGATCACGAAGTTGATATGATAGTTTGTACATCCATAATTGAAAATGGTGTAGACGTGCCAACTGCAAACACCCTAATAGTTGATGACTCTTATAGATATGGACTAGCTCAATTGTATCAGCTACGAGGACGCGTCGGAAGAAGTGATAAGAGAGGGTTTGTCTATTTTCTGTATGATTCTAAGCTAAGCCCTAGCGCAGAGTATAGACTCAGAGTTCTTGAGTCATTGAGAGGCATTGGTGGTGGTTTGCAGCTCGCAATGTTCGATATGCAGATGAGGGGAATTGGCTCGATTTTTGGTCTTGAACAACATGGCAATATTAATTCAATCGGCTTGAATCTCTATCTCCAAATATTGAATCGAGAAGTCAAGCAGGCCCTATGGTCTTCTGAAGAGCAACTTACTGGTTCCGATAAGTATTTAGAAAACTTTGAACAAGACGTTGAAATCGAAGGCGTACCAGGTGAACTGGTTATACCAGAAGATTATGTTACAAATCCAATGGAGCGAATAAGAATCTACAGGAGATTAGCATCTTGCAAGAAATTAGAGGAACTGGAAGATATTGCACAAGAACTGACTGATCGGTTCGGAAAGTCACCAGATCAGGTGAATTTGTTAATTGATATGTTTAGGATAAAAATTCTAGCGAACCGAGCCCAGCTGAAAAAAATAAAATACGATGATAATATACTTCAAATAGTCGGAGCTTCAAAGTTACAGGCTTCGAAATTGCGGCACAAACATATATATAACGAAAAGAAAGATTGTCTAATGGTTTACGAAGTGGAACCAGGAGAATTTTTACATATTTTGCATCAGCTGCTTGACTGAAAACACCAAAAACTTGTATTCTTGATCCTTTTTGAACACTATGACATCTTTCCTTTCGGTGCTCTTGTCACTTAGTTCAAGGATTAATTCGTTCCCTATTACTACAACTCTCTTTGCGCTGCGAAGTGGAACTAGCGTATAAAAGCCAACATAAATGAAATCGGACGATATTTCTTGTTCTGCACGCATTTTTATTATAGCCTTGACTAACTTTTCACTTTTCGGGATAGGTTTAGAGCTAAACTTCGCGATTCTCAAAACAGGTAAAGTTTTGTTTAGCACAGATGCACAAAAAGCATCAAGGCTG
Source organism: Pseudothermotoga sp. (assembly GCA_041640575.1). Lineage (GTDB taxonomy): Bacteria > Thermotogota > Thermotogae > Thermotogales > DSM-5069 > Pseudothermotoga. The sequence goes on along the minus strand of JBEPZZ010000003.1, from coordinate 83,083 downwards.
TAGGTTTCAACCGAATCATTTATCATTGAAACGTTGTTCAGCAAAATTTTGGAGAACTTTTCATCATTAAATAAAAGGCAACTGACCGCATCGCTCGCAAAGCTCATATTGCACACATTAGTTTCAGAAAACTTTAATTCAGTTGAATCTATTTGCAGATCAGAGCTCGGCGTTTGTACATTCCTCACTGTTGGCTCTGTGGAAATGACTGAAAGTGAGATCAATTTGCCGGAAATTCTTTCCGTAAGATCGACGACGATACCAGTTAGAACTTCTCCCCCGACATTCGGTGTAGGCAAGTTCAACCCCACATCCTTGATTTTTACAAAACCTAGTTCCATTTTGAGCGCCTGTATCAACCAGTTGAAGATTTGCATACGTACTCAAGAGCCTTTTGAAGTCTTTGAAAAGGTTCCATAATGTCGACTTCTTCCACTATCGCTGACAATTTTTCAATCATGTCCTGCGTAATCTCCTTTGACATGGTAAATCTAAGGGCTCCACCTGGGATTGGAATCACACACTCTTCTGTGGAAATCTTCTGAACTTGGTTACTGGATGACAGATGATAGCTCACAAAAATTACGTTTTCTGAACAATCAACTAGAATAGGCACATCTGTAAAGTAAAGTTCACACCTGTTTTCGGCTTTGCGAAGCAAGTTTTTACCTATAACTTCGATGTACAAATAACTTTCGAGTGATTTCCCATACAGTATCTTTTGAAGTTGGGAAGGAATTATAGGTTCTGTGTACTTGAACTCTAAAGGAATCCCGGCCTGGTCGACAACAAGAAGACCACCGGTGTATTTCTCTTCAATTTTTCTGGCAGAAACGTAACCTATCACAATCTCACATCCAGTAACGAACCCTTGTTCTCTTCCTTTATTCTTCCAGCTGTATTCTCTCTTTTCTCAGGCCGCGAAGCATAATAATACTCATTTCTTCTTTCTCCTTCAGTGGAAGTCTTAACCATCTTGGCTTCAGTTTTATTCTCAGGATTAACCTGCCTTAATTCTTGCTGAGATCGCTTAAGAATCTCAGACTGAAAAAGCTGAAGCATAGCAGTATGCGCATTGAGAATTTGCGCTGCATTCTGTGCTATTTCATTTCCTTTCACTACCAAAGTTTGAAGGTCCACTGGTGTTATCATTCTCCACACCCATTAAAAAATTTTTGAGCTTTATCAACGCCGTTGACAGAATCTGAGAAACTCTTGACTCACTCGTTCCGATAATTAGACCTATTTCCTTCAACGAAAGATCTTGTTCAAATCTTAAAGAAATAATCAACTTTTCCTTAGGATCAAGCTTTGATATGGCTTGAGCCAGTTCTTCAAATAGAATCTCTTTACGAGCCTGCTTGAAAGGATCGTCTTCATCCTCCAGTTGGTCTGCAAAACTTTCTTCTTCGTAAAGATATTTATCAAGCATTAAAAGTTGCCTTCTTACCATTTCATCCAAAGCTCTTTTCACTTCGGAAGTAGTTAACCCAGTGTATGTCGAAATTTCATCGACAGATGGAAAATGTCCCAAAGCTGGCTCAAGCTCGTAAATTGCCCTTTCGACCTCTCTTATGTTTCTTCTCAAGTTTCTTGGCATCCAATCGATTTTTCTCAGATAGTCGTACATTGCTCCCCTGATTCTTTTTATGGTGTAAGACTGTATGCTTATTCCTCTTGATGGATCGTATCTTCTTATCGCAGATATTAGAGCTAGCACACCTTCTTGTATTAAGTCATCTAGTTCAACGTTTTTGGGCAAGTTATTCTTCAAGTCATACGCGACAATTTTAACTAAAGGTAATAATTCCTTGATTATTTTTTCTTCGTCTTGTACGTACACATTCTCACCTTTCTTTATATTTCTGTTATTTGAACAGTTTCTCCTCCACCAACTTTTCTGATGAGCAACTTTCCGGTTTCAATATTATATTCGATGCTTCTCGCACGATTGCCACCAGTATCTTCTGCCTTCAGGACTATGCCGTGATACTTGAGTCTATTCTTGACTGATTCAACGTTTCTTTGCCCAATGTTCATTGAACCTGATTCAAACATAGACGCACCACCAGCTATCTTTGCCTCTAATCTTGATTTTGACGCACCCTTTGCAACCAGTTTTTCAACTAGATAGTCCACCGCGGTGTTGGCGTATTTTCCTGGAGTTTTGATGTCATTTGTTGAGGGACTTTCCGGTAACATAACATGCGCCATTCCACCAATTCTTGCAACAGGATCTCTCATACAAACTCCTACACACGAACCCAAGCCGAGTGTGACCAAAACGCTCGGATTTTCCTCTATTGCAACTTCTCCGATACCTATTATTACTTTCTTTATCATGCCATTCCCACCTTCGAGAAAATTTTCTGAAGGCAATCCTTTCCTGGTATTAGAAACATGTACGACGTTATTGATTTAACATCACCGATGTTAATTTGAGTCTCAACAAGTACCACTTCTTCTTCATATTCATAATATCTTTCAAGAACAGTCTCAGCAACAATCGCTGCAAGCATATCAACTGTTAATTCTGGAGGTGTCGGATCAAGATAAAGTTGCGTGAAATCAGCAAGTGCAGTAATGTAGGAGCCACACATTATGTTACCTATTTCCTTGAAAGCGGAAGACGTAAGCTCGTCGAGCTGGGTTATATCCTCGCAAGGACTGCCAAGCAAATCGGTTATTATCCTTTTCCCGGTTGGTCTATCTAGTATCAACAGAATATCCATCTTTACATCTCCGGATACGTTCATTCTGATCCCAACAACAATGTCTTCCGGATCAGGAAAAGTGAAAAGTAATTTTGATATAGGTACAATCTGCGCATCCGGAACCGATATTTCAACTTTTTTATTCGTTAAAGTCGACAATGCGGTAGCTGCGTTACCAGTTCCTATATTCCCTATTTCTTTCAAAAGATCGAGTTGCCGTTCGTTTAGTTTCACATCAGACCTCCTTCCCAGAAGAACTCTTTTTCATCTTCAGTTCCTGCTGATAAACAAATGCTACCATATTCTTTTCAAGCTGTGGGGAAACCTCCAAAAATTGTACCCCGTATTCATACAAACCTGTATTTTCGTTCTTACCAGCAAATCTCACTACTTGAGCTTTTTGATCCTGAAGCTTGATTGAACCCAAGTCAAGCGTTACTAAAATTGGTTGACCTACCGGTAGAAACAATTTTGCGCACATTAATATACCGCCCGCGCTAAAATCCCTTGTGACGAATTTATGATACATATCTTCACCAGGTATCTTGAATGATCCCTCAAGGATCAAAGGAATTCTTACATATCTTCTTCTTTGAACACGTCTAACAAGCCGTGGTACTGTTATATACATCACTAAGAAGTTCTGTTCATCCCGCCCGTAACTTATTACTCTGCTGTCAAAGGTGTAAACAACCTTCTCAGCAATTGCCGTAATGTGAATAGGTTCGCCAGCCCCGATAGGAACGAAACGACCTTTATAGCTGGGCATTCCCATTTTCATAATCGATCGATCAAAATCTATATCATGTATCGTACTTCTCAACGTCATTTTTTCACCGTTTTTTTGAATATAATCAATTATGAGTGGCATGCCTGGTTTAAGAACTACCTGTGCATCGACCGACGTAGCCTGTTCAGGCATGTGAACAGCTCCTTAATCATCCACCGAAGATCATTTTAAGTCGCTCTAAAAAGCTAACTCTTCTTTGAGAGATCTTTTTTGTTATCGTATCAGCTATTCCTTGAATGGCAAAAGATGGCTGGGTATTTCTCTTGCTCATAACAAATGGAGTCTGATATAATACACTTTCCTTGACTGTTTGATCGTATTTCATAAGATGGGCAGACGAAATAAGAACACCCGTGAATTTTTCGACAACCGAAATGAATTTATCGGCTATTTTACGTCCTTCTTTCATATCACGAATCATATTCAAAACAAGGTGAAAACTTTCAGAGTCAAGTCCCTTAATGCTCATAATTTTCACAAAAGTATAAGCATTCACAAGTGAAGTTGGTTCTGTTGTTGTGACTAGTACAAGATGATCTGACTGAGCATAAAATTCGTCCAAATTTTCCTTAAAACCAGGTGGAAAGTCAAAAATAACATACTCATATTTGCCTGCGATTCGCCGAAATTCATTGTATAAATCATTCTTCCGTTGAAGATTGAAAGTTACAATGTCCTCGACATCCATACCAGTACTTATTAGGTCGACAGAAAAAGGTGTTCTGAAAATTGTTTCTTCGAGCGTAACTCTGCCACGCAAAAAATCTTTTACTGTGTACTTTGGAACAATCCCCATTAAAATTTCAGCGTTCGCAAAACCTACGTCGACATCAAATAGAAGTACTCTGTGGTTTCTCTGAGCAAGAACAATAGCTAAGTTTACAGATATAACTGTTTTCCCAACACCGCCTTTACCACTAGCTACGCTGATTATTTTCGTATCCTCTGTCCACAATTTCTCAGCTTGATTTCGCAGTTTCCAACACCTCTTTTGCAAGAAGATATGACAGTTCACGTCTATTAGCTTCCATAATGTCTTCTGGGACTCTCTGACCATTGGTGACGTACGCAAGTGGTACGCCGGCTAGATAAGGAACATTGATCAGATGACCGTATGATTTTGTTTCATCCATCTTGGTTAGTATTACGTGTGAAAACTTCGCCGCTGAGAATTTTCGTATCATATCTTTGATATCGGAATACTTATAATTCATTGATAAAACCAAAAAACACAGTTTTGGTGACACTGTCTCAAATAGAGCCTTTAGTTCACTAATTTGAATATCGTTATTGGGACTGCGACCAGCTGTATCAATCAGCACAACATCAAAAGAACTCATTGCCTCAAGCTCGATCTTTGCTTCCATTGGTGTGTATGCCACCCGCATTGGGATATCCATAATCGTTGCATAAACCTTCAGCTGCTCAGCTGCAGCTATCCTGTATGTGTCAAGCGTTAAGATCGCAAGATGTTTTTTCTCAACAAGTTTGAGTTTCGCAGCTATTTTTGCCAGCGTTGTTGTCTTCCCTACTCCAGTTGGTCCGATAAACATAACAGGTCCACGAAGCTCCGGTACCTCAGTTTTGAGAAAAGGTTGAAAGTAATCTGACAACCTTTGAAGAAATGGTTCATCAATTTTTGGTTCACCTTGGCTGAGACGAATGTATTCTAGAAGCTTACCTGAAATCTCAGGATCGATACCTTGGCCTTCAAAAGCTATTGAAAGTCGTTTCATACCCTCTGACATATCTTCTTTCTTAATCGACAAAACCATGGATTTCATTTCTCTCAACATTTGCTTTATCTCCATTAATTCTTCTTCCTGCCTTTTTTCCTTGTTTTTCACAAGCATTTCCTGTAAACGATAAATTTCAGTACTTTCTCTCTTTGAATCCTCCTTTTCATCCGTTACTGCAGTCACCTCTAAAAGTTTCTTACCCCCTATACCAAGAAACCCACCTTTTTTGAAACTTCGGGTACTGAGAATAATAGCATCTTCTCCAAGATCCTTTCTTATTTGTTCTAGAGCTTGCCTTATATCTGAGACGATGTATTTCTTCATTTTCACAGTCTAACCACACCTTCCACTTGTAACGTAGTATCCTCAGGTACTTCTTCGTAAGCTATAACTGGAACGTTCGGCAAAAACTTTCTCACCGTTGAAGCAAGGTACGGTCGAATTGGACCAGAACATATTACTATTGGTAGATACCCTTTCTTCATGAGTCCTTCCAGTTGTTTTGAAACATTCTCCATAATTTCCCTCAAAATCTGCGGATTCAAGGATATCTTCTTTTCACCCGCAACATCCTGTAATGACTCGGCTAATCTCTTTTCCAGTTCGTAATCAAGACCAACTGCGTGAATCTTACCATCCTCAGCCTGAAGAGACTGCGCTATCTGCCGTTTTAAAGCCCTTCGAACTTGCTCAGTTAAGTAGACCACGTCTGTCGTTTTTTCGGCGTGCTCCAAAAGTGTCTCGAAAATGAGTGGTAGATTCCGTATCGAAATTTGCTCACTTAGGAGTCTTTGTAGTATCTTCTTAACATCACCAGGTTTTAACATGGACGGAATCAAGTCGCTAACTAGCTGTGGGAATTTTTCTTTTAAACCATCAATCAAAAGATTGAATTCCCTTGTTCCAAGCAGTTCCGAAGCATTTCGCTTAAGTGTTTCAGTAAGGTGTGTTGCGAAAACTGTTGGTGGATCGACGACCGTGTAGCCCAACCTTGTGGCTTCATCCTTACGCGCAGGCTCGATCCAAAAAGCTTGCATGCCAAAAGCAGGTTCCTTAGTTGGAATACCTGAAATCCTCTGAGATGCAGTACCCGGATTAATCGCTAGCAAGCGGCTTGGCATAAGTTCATACCTGGTTATTTCTGCACCTCTAATTTTTATGAGATATTCATTTGGTTTTAGCAACACGCTATCTCGAATTCTGATCGGTGACAGCACCAATCCTAGATCAAAGGCAAGTTGTTTTCGTATCATTGTTATCCTTTCTAGCAGATCACCACCTTGCGATGGATCTGCAAGCGGCAGCAATCCGTATCCTATCTCAATTTCCACGGTATCCGTTTGCAAAACATCCGCAACTTCTTGCGGAGTAGTGAGAATTGGTTTGGTTGGTGTAACCGGGGTAGGTGCTGCGGATATCGGAACTTTCTCAAGCTGTGGAGTCATTCTTGATGTGTAAACAGCCAGCAATATAAAAGCTAACCCAATTATTGCACTTGTAAAAGGTAAGGGGGTTGCGATTCCCAAGAAAATGAGTATCAAGCCGCTGATTATCAAAACTTTCCGCTCAGAAGTAAGTTCTCTTATCAAATCTTGGCCAAGGTTTTCTTTAGAAGCTGCCCTTGAAACTAAGATACCAGTTGCAGTAGACACAAGCAACGCTGGTATCTGAGTCACCAAACCATCTCCAACTGTTAACAATGCATAAATTCTTGCCGCATCCGCTAAGTTAAGACCATGTCTTAGGACACCTATCAAAAGACCGCCAAGAATATTTACTAAGACAATTATTATGCTGGCGATAGCGTCACCTCGAACAAACTTCGTTGCGCCGTCCATGGCTCCATAGAAATCTGCTTCACGCCTTATTGTTTCACGCCTTTGTCGTGCCTCTTGTTCCGTTATGAGGCCAGCGTTCAAATCTGCATCGACACTCATTTGCTTACCTGGCATCGCGTCTAAAGTAAATCGTGCTGCGACTTCTGCTATTCTTTCGGCACCTCTGGTTATGACAATAAATTGAATTATCACCAGAATTATGAAAACTATCAAACCAACAATATAGTCACCTTTAACAACAAATTCCCCAAAAGTTCTGATAACTTTTCCTTCAAATTTCTCTCCTTCAAGTAATATCATCCTTGTAGAAGCCACATTCAAACCTAACCGAAAGAGTGTTACAATTAGTAACATCGTTGGAAAAGAAGACATATCCAGAGCGTGTTTAACATACATCGCTGAGAACAAAATAACCATGGAAATAGAAATGTTTAGCAACTGGAAAAAATCCAGCGCAAAAGCTGGTATTGGAAGAACCATAAGAAACACTATTGAAACTATCAGAACTGCAACAGCAACATCAAGATTCTTCATTCAAAGAAACTCCCTTTACAAAATTATATCCTAACTTCTAACCGAATAAACATAGGCAAGAATTTCAGCAACTGCACGATAGAGCGTCGGAGGAATTTCTTCTCCCACTTCAACAGAATAATAAAGTTCCCTTGCAACCTGTGGATTTTGAACAACTGGGATCTTATTTTCGTTCGCAATCTCTAAAATTCTTTTTGCAAGTTCGTCCAAGCCTTTTGCCAAAACTATCGGGGCTTGCGTCTCTTGCGGGTCATATTTCAGAGCAACAGCAATGTGGGTTGGGTTAGTTATCACTACATCAGCTTGCGGAACCTGTTGAAGCATACGTCCTCGAGCTAATCGTGCCATGATCTCCCTTTGTCTTCTTTTAACCTCCGGGCTTCCTTCGACTTCACGATATTCTTCTTTCAGTTCTTGTTTAGTCATTCTCAGGCTTTTTTCAAATTCCCACCTTTGATACAGGTAGTCCAAAAACGCCAAGGCAAGCAATGCCAGACCACAGCGAAAGAGAACATCATAGAGCAAAAGAAAAAGTTGTTTTGACGAATCCAATAAATCCATATCGCTGTAGAGAAAGAACAAGTTCCAATGCTTACGCACAATTGAATACCCAACGTACCCAACTATGAACATCTTGATTATTGATTTTAACAGTTCAAACAAACTTCTAAAGGAGAAAAGTCTTTTGAAACCTTCAATCGGATTGATTCTATTTAAATCAATCTTGAGTGGTTTAAAAGATAAAAGAAATCTAGTTTGCAGAGCTCCAGTAATTATCGAGGCAAGCATGGAAATTGCGAAGATGGCAAGCATTACCACTATGAGTTGCGAAAAAGCCAAAAGTAATTTTGAACCAAGCGTTTCGAATAATTCGTCATATCCATTCAACAGAAAATAGTTGTATGTTCCCAGTTCAACTGCCTCTATTAGATCTGGGAAAAGGAGCCTAATTGCAAAAGCTGCTGCAATAAAAGAAACTGCCATGTTGAGTTCCCTAGATGTGGCAACCTGTCCTTCTTCTCTGGCTTTCCTTCGCTTGCGAGGAGTTGGCTTCTCTGTTCTTTCAGGATCAGCAAAAAGTTGTAGATCAATATTTAAAAAGTCTTTATGAAGTTCTTCATAAAATTCATCAGACGCAATGAGATTTGAGAGAAAACATCCGCCCATACAGGAATCATCCCTGCAAAGAGAATCAGACCCACAAGAACTTTTAAAGGCATACCAACCATGAAAACGTTCATCTGAGGAACAAGTCTTGAAATTATTCCTAAAGCTATAGAAACAACTAACATAAATGCGATAATAGGAAAACCAAACTTCATAGCTATAACAAACATTTCTGAGCTTTTCTCAACAATCAGTGGGACAAAATTTGGTTCAATGAGAGTTTTTGACAAGGGAACCGTCTCAACGGAATCAACAATCGCCTGTATCAGCAATAAATGACTGTTCAAAGCTACGAAGACATACAATCCCACGACGTACATGAACTCACCAAGAATCGGAGTTTCCTCACGCTGAGGGTCAAAAACAGACGACATAGCAAAACCCATCTGAGTACCAAAAATTTCGCCCGCAATTGAAAGAGAAGCAAATGGCAAAACAGCCAAAAATCCAATTGAAAAACCTACAAAATAATTTGTAATTATTGCTAAAACCAAGTTCACAACATTGATGTTCAATGGAATACTCTCACTCAACAAAGGTAAAGCTGCCCAACTGAAAAAAATTACAATAGGAATCTTCAGTTGGATCGGGAAAAACCATTCTGCAAAGAATGGAGCAATCATAAACATACCAGCTAATCTTGTAACAAGCAATACCCACGTCAAAAACTTTGTTTCAAGAAAAACTCTGAAATCCAAATCAAATCATTCCCATAAATTTTTCAAGTAATTCTTGAGAGTATTCCACCAATTTTTGAAGCATCCAACCACCAAGAAATGCAATGGTCAAAAGAACAAGGATAATTTTTGGCGCAAAAGTTAATGTTTGTTCATGTATCTGCGTTACAGCTTGAAAAATACTTATAACTAGTCCAACAATCAAGCTGACTATCAAAGGTGGTGTTATAACGATAATAATGGTTTGAATGCCATCCTTAACAATATCTAGGAACATGTCTGTCGTCACATTTTTACCTCCCAGCAAAGCTTTTAATGAGGCCAGTGATCAGTAGGTCCCACCCGTTAACAGCCGTAAACAAAAGTACCTTGAATGGTAAAGATATTAAAACTGGTGGTATCATTATCATGCCCATAGACAGGAGAATGCTTGAAACCACCATATCTACGACTATAAAAGGTATATAAAGTAATATCCCCATTTTAAAGCCCAGTTCTAACTCTCCCAAAACAAAAGCAGGAATTAGAACGCTATTTGGAGCGTCTTCGATTTTGTCGAATTTTTGCTGAACAGAAGAAGCTAACAGGAACACTTTACCTTCATTATGATGATCCTTAAGTTCCCTTATCATGAAAGTCCGTACACTGCTCGTTATCCTAGAGAACATCTCTTGGTAACCTATTTTTCCGTTCATGTAAGGCTGTAGGGCATTGTTATATATATCATTCCATACCGGCTGCATTATCAAGAAAGTCAAGAACAAAGCTAACCCGATGAGGACCTGAGAGGGTGGTGTTTGACGTGTACCAAGGGCATTTCTCAGAAATGAAAATACAACAATTATTCTCGTGAACGATGTGAAAAGAATCAAGATACTTGGAGCAAGTGCCAAGACTGTCAGCAGCAACAAGATCTCAAGCGTTACAGCTAGATCCCTTGGACTTTCAGCCGGGGAAATGCCAATTCTTATGGACGGGAATGGTAATTCTTCTTGAGCAAAAGTGGTGCCAATGCAAAATAACACTAACGCTACAAGCAGGACTCGTTTCATGAATTTTCATCCTTTTTTAGCCAACCGCTTGAAAAAGGTCTCAGAGAAACTTATTTGTTTGTCCTGACCTAAGGAAGCTGCTTCCGTATCAGTCAGCTTTTTCAAGACAGTCGCACCAGAGGAACAAACAAGGATGAAAAAATAATCATCAACTAATCGCACTAATAAAATCGATGTAGACCTGTCAAGGTATAATCTCTCTATGATTTTGATATTTTTTCCAAGAGAAATAGTTTTTCGCCGTACGAACACATAAATAAATGTCAGAAAACCTAAAAGCAAAGAGAAAGCTAACAGAACTTGAAGAAAAAGATTACCTATAAGTTACCACCTCGGTTAACTCACTTTTTGAAGAGCCTCAACCACCCTAGAATGCTGGAATGGCTTGACGATGAAATCCTTAGCACCGGCTTGTATTGCTTCAATTACCATTGCTTGCTGTCCCATGGCACTGCATACAATAATTTTGGCGTTTGGATCGAATTCACGTATCTTCTTTATAGCTTCTATACCGTTCATTTCGGGCATAGTTATGTCCATAGTTACGACATCTGGTCTTAGCTCCTTATATTTTTCTACCGCTTCCACACCATTTGCTGCTTCTCCAGCGACTTCATAACCAGCTTTGGTTACTATATCTTTCAGCAACATTCTCATAAACGCAGCATCATCAACTATTAGAACCCTTTTTGGCATCACGAAAACCCTCCCCATCAAACATGTTCTGAAGAACCTGTAAGTTCTTCCAAGATCTTGTCAAGGTTCAAATATACAATTAGCTCATTACCCTTTTTTATAATTCCCTTGCACTTTTCACCGAATTTATCCAACTTGTAGAGTTTCTCGACTTCGTCACTGTTGCACCGCATTACACCCTTTACCTTAGAAACAGTGAAACCAGCTTCAACCTCTTCCCAGTTTGTAACAACTATCTTAGTGTCTTCGTCTTTTGAACCGCTTTGAAGCTCAAGCAGAGAAGACAAGCTTATAACTGGAACGATTCTACCTCGAAGGTTCATAACTCCCAACACAGTTGATTTAGACTTAGGGACGGGTGTTATTTCGACTTTATCGATTACCATACTAACATATTCAACATCGAAAGCCATTTCTTGCTCGCCAATTGTGAAAACAAAAACCTCAAACTCACTTTTGTTGGACATCTAATTATCCCTCCATGGTTACACTATGTTTGTAACGTCGAGAATCAAGGCGATGCTTCCGTCTCCCAATATCGCTCCACCACTGAAAACCTTAACGTCCGCAAAAATCTTGCCAAGTGATTTTATAACTATATCTTCTTGACCTATCAACATGTCAACAGCCACACCGATCTTTTTGTTCCCAGATCTGACGATAACTGTATTATAAATGCCATCAACTTGCTGATGAGGTAAGTCAAGTATTTCCCAAAGTTTTACAATGGGTACAATCTCACCTCTTATTACTGTAACCTCACGATCTTGGATTTTCTTTACCTGGTTTCTATCAATACTAAGTGTACTGTCAATATTTGCTATAGGAATGGCGTATACATAACTGCCAACCTTAACAAGTAAAGCTTGTATAATCGCCAACGTGAGTGGCAGACGCATCGTAACCGTGGTTTCCTTTCCCTTGATACTTTGCACACTAACTGAACCATTTAGAGACTCAACTACATTTCTTACAACATCCATTCCGACACCCCTGCCAGATAGCTCATTTGCCTCAGTCCTAGTTGAAAACCCAGGTAAAAACAGAAATTCATACACTTTTTCATCAGGAAGAGCCTCAGCTTGTGCTTCAGTTATAAGTCCTTTTTCTATCGCCTTTTTCAAAACAGTTGCTCTATCGATTCCTCTACCATCATCTTTCACTTCTATTACCACATTATTGCCTTCGTGTCTAGCTGATAAAATGACGGTACCAACGGGTGGTTTTCCTTTTGCTAAGCGCTCTTCTTTACTTTCTATCCCATGATCTATCGCGTTGCGCAATATATGAAGAATTGGCTCACCTATGTCCTCAACGAAAGTCCTATCTAGCTCGGTTTCCTCTCCTTCAATAACAAAATTGATCTCCTTGTTTAACTGTTTTGCTAGGTCTCGAACCATTCTGGGGAACCTGTTGAAAACAAAAGCTATGGGGACCATTCTAACTTTCATAACAACATTTTGCAAATCAAGGGTTATTCTGTTGAGATTTGCCAAACTTTCATCCACTTCTTTTATGTTGTATTTTCTCAATGTGTCAGCAATTCTGCTTCGAGAAATAACCAGTTCGCCCATTAAATTCATAAGAGTATCCAGCTTATCTATATCAACTCTCACTGTCTGAACTATTCTTTTTCGTTTTGTCTCCTTAACTTCTGCTCCCTTTTGCTGCTCATACGTTTCTTTCGATATTTCTCTTTCTTCCTGCACGAATTTCTTTTCCTCTACAATTATATCTTCTATCATGACTTTATCTATCTCTGAAATCGAAAGCAACAGGTTCCTTAGACTTTCTTTTTCCTGCCTTGTCACGACCACAAGCTCAACGTCTAGATCGAATTTTTCTTGTTCTATGTCTTCGACAGAGGGTAATGAACTAAGAATCTGACCGCCATTATCTTCAATATTTTTGAAGACCATGTACATTCTTACAGCCTTAAACTGTGTTCCTTTTTGAAGACTGATCTTCAATTTATATGCGTTATATCCTTGCTTCCTAGCTTCATTCAGCACGTCTAGAACTTCTTCTGAAAGAGTTATTGAAAATTTCTCTGATTCTTTGACTTTGGCGTCTTCAGCCTCTTTGGATTCCTGGTGTTTTGAAGGTTCTTCTGATACCTTAACTGGTTGGATGTTCTCAAAACTTTTGATCAAAAGATCAACATCATTACCTTCTATTTGATCTGTTCCGGTGTTTCTTATCGAACTTATCATCTTGTCCAAAAGATCAACACTCATAAGTAATTTATCTATAAATTCTGTAGTAAGCTCAACTTTCCGATTTCTGACCTTGTCCAAAAATTGTTCTACTGTGTGACAAAACTTTGCCATTTTCTCAAATCCCATAGTTCCCGACATACCTTTGAGAGTGTGCAAAGCTCTAAACGCTTCATTAACTGCTTCTATATTATCGTGATCTTTTTCAAGAGCAAGTAAACTATCATTCAAAGTTTGGATATATTCTTTGCTTTCATCAATGAAAACGCCCAAATATTGCTCGTTCATCATTTCTACTCCTCCCGACATGGTTCTATCGTATATCATAGCATATTCCTTAATTCTTTTATAACTTCGTAAAGTGCGTACCCCGATATTCTTAAGCGAAAAACATTTCTCTCATGAGGATAGAATAATTTCTTAACTTTAACATCATTTCCATAAGTAACGGCTATATATACTGTACCAACTGGTTTATCAGATGTACCACCAGTGGGGCCAGCAATCCCCGTGACCGCGACGGAGAGATCGGCACCTGTAATCTTTTGAACACCATAAGCCATTTCCGAAGCACATTCCAAAGACACCGCTCCATATTTCAAAATCGTTTCGCTTTGCACACCAAGTATTTTAACCTTAACATCATTGTCGTACGCAACTACACCACCTAAAAAGACTTCAGACGCTCCTGGGACAGAAACTATCCTTGAACATATCATTCCACCAGTACAAGATTCCGCAACAGCTAATGTCTTACGACTATCCTTAAGTAGCTGAACCACAAGTTCTTCCAGCTTTACGTCGCCATACCCGACGAATCCTTCTTGAAGTGCTTTCACGAGGATTTCAGAGAAACTTTCAGCCTGCTCTCTTAAAGACTCGTCTACCAGTAGTCTGACTTTTACACCGTTTTCGTAAGACGCTTGTGTGGCAATTTTCATTTCCTTGATTGGGTTCAACTCTGTTATTTTCGCATCTATCACAGATTCAGGTATACCAAAAAATGTCATAGTGATCCAAAATAAGCCCTGCTTCGGATTTAAATCATCAAGGATTTTGTTAAACATAGGTATCATTTCTTGTGGTGGACCTGGAAGAATGACTAACTTTTTACCTGACACATCTATTACTTGCCCAGGAGCAGTTCCAACTTCGTTTGGAATTATCCTTGCTCCTTCCACAATTTGAGCTTGCTTTAAGATATTTTCTGGCATTCTTTGATAATACCTTCTAACTTTCGCAAGTATCTCATTTGCAAGATTTGAATCTGTATATAAAGACCGTTCCAACGCTTTAGCAACTGCTTCTCTTGTTTTGTCATCCTCGGTCGGTCCTAAACCTCCTGTTATGACGAGTAGGTCATTTTCCCGCAGTTTTTCTTTGATTCTTGAAGCTATCAGCTCTAGATCGTCGTCCAGTGCCAAAACTTCTTTTACTGTTAACCCTCTTTCAATTAGTTTTTCGCATATATACTTAGCATTTGTATTTAGAATACGACCTTCGACAAGCTCACTACCTGTGCTTATAACAACAGCACTTATCAGAAGACTCACCTCAAATAAATTATATGATAGAACCACTGTAAGTTTGACTGCTTAAATACTATTGCGCCGGTTTAATAGGTTTTTGATGAGAGGTAAAAGTAAGGAAAAAATTATAAGGCAAACTAGTACAGCAGAAATTGGCCGAGTCAAAAATGGCAGAAAACTACCTTTGGTCTTGATAAGACCAACTCGCAGGTTATCCTCAATCATTCTTCCCAATATCAGACCAAGTATCATTGGAGCAAGCGGAATGCCAAGTTTCTCGAAAATAAAACCAATTAGCGAAAAGATTAGCATAACGTAAACGTCAAAAGGACTATTTCTAATTGCAAAGGCACCTATAATTGAAAAGAATACGACTGCTGTCATCACTACACCACTTTTCAATCTCAAAAATAAGGAAAACGCTTTTATCCCAAGCCATCCTATTGGAATCAAAAAGATTTGAACAATTACAGCCACTGTGAAGAGTTGTTGAACAAGAGCTGCGGACTGTGTAAAAATAAGAGGTCCAGGTCTTAAACCGTACATCAACATTGCACCAAGTACTATAGCAGTTATTGAGTCACCTGGGACACCAAAAACTAATGCGGGTATCCAGGTTCCACCGATAGCAGCATTGTTGGCGCTTGTTGGAGCGATAACTCCTTTAATACTTCCTTTTCCTATTTCCTGATCTCTTGATGAACTTTTTTCAACTCCGTACGAAACCCAAGCCGCAATATCAGCTCCGGCTCCAGGTAACGCACCTATGAAGGTACCTATAAGAGCCCCACGTACAATTGTAAATTTGTGCTTCCACATCAGCCTTAAGGCCGCACCCATATTCAAGCTTGTTTTTTCAACAATGGATGGCATTTCCATAGCTTTTCGACCCTGCATGACTCTTTTCAAAACTTCTGACATTCCAAAAATTCCTATCATAGCCGGGATGAAGCTGACACCGTCCATCAACTCAGTTACTCCAAAAGTGAATCTCGGATAACCTGTTGTCACATCAATTCCAATAGTTGATATCAACAAACCTAAGGTGGCTGATAAGAGGCCCTTCATAACGTTTCCTCTGCTTAAAACCGCAGCCATGCTGAGACCGAAGATTCCAAGCCAGAAATACTCAAAGTTTGTAAATTTTAGAGCGAATTTCGCCATGGGAGGTGATAATAGTATCAGCAGCACTACACCTATTAATCCGCCAACGACAGAGCACAGTAGATCCAAGGTTAAAGCGATAGAACCTTTTCCCTGCTTTGACAATTCATAGCCATCCAAAGTTGCTGCACCTGATGCCGGGGTACCAGGTATTCTGAGAAAAGTTGCGGGTATATCACCTGCAAAAATCGCGGTGAAAGACACTCCGAGCACCATGGTAAGTCCTGCAATAGGCTTCATATGGTAAGTCAAAGGTATTATCAAGGCCACAGCCATAGTTGCTGTTAATCCTGGCATAGCGCCTACAAAAACGCCAAAGAACATCGAAAGCAGCAATGGAATTAAAACATCCAAACTGAAAATCGCCGAAATTTGTGTCAAGGGTGTACCCCCTTATTCACTTGAATATTTTGAATAACATTCCAACCGGCAGAGCAACCTTAAAGAAATCCACGAAAATAACCCTTGCAAGTAAACCGAGAAGCAAAGAATATAGAATTGAAGCATACCATTTTATCCCAAGAAAAACCATGATAACTGACCCCAAAAACACTATTGTGAATGTTGTACCCAAAAGGTTACATAAAGGCATGAAAATCAGCACTGATAAAAGGATTACAAAACAGTTTAAGATACCCTCAAAACTAATCACACCCTCACGTAAGGAACTATTCGATCGAGTCCTAAAGCTTGTTACAATGAAGAATGAGCCAAAACCAATCAAAAAAAGAGATAAAAGCATCGGAAAGAATCGCGGTCCTGGTAGCTTCTTGCCTCTAAGGGTAAAATCTGGAAAATCTGTAATAATCACAAGAACGTAAGCTGCAAGCAAGATAACACAGATCCCAAGTATAAACTCGCCAGTTCTGAGTTTCACTTTACTCACCTCAAACGGCGGTAACCTTTTGGTTACCGCCGATGTTATCATTTCTTCAAATACCCACCAAGTTCAAGTACATGTTTCCATGCTTGATCTTGTGATTTCACAAACTCGTAGAATTCCTGACTTTTCAAAACTCTTATTCCAAAGCCATTCGTTTTCATAAAATTCTTAAAGGCTTCTGAATCTGTAATCTCAAGAACTGTTTTCTCCAATAACTGTATGATCTCCTTGGGAGTATTCCTGGGTGCTGCCAACCCTCTCCAAGTGCCAGCGCTCCAATTTATACCAAACTCTTTAAGTGTCGGAACATCTGGGAACATTGGATGCCTGCTATCAGCCATGACAGCTAGCGCTCTTGCTTGGCCGCCTTGAATTTGCGAAACTGCTTCAGCTATCGAACACGTTACCACATTGACATGACCACCTAAAAGCTCTACGAGAGCAGCAGCAGCGCCTGTTGTTGGAACCCAAACGGTCGCGTCAGGATCAATACCGGCTGCATCAAGCATACCGATTCTGGCAAGATCCCATATTCCTCCGGATGCTGTGCCGGAGAATAAGTATTTTCCAGGATTTGCCTTGATATCTTTTAGCAAATCTTGTAAATTCTTCCATGGAGCATCAGATTTTACGATGACTCCAGCAGGGTCTTCATTCACCATAGCTATATACTCAAATCCTTCAAAAGTGAGATCTGTGAATCCCATCCAATGCATAGTTGCAATCTCGAGTGTTACTAGGGTCAGGGTGTAGCCGTCAGGTGCTGCCGTAGCACCTGCTACATGTCCAACCGCTCCATTGCCACCTGTTCGATTCACAACCACAAAGGTTTGTCCCAATTTCTTTGTTAATTCATCAGCAAGGAATCTTGCTAATCTATCGGTTCCGCCACCTGCTCCCCATGGACATATGATAGTGACAGCCTTCTTTGGGTAGTCAACCGCCAAAGCACTAATGCTAAGTGCTAAGAAAAATATTACCACCAGCAACCTCTTCATAAGTTCACCTCCTCGGAGATTCACTTCTTACTTCTGCTATCAGCTTTACGAACTTGCTTGCAGTTTCAGCAATCTGTTCTTTTGTTCCCTTAGTCAAACCGCCACCAACACCTACAGCTGCTGCCCCAGCCTTGATCCATTCTTTCACGTTTTCAAGTTCAATTCCTCCTGTTGGCATAAGTCTTGCTTGAGGCAATGGGGCATGAATTGCTTTGATATAAGAAGGACCAACCGTTGAAGCTGGGAAGAGTTTCATCAATGGTACACCTAACTCAAGAGCTTTTACGATTTCTGTTGGTGTCAAAACACCAGGAATGTATGGAACTCGATGCTTGTTGCATAGAAGAGCGGTATCTTCTGAAAGATTTGGCGCAACAATGTACTTCGCTCCAGCTTCAATAGCTATTTTAGCCGTGTAAGGATCTAGAACTGTTCCAGCACC
This sequence comes from Pseudothermotoga sp., assembly GCA_041640575.1. Classification (GTDB taxonomy): domain Bacteria; phylum Thermotogota; class Thermotogae; order Thermotogales; family DSM-5069; genus Pseudothermotoga. Next base: position 64,644 of record JBEPZZ010000003.1, on the reverse strand, counting down.
AAGTAGGATCTCTTTGCCCAAATCTTTGTCAAGTTCATGTATTACGTCGACTGCATGAGGAACGCTAAAAGTAACTTCGATAGCGATTATTCCGCCTTCTCTACAGGCACGACAGATTTCAATAGCTCTCTCGGGAGATTCAGCTCTTATCACAGCAACTATACCAGATTCCAAAATTCGCTCGATAATTTCGTGCATCAATCGTCCCTCCTCATAGTTCTGCGATACTTATAGCATAAATCTTACTTATTCAGAAATCAATATTTTTAACCATGTAGAAATCATAAATTTCCGACTAAATGATTGTCTTTTGCATTCAGAAAATCTATAATTTAAATGTTGGAGGAATCTTATTTGCGCTATGCACTAGTTGGTTATGGAATAAGTAACAAACAACTTTGCAAGCTCCTTAGGAAAATGGGGTATGATGTCTTTGTCAGTGAGGCCAGGATGCTAACAGATGAGGAAAAAGTTGAACTCGAATCATTTGGTGCTGCGTATGAAGAAGGCCGTAATAGCGAATTAATTTTGAAGGCTGATAGAATAGTTGTCAGTCCTTCTGTAAAGCCAAATCATCCGATTATTTCTATTGCAACAGAAAAAGTCGTAACGGATCTAGATGTTGTTTTCTCGATACTAAGGCCCAAGTGCATAATTGGAGTCACAGGTACGAATGGTAAAACTACAACATGTAACATGTTGACCCATGCTTTGCGAAAGTTGTACAAGAAAGTTGATTGCCTTGGTAACGTAGGTAATCCAGTTGCAAAACTAATTGAAGAAGACATTGAATATTTGGTACTTGAACTGAGCAGTTTTCAATTGTTTTGGGCGAAAAAAATTCCGCTTGACATAGGTGCGATCCTCAACATAAGCCCAAACCATCTTGATTGGCACCCAGATTTTGAACATTACTACCGTTCGAAAATAAAACTTTTCGACTTTTCCAACGTCAGAGTTTATAACGCACAGGATCCTTTATTGGTTTCGCTTGCCAGAGAGTATAAAAACACAGTAGGCTTCAACTGTGTGAAAGCAAATAGAGAGGAAATGATACTGGAATTATCGGGAAAGAAATACCACTTTTACAATTCTTATCTTTATACTTCACAGAATTTATGGAATTTATCGGCGACACTCGAAATTCTCAGAGTTCTTGGTTTTAAATCAGAGGATTCCCTTCAATTCTTGGAAGATTTCAAACCACCAAAGCACAGGATGCAATTTGTTGGTGAAATTAACGGGATAAGTTTCTATGACGATTCAAAATCTACAAGTGCTGCAGCGACAATAGCCGCTTTGGAGAATTTCGATAGTAAGAGAGTAGTATTAATCCTGACCGGAAGAGGTAAAAATGAGGATTACACAAAGTTAACTGAAGTGATTCTCATGAAAGCAAAGGCAGTTGTAATGTTTGGCGAAATGGTTAATCTGCTCGCCAAGACGCTGATCTCTAGACAAATTGATGTAAGAATCGTTCAAAACATGGAAGAAGCGGTTCAAGAAGCGTTCGAAATCGCAGATTCCGGCGATGTTGTTCTTCTAAGTCCTGCAGGTTCAAGCTTCGATTTATACAGAAATTACGAGGAGCGGGGAGAACATTTTGAAATTGTGGTAAAATCCATGCTGGGGGGTTAAGTTTTGTCACAGTGTGTACCATTGATTTTTGTCGTATCCATTCTTATTGTTGTAGGCATGGTTTTAATATCAAGCGTTGATGTGGCTTCTCAATTGGTTCTATTTGGGAATACATACAGAAATATTTTTTCAGAGCATGTTCAAAGGCTTGTAGTCGGTGTAATACTTATGGTGGTTACCGTAATAGTTGATTACTCGACTCATGAAAGATTAGCCGTTTTCTATTACTTTTTGGCCTTGGGCCTGTTAGTAATGCCGTTCTTTTATCCTGCCATTGGTGGATCACACAGATGGGTTACGCTAGGATTTTTCAACTTTCAACCATCTGAATTCGCAAAAATAGCTATTATCATATTTGTCTCAAGCTACATTTCTCAGAACAAATCTCGAATGGGAGAATTCTTTAAAGGATTTGTACTACCAATTTTACTTATTTCACCAATGCTTGCACTGATACTTTTTGAACCAGATCTAAGCACTGCTCTCATTCTCTTTGCACTGACTTTGTTACTTCTTTACTCGCATGGTACCAGAGGAATCTATATAGCATTAACGCTCGGTCTTTCTTTTTTAATAATATTTGTTTTCGCGAAAATGAAAGTTTTTCTAAGTGATTATCAATTATGGCGTTTAAGGACCTTTTTCGAAGGGCAAATTCCGGAACAAGTAGCCAAATCTTTGCAAGCTATTAGAGAAGGAAGAATCACCGGCAAGGGAATTGGGCTTGGGACTGTGAAATTGACTGTACCAGCAGTTGTGACTGACTTTATATTGTCGGTACTTGGTGAAGAATTTGGCATTTTAGGAATAATAGCAGTTATAGCATTATTCGTAATACTCGTTGGAATCTTGCTCAAAAGTGTTGAAAGAATTTCTGACACCTTTGCATCATCTTACATTGTTGGTTTTTCTTTTCTAATTATGCTTCAGGTTCTCGTAAATCTTGGGGTTGTCGCTGGGGTACTACCAGTAACTGGTATTGCTTTACCTTTAATAAGTTACGGTGGCAGCTCCATGGTAACGATACTTGGTGCCTTTGGTATAGTTATCAATATTTTAACAAATCAGCCAAACGGAAGTGAAACAATATGAGAATAGCGGTTGCTGGTGGAGTAACCGGTGGACATCTTTACCCAGCCTTGGCTGTCCTAGAGTCTCTATCAAAGCTCAGGGATGGTTTAGAGATTGCCTATTTTTGCCTGGAAAGAGGATTAGAAGGTCGGATAATACCGGTCGAACATCCGGACTACCATACTATTAAACTTGATGTTTCTGGATTGCAAAGGCCTGTGTTTAGCCTGACAAATATTAAAAGACTATTGAAAATCATTAGAGTTAAGAGTATGATTACTTCGGAAGTGCAGCAATGTGATTTTGGCTTTGTGACTGGTGGATATGTGTCTTACCCAGTTGGTAAGGTAGTTTTAGAGCAAAAAAAGCCATTGTTCATTCAGGAACAAAATATAATACCTGGCTTGGCGAACAAAGTTTTAAGTAGAGGCGCAAGAAAAATTTTCGTTGGTTTCGAAGACAGTGTAACTTATTTTCCACGATCGGTGAGAAAAAAGATAGTAGTAACTGGGAATCCAGTAAGAATAAAAGAAGATAGCTTCTGGAATGAAGCAGTTGATTTTGTTCTAGTCTTTGGGGGTAGTAAGGGAAGCAGTTTCTTGAATTCTGTAATGGAGGAAATATATGAGGAAGATTCAACAACTATTTTTGTTCACGCGACTGGTGATCCAGAATGGACAAGAAGGCTCTCCAGATTTAAGAATGTAATAGCCTACGACTATATATATTCAATGACACCTGTCTGGAGGAGAGCAAGAGTAGCAATCGTAAGAGCTGGAGCACTAACCATAAGCGAGATGTTATATTTTGGTGTGCCTGGTGTACTTATACCGTGGGAAGGTTCGGCTGGAAAACATCAGATTATGAATGCAATGTATCTTGAGAGAATTGGACGTGCGGTGTTGCTTAGAGAAAAGGACTGTAATAAAGATAATCTTTTGGCAGCTTTGAGGAAAGCAATGAAACTGGAGCGAAGAGAAGAAAAGAAGGAGAATCCAGCTTCGGAGATTGCAAAATTGATTTTGGAGGAGATTCGATGAGAATACACTTTATTGGTATTGGCGGTATAGGAATGAGCTCTTTAGCATTACATTCCCATTTGAACGAGAAAGAGGTGTATGGTTCAGATATACACCGAAATGAACAAACCAAACTTCTCCAGAACCTTGGTATAAAGATTTTTTTTGGTCACAGTTATGGAAACTGGTTAGAGCCAGATATGGTGGTCTATACACCAGCAGTTCACAGGGATAACCCAGAGATAGTGAGAGCCAGAAAGGAAAATGTTCCAATCATAAATCGCTTTGAATTTTTACAATCAGTTGTTAGCGGACATTCGCAGTATGCGGTAACTGGCTCAGATGGCAAAACTACGACTACAGCCATGCTTGCCCATGCTCTAAAAACAATTGGTAAAAACCCAACAGTTTTTCTAGGCGGGATACATAGCTCACTTGAATATGGAAACTATAGAAAAGGGAGCAACGAAATTGTTTACGAGCTTGATGAGAGTCAACCGGATTTTTGCAACTTTTCACCGGATTTTCTCATTATAACTAATGCCAGGGGAGATCATCTTGAGAATTTCAAATCGGATGTGACATTTTACAGGTCTTGCTTTGAGAGGCTAGCATCAGGCACTAAAAAAATCGTAGTTACAAATTTTGAAGACGAACTAACAAAACAGCTGAGTAGATTCAGCTTCGGTAGAACTGGAGGAATTTGCAGATTACTTGATCGAACAGCTGATCCATTTGCTCAGAGAGCAAACATCGAGCTCGATGGTAAGATATACACTTTGACCTTGAAAATACCTGGAGAACATAATGTTCTAAATGCAATGGCCGTCGTAACATTGCTTTGGGCAGCTGGTTATGAGGTACCGGCTGTGATAGGTGCGTTGGAAACCTTTGTGAACACATTTAGAAGATTCACGGTGACGACTATTGACGAAAACCGACAAATTTTTGTCGTCGACGACTATGCACATACACCAGATGAAATTCGTTCACTCCTAAAAGCTACAAGTGAAAGATTCCCTAACCAAAAAAAGGTTGTGATATTCCAACCACATCGTTATACTCGATTGGCAAGAGAGGACGGAAACTTTGCACGAGCATTGGAATTAGCGGATGAAGTTTACGTAACCGAAGTATATGATGCTTTTGAAGTCGATGTTCCAAAACTTTCATCCAAAGTAATAGTTGAAGGATTGGTATCGCTCGGAAAGAAAAGCCTTTATGTAAGTTCTCATGAAGTCTTGGAATATCTTATTCCTCTCACTGAAAACACAGTGTATCTTTTTGTAGGTGCTGGCGATATAATAAGGACAAGTCAAGATTTCGTTCGAACAGTTAAAAATCTTAAGAAAAATTAGCGGTCCTCTCGGACCGCTTTATCTCTCATCCTAAAGATCTTGGATCCAACGCATCTCTTAATGCATCACCAACAGTATTGAAGGATAAACAAGTGATTACTATGAGTACCCCTGGTATCAACAGCCATGGAGCCCTTGTTATAACATAAACATCTTGCGCCTGAGCAAGCATCAAGCCCCAGGAAGCGTAGGGTTCTCTTATACCTAACCCAAGGAAACTTAAACCGGCCTCACCCAGAATGTAACCTGGTATTCTCAGCGTAGAAGCAACGATGAGATAGGTAGCAGTGTTGGGTAAAATATGACGAGCGAGGACTTTTCCATGGGGTAGTCCTATTGCTATAGCTGCCTCGACAAATTCCCGCTGGCGAATTGATAGCACCATTCCTCTTATGACACGAGATGTACCGGCCCAACCGACAAACGCCAAAATGAAGACTAAGAGTACGTAAATCTGAGTGGATGGCAAATCAAGAGGAAGCATAGCTCGAAGCATTACCAAAAGATAGAAGTTCGGAATTGACATAATTATTTCTGCAAACCGCATTAAAGCTTCATCTACTAATCCTCCGTAATATCCAGATATACCCCCAAAGACCATGGCAAGCGCAAAGGTAATAACCATGCCTATGAAACCAATGGATAGTGAGATTCTCGATGCAAAAACTATCCTTGACCAAACATCTCTACCATATAGGTCAGCACCCATTATAAACAGTTTTACATATGGATTACTGTCATAATTCTCAACACCAAACAAATGAACATCCAAGGGAAACAGCCAGAACAATTTTCCGGTCCAGCTCTTAACGAACCATTTTACAGGATAGGTTTTGTAATCATAATCAACAATATTGCCATACACCATTTGAGGTCGTCCATCTTTTCTAACAATTACGCTGTCTATCGTTTCAGTTATTGCTATGGTTTCTATTTGTTCCTCGTCTGTCAGTCCGAACCTGGCACCATATGATTTGAAATAAACTTCCTGAGCAACAGCAGAATTTGTTTCGAAACGTGACATTCCTTTGCTCAATGCTTCATCATTGTAGCCGAACAATAAATATTCAGCCATCCTTGGGCTTTTCTTCACGTCATACCATTCACCATTTATTTTTATGCTTTCAATCGATGAAATTTGAAATCTTATGCTTTCAACACCATCTTTTCCAAGTTCATAGGTCTCTCTCTCACCACTTGGTTTTTCCACAACTATCCTGCTAGGATAAAGCATTTCTCTGTATGTTCTTTCATAGGTTATCTTGTCAACAAACGTTATAACTGGAAGAATATAAGGTTTAACCCGCTGATTTTTGTAGGTTCTATAGATCTTAGTAGGTGGCGCATAAGTATGCCTGAGTGATTGCTCAAGTGGGTTATATGGCGAGAGGAAATCTGCGAATAACGCAGCGATGTAAAGAATTGCCAATATAATAAGTGCAACAACCCCGAGTCTATGCTTCAAAAATGCTCTCCAAATTAATTGACCTCGTGAAAGATATTTTTCTTGAAATTCAACTTCTTCTGTTGCAATTTCATCGCCTATCACTTTACCATTAACTTCTGCCATGCTTGAAGACCTCCTCAAGTAAGCCTGACACGCGGATCAACCAATGCTAAGAGTATGTCCGCAATCAAATTACCTATCACCAGGAGAACGGCACTTATCAGTCCACTCGCGATAACAAGATACATGTCCTGTTGTATTAAGGCCTGATAAATGAGCCTACCCATTCCAGGCCAGCCAAAGACGTTTTCTATGAACAGAGCTCCACCAAGCAACCCAGAAATACTGAATCCCAAAAACGTTATCATTGGGTTTATCGCATTACGTAAAGCATGCTTGTATATCACAACCCTTTCAGGCATTCCTTTCGCCCGAGCAAAAGTCACATAATCTTCGTTCAAAACATCAAGCAAAGAACCCCTCATGTACCTCATTAGGCTTGCAAACGACCCTAAACTCAAAGCTGATACCGGAAGAATCAGGTGCCACAATATATCCTTAAATTTTTGCCAGCTTGAAAACTGATTGTATCCAGTAGAAATCATCCCAGATATTGGGAACCAACCAGTCTTGGCCGCCAAGTAAAGCATCAAAAGTCCTAAGAAAAACGATGGTGTCGCAATTAAAGCCAAAGCGACTACGGTCAGGATTCTATCTCCAAAAGAATATTTTTTTAATGCAGAATATATCCCAGTTAGTATACCTAAAGCCCACGAGAACAACAAAGAGCTCACAGAAAGAATCAAAGTGGCGTTGACCCTCTCCCAAATCAGACTTGATACAGGTCTACGATAGTAGAAAGAATATCCCATATTTCCTTTAAACAAATTTTTCAACCAAGTAGCGTACTGGATTATTGCTGGTCGATCCAAACCATATTCTTTTCTCATAGCTTCAAGGGTTTCCGTGGAAATAGTTGGATCCAATCTGTACTGGTCCAGAAAATCTCCAGGCGCAGCGTACATGATCATGAAGATCATAAACGATATTACGAATAGTTCAGGTATTGCAATCACTAACCTTCGTGCAATATACTTAAGCAACTCGGTCACACTCCTTGTGATAATTTAAACGGGTGAGGGCTCTGCCCCCACCCAACAGACTTTATTTCTTCCAAATCCAGTCTATGTTCCACAGCATTCCACCAAATGCAGTTGGACTGACATTTTGCAATCTATTAGTGTAAGCGTACAAGTATTCTTGCTGGATTGTATATATCAAAGGTAGATATTCAGAAACAAGTTCTTGATATTTTGAGAACATTTCAAAGACTTTCTTTTGATCGAGGATTTTAACGTTTTCTGCAAAAATCTTATCAATCTCAATTTCCCACCAAGGAGCTTCATAAATTGCCGGATCTACAAACTTTGCAACATCTGGATGGAAGTTCCAGAAGTGCAATGATCCTTTCAAGGCCCAGACGTTTCTTCCTCCTTGTGGTTCATCAGAACCGGTCAAACCTATCACAATTGCTTCCCAATCTCCTGTGTTAAGCATTTTTTCAACAAGCACGTTGAAGTCAAGTGGCACGAATGTAACCTTGATTCCAAGTTTTGCAAGTTCGTCTCTCAAAATATTGCATGTTCCTTCGCGTTGCGTGTTTCCGGCGTTGGTCATGAGGATGAACTGAACCGGATTTCCAAGGGAATCAAGTAAATTACCCTGTGCGTCCCACTTGAATCCGCCAAGTTCAAGCATCATTCTTGCATAATCAAGATCATATGGGTATTTTCTCAGCGCAGCGTCGTTATAGAAAGCAGCTGCCGCCTCACTTATTGGTCCCCACTGCGCTCTACCAAGTCCAGATAACAATGTGTCAATCATCTGATCTTTTGGCATTGCGTACGCAATGGCTTTTCTGAAATATTCATTCCTGAACCAAGCTCTCTTGACTGGATCTGGACAGTTGAAGTTCAGTGTCAAGAATGTTGTTCCAAAGGTTGGCCCACCCATACCAACAACCCAACCTTTTTCCTTTGCCTTGTTCTTGATCTCTGGATAGAACTGAGCGGTTACACCGTATACATCTATTTCTCCAGCTTCAAATGCCAGTTTTATAGCATTTAAATCTGGTATGATCTTTCTGATATATTCATCAAGATATGGGAGCTGAACGCCATTCTTATCTTTTTTCCAGTAGTATGGGTTTCTGACCATTCTGACAAATTGATCTGGAACATATTCAACTGGGATGAATGGACCTAGCCCAACTAGTTCCTTCTTGTTGATTGATTCAACTGTCCATTTTTCTCTGAACGTACCATCTTTCACCCAAGGCTCACATATATGCTTCGGGAACAAGTAAAGTCCACCAATATATCTCACGGCAAGTCTAAATGGTTCCTCATAGATTACTCTTAAAGTATACTTGTCCACCAATTCAGCTTTTGGAAGTCTGCCTTTGGAATCTTTGATAACATCCTGTGTGCTGCTTGGAATATTAGGGTTGGTATAAACATCGTTAATTGTGAACACAACGTCCTCAGCCGTGAAGGGTTGACCATTGGACCATGAAATTCCTTGCCTCAAGTAGAAAGTAATAATCATTTTTTCGTCGTCTGTGACCTCAACTTCTACTCTCTTAGCTAAGCCGGGATGCATGACTGCTTTGTTGTCCATTTCAATCATGGTTGCACCCATCCACACACCTATAATATCTGTGGAACTAGTTTCCTTAGCTACAACGTAATTCATCGTGCGAGGACCGCTTCCGAGTTGTGGGGCTACAAGTGTCCCACCACGTTGACCTGTTGCGTTGGCACCAAGGTAAGGTTTTGTTTCATCGAACCACACGTACTTCTGCGCTGCGATGCTTACAACAGCAAGTGCGAGAGCAAGTACCACTAAAAGAAATTTTCTCATGAACTAACACCCCCTTATTTCACCAGGTGGCAGGCCACCCAGCGATTTTCAGATACTTTACGGAATTCGGGATATTCCTTTTCGCAAATATCAATTTTGTATGGACATCTAGGACTAAAGAAACAACCACTTGGTCTAGAAATAGGACTTGGAACACCACCTGTCAAAATTATTCTTTTTCTCGATCTCTCCACAACTGGATCTGGTATTGGCGTTGCAGAGAGTAAAGCCTTACTATATGGATGTAAAGGCTCATCAAAAATCTCGTCGGTGTCACCCATCTCGACTATCCTTCCAAGGTACATTATACCAACTTTGTGACTGATAAACCTCACTAGCCCAAGATTGTGAGAGATGAACAGGTATGTAAATTTAAATCTATCTTGAAAGTCAAGAAACATGTTGACAATTTGCGCTTGGACTGAAACATCAAGAGAGGAGGTTGGTTCGTCTAGAACTATGAAATCTGGTTCGATGGCTATTGCTCTTGCAATCGCAATTCTCTGCCGTTGACCCCCACTGAATTGGTGAGGGTATCTGTCTAAATGAAAAGTCTTTAAACCTACCATTTGCATTAACATTTTGGCTTTATCATATGCTTCTTTCTTATTATTGACAACCTTATGGAAAAGAATTGGTTCTGTAACTATTTGCGCTACGGTCATCCTAGGGTTTAAAGAACTCATCGGATCTTGAAAGACAATCTGCATTCTTCTCCTATAAGGCAACAATTCTTTGTACTTCAGCTTCGAGAGATCTGTGCCATCAAACAATATTTGACCGGCTGTTGGTTCCAAAAGTCTCAAAATTGTTCGTGCAACAGTTGTTTTTCCGCATCCAGATTCTCCAACTAGCGCAAAAGTTTTACCCTTCTCAATATCAAAGCTGATGTCATCAACCGCTTTTACTTCGGCTACGGTTCTCTTAATCAGGAAACCTTGCCTAATTGGAAAGTATTTCTTCAAATTGATAATTCTGAGCAAAGCTTCAGACATTGTCTTCTTCACCTCTCACTGGGTTAAAGCATCGTACAAAATGACCCGGTTCTACTTCTTCCATCGGTGGAATGCTTGTTTGACATTTTTCTGTCCTCCTTGGACACCTAGGAAGGAAGGTGCAAACCTTCGGAATATCGATCATTCTAGGCGGCTGTCCAGGGATTGACTCAAGTCGATCAATCTTCTTATCTATTCTTGGAACACTTCTAAGCAACATCTTTGTGTATGGATGCCTTGATCGGTAAAAAATATCCTCAGACGAACCAAATTCCACTTGTTTTCCACCATACATCACCATAATCTTATGTGCCATGCTTGCGATAACTCCCAGATCATGCGTTATGAAAAGCATAGCCATCCTTAACTTCTCTTGTAGACTCCTCATCAGATCAAGAATTTGAGCTTGTATAGTCACATCAAGAGCCGTAGTTGGCTCGTCAGCAATAAGCACAGAAGGATTGCAACTCAAAGCGATGGCTATTACAACTCTTTGCCGCATTCCACCACTGAACTCAAATGGATACGACCTCATTCTTTTCTCTGGTTCAGGAATCTGGACAAGCTGGAGCATTTCGACGGCACGCTTATACGCCTCAGACTTTGAAACATCTTGATGATGAATTATCGTTTCCATGAGTTGATCGCCTATCGTGTACAATGGGTTCAGTGAGGTCATTGGATCCTGGAAAACCATACTTATCTCTTTTCCTCTTATTTTGTGCATTTCACTTTCTGGGATTTCAAGTATGTTTTTACCTTTGTAAATTATCTGACCATTGACGATTTTCCCCGGCGATTTTATGAGTCTCATTACCGACTTCACTGTCACACTTTTACCCGAACCAGTTTCTCCAACTATTCCAAGTACTTCTTGGGGCGAAAGGTCAAAGCTTACATCATCCACTGCAGCTACGATCCCTTCTTCCATGTAGAAATACGTCGAAAGGTTCTTCACTGATAATATGACTTCCAAACTAGCTCCCTCCCGGTGTTAATTCGCTGACTAACTCGTTAGATAATAAGTTAAAAACGAACCTGAAATACTTTCCACTACTGTGTTCAAACAGGTGTGCTTCTATTGGTATAACAAGATCACCGTTCTCAAAAGGCTTCGCACGATCAGTTATGATAATTTTTATCACATTTATTCTGTGATTGTCAACTGCACCAAAATTTTGGGGATTCAGCTTCAAGAAAAACAAGCCTTCCTTAGTATCAATATATATCTCTCTGTAAAAGGGTTTTGTTACAGACGTTTTTATTTCCTTGATGTTGAACCCGAAATACGTTGATATGTGATCGACGACTTTGCTTACTATATTTTCGCGCCAGTCGAGAAAAAATACCTGTCCATCATAAAGTATTTTATCATCAAATACTGTCAAAGAAACTCTACTAGGGCCTTTAAGCAATTTGTATCTAATGCTCATGTCACCGAGCAAGTTAAGAACAAGATTCTTTAAATTTTCATCACATTCAAAATAAACATTCAGCAATCTTCTTTCAGAAAACTTGATCGCAATAATAGCTATTACCAAAAGCGTTAGTAGCCCAATAAAATTAATCTTTTTGCTCATTTTTTCCAACAAAATGACATGCTACAAAATGTCCAGGTTCGATTTCAGCTAATTGAGGTTCTACAACTGCACATATCTCTTGACTCATGTAGCATCTGGTGTGAAATCTGCAACCACTTGGTGGATTAATTGGGCTCGGAACGTCTCCTTTTAGAACTATACGATTTCTTTTTATGTTTGGATTTGGAATGGGAATTGCACTCATCAGAGCTTTGGTATAGGGATGCAATGGATTGTCAAACAAAGATTTCTTCGGAGCAGACTCAACGATTTTTCCAAGGTACATTACTATTATCCTGTCGCACATGTACTTAATTACGGACAAATCGTGGGATATGAACAAATAAGTCAACCGGTGTTCAGCCTGCAGATCTTTCATCAAATTTATCACTTGCGATCTTATTGACACGTCTAGTGCAGAAACAGCTTCGTCGGCAATCACCAGTCTCGGCGATAAAGCAAGAGCTCTCGCAATACCGATTCTTTGCCGTTGGCCACCCGAGAATTCGTGAGGGAATCTGTACATGTAATCTCCACTTATGCCTACATCTTCTAACACCGATCTAACTCTTTCAACAATTTCTTTTTCTCCCCTAACCAATCTATGAGCTGCCGGGCCTTCGCCAACTATGGTTTTTATCCTCATTCTTGGATTCAAAGAACTGTATGGATCTTGGAAAATAATCTGCACGTTCCGTCTAAATTTCTTCCTTTTTTCGTCCATACTGGATAACAATATTGACAAAAATCTTGCAGCAGATTGCCTTGCTTGGAAGAAGAACAACTCAGCATAGTGTTTATCAACCGGGTCAAGAGATTTGATAACTGAATCCACAGAACCATGTTTTCTGAGAAGATCTAGAAACTTTTCAACGTATGTCTTTGTCAAGTATGACTTTGCTCTCATACGCGTCATAAAAAGATACGTTGTATCTTCCCCAGCAAAGATTATTCTTCCGGATGTTGGTTCATAAAGTCTTAACAAAGTCATTCCAATTGTCGTCTTGCCACATCCGGATTCGCCGACTAACCCAACTGTTTCACCTTCATTTATTTCAAACGAAACGTCATCGACCGCTTTTACCCATCCAACTGTACGTTTGAAAACGCCAGCCTTTATAGGAAAGTATTTCACCAATTTTTGGACACTCAAGATAGGTTCCATGTGATCTCACCCGCTTCCTTCTTCTTTGCTTCCTCCACTTTTTCCCAGAAGAAACACCTTACATAATGATTTGGGATAACCTCAATGAGCCCAGGTTCTTCGTTATGACATTTGTCCTCACTAAATTCGCATCTTGGATGAAATCTACAACCACTTGGAAAATTCAAAGGATTTGGAACCACTCCAGGGATATTGTAAAGCCTTGTTTGTTCGATATCGAGTCTAGGTATTGCGTGTAATAATCCCCAGGTGTAAGGATGTTTAGGATCGTTGAAGAGAGTTTTTACATCAGAGTACTCGACAACTTTTCCAGCATACATTACCACAACTCTGTCGGCATTTTCAGCTATTATGCCCATGTCGTGAGTTATTAATATCACTGACATACCATATTCTCTTTGAAGATCTTTTATCAGTTCCATTATCTGTGCTTGTATAGTAACATCAAGTGCTGTCGTTGGCTCATCGGCAATCAGAATCTTTGGCTTACAAGAAAGTGCCATTGCTATCATCGCACGCTGTCTCATACCACCAGAAAGTTCATGAGGATATTGATCTACTCTCTTCTCTGGTTCTGGTATTCCAACCTTCCTCAGCAAATTTATGGCTATCTCACGTGCCTTTTTTTCTTCAACCCTTTGATGTAACACAATTGCTTCCATGATCTGTTCACCAATTGTGAAAACTGGATTTAGTGCAACCATCGGCTCCTGGAATATCATAGAGATGTCTTTTCCCCTGATCTTTCTCATTTGCTCCTCGGTAATTTTTGTTAAATCCGTTCCATCAAATATTATTGATCCCTCAATAATCTTACCTTTTTCATCAAGAATGCGAAGAATCGAAAGAGAAGTAACACTTTTTCCGCATCCAGATTCACCAACTATCCCAAGAGTTTCTCCTGGATATACTTCAAAATCCACACCATCAACAGCTTTTATTTCCCCATCTTCAGTGTAGAAATAAGTTTTCAGGTTTTGAACTTTGAGAATGGGTTCTTTCACCGTACCACTCCTTATCCTCTAAGCCTTGGGTCAAAAGCATCTCTTAAAGCGTCACCAACTAAGTTCCAAGCCAGCACGAACAAGACCATCGCGGTACCCGGATATACTATCGCATACCAGTATTTGAAAGCTTCGCCTGATGAACCAAGCAACCAATTTCTCGCAAAATTTAGGAGTGATCCCCAGTCCGCATAACCAACTGGTGCTCCGAGGCCTAAAAAGCTTAGAGCAGCAGCAGTTATAACAAGCGAGCCTATTCTCATTGTTGCTTGTATTACAACCGGGAAAATGGTATTGGGGAGTATATGCCGCATTATGACAACAAAATCCTTCAATCCGAGTGCCTTTGCAGCTAAAACGTATTGCTCTTCGCGCACCTGTAGGATGTTACCACGTATCAATCTTGCAGTAGCCATCCATCCGAACATGATTAGCGAAATCATCACTTTGTTAAGACCCATCCCCAAAAATGCGGTTACAACAATTGCAGCAAGAATGTAAGGAATAGAAAGAAAAATGTCGGTGATTCTCATAAGAATCTCGTCTAACCAACCTCCAAAATAACCAGCAACCGAACCTACAATAAGACCTATGATAGTTGAAATAAGTGTAACCGTTAATCCCACCTTAAAAGCGGTTCTTGTTCCCCAAATAACTCCGTAAAAGATGTCTCTACCATCTATTACACCAAAAGGATGTTCTGGGGAAGGAGCTCTTGGTGTCTTATCCCATGTGACTATTGGAATCATGTAAGGATCGTAAGATTGAGGAGGGCAGATGACCGGTGCCAGTATTCCAATTATTAAAAAGAACATTAGAAGCGAAAAACCTAGAACCGCAGAAGGATTCCGAAGTAAACGTTTCAACATCCTTTTTGTTTCAGTTCTCATAATGCATCCTCCTCAGCTTAAGCGAATTCTTGGATCAACTGCTGCATACAGAATATCAATAACAAGGTTACCTAAGACCAATATCAGCGAGTAAAAAAGCGTACACGCCATTATTGAAGCATAATCAAGCTGCGTTGCAGCTGTTGCAGTGAAGCTTCCCATTCCAGTCCTGTTGAAAACCATTTCCACGATCACTGTACCCGCAAACAACTGTATAACCATTGCACCACCAACGGTTAGAACTGGAATCATGGCATTCCTTTGGGCATGTTTGTTAATTATCACACGCTCTGAAAGTCCCTTAGCCCGCGCCGTTCTAATGTATTCCTTTGTTAAAACTTCGAGCATACTTGATCGCGTGATTCTCAAAAGATAGGCCCACCACAACCAGGACAGTGTTAGAATTGGCCCAATCATGTGTCTGAGAGCATCTACAAAGATGTCAAATCTACCATTTAAAAGCGCATCTATTGTGATAAGAGAAGTTATGCGCTTGAATTCTGGAGATTTGACGGCTTGATCCGCCCAGAAGCTCAAATTTCCAGGTGGAAGCCATCCAAGCACACTGTAAAACACCATTAAAACTATTAACCCAAAGACAAAATCTGGGAAACTCCAACCTACAACGGCAAAAATTCGGACAAAATGATCAACAAATTTATCTCGATTGACTGCAGCGACCACTCCAAGCCAAACACCAACAAAAACAACCGGGATGATCGAATACAAAGCTAGTTCAACAGTCCATGGAAGCCTTTTCAGTATAGCATCTTTGACTGGTTCTTTCCCAACTACTGACCAACCAAGATCACCCGTCACAGTGTTCTTCAGCCATTTTAGGTACCTGGTTATCATTGGATCGTTCAAACCGTATTTTGCCTTAATCTTTTCAAGCTGCTGAGGGGTAAGCTTATCCAGCATGCCAGGATTTACGTAAGCCGCGAGTAATCTGTCGGGACCAAGGCTTTGAATCATTCCGAAAACAATCAGCGATATTCCAAAAAGTATAAGTGGTAAAAGCAGAAGACGTCTAAGTACATATGTAACCAAATCTCACACCTCCTAATCAGATTTTAAGATTCACCTCATACTCTCATCTGCGAGTGCTAAGCAGTAAACTGTTATGTTCTTGGCTCCTAAAGATTTCAAAATCGTTACACATTCTTCGACGGTTGTTCCAGTACTAAAAACATCGTCAATCAAAATAATATCACCTTTCACGTGATTAACCGAATATATCATACCAGTGATCAACTTAGACCTATCTTTTCCCGGCAAGCTGTAGCAACTGAATCTTGCTTTTGTTTCCAACAATTTCTTTGAAGGGATATCTAAAATTTTTGACAATTTTCGTGCAACAAGTTGCATAGTTTCGAAACCACGTTCCTCAGAGGCAATACGGTTTGAAGGCACCCATGTGATTAATTGCGCAGAAGTAGGATAACGGAGAATAAGTTTAGCCAGCAATAAGGCAACTATGTTTGATAATCTCCAGTGCTTTCCATCCTTATAAGCAAGTATCAGATCACGCAATTTTGAATCATATCTGCCATAAAAGTATGCAACAAAATCATTAGTTTCATAGCGGATTGAAAGTCCACTTTTATCTATCTCACTTCGGCATGGAGAGCATATTAATTCTCCCATTCTGATATTTCTTCCACAGAGTGGGCACAAATTTGGAAAGAATTCCAGAACAAATCTCTTAAGGCATGTCGCTATGACTGACATACGTTCACATTTCGATGGCAAAAAGTTGTGAAAGAATTTCGCTGACATGCAGGTCGTATTCCGCACATTTCTTCAAAGCCTTGATGCATAACTTTCTTCTTAGATACAGAGTTACATCCCCACATTTGTCCACTGAATCAAGAATTTCCTGAAAATCAGCATAATCACAAACCGGGACAACATTTCTGTAATTCTTTGCCGCAGCTCTTAGCAATGCTACTCCACCGATATCAATGTTCTCAAGCAAGGCTTTTTCGTCAGTTGTTGCTTTATAATCAACTGGTCTTAGGTTTACAACAACCATGTCGATTGGTTGCATGCCAAGTTCTCTAAGTTGTGCAAAATGGTCCTCTGTTGATTTTGCCAAAACTGCAGCAAAAATCTTTGGATGTATCGTTTTTATCAAACCGTCTAGCAAGTCGGCGGAGTTTGTGAATTCATTAATGGATTTGACAAGAATGCCGTGATCTGCCAAAAAAGATGCGGTGCCTTGAGTAGCTATAAGTTCAACACCTATGCTACTCAAGGCTTTTGCAAAATTCACTATGCCTGTTTTGTCCCAGACACTTATTAAAACTCTTTTGATATTCAGTTTATTTCCTCCTCAAATTGATTGTACCAAATTGATCAATGCTTTAGACTCTATCTGGAATCAGAATATTTGCTAATATTCCAACTATAGCAGCAAGGCTTATGCCTTTCAATTCTACTGGACCAATTCTCAGTGTTGCGCCACCCAAACCAATAGTCAAAATGAGAGAAGCAACAAGCAAATTCTTTGCCTTAGAGAAATCAACTCTGGCATTTACTAGGGTCCTGATTCCAACAGAGGCTATCATCCCGAACAATATAAGACTAATGCCGCCGATCACAGAAGATGGAATCGTCTGAAGCACTGCGCCAAACTTTGAAACAAAAGAAGCAACGATCGCTAAAAAAGCCGCTCCTCTGAGAACTCGAGGGTCATACACCTTGGTAAGAGCAAGAACACCTGTGTTTTCGCTATAAGTAGTGTTTGCAGGACCACCAATCAAACCTGCTACGGCAGTGGCAAGGCCGTCACCAATCAAAGTTCTATGCAAACCAGGATATTCAAAAAAGTTCTTGCCTACAACTGCACCATTTGTTGTAATGTCACCTATGTGCTCCATGAATGTAGCTATTGCCACGGGTGCTATCATTGCAACAGCAGACCAATTGAAAAGAGGAAATGAAAACTTTGGAACACTGAACCAGCTTACTTGTCTAATAGGCGAAAAATCGATTTGTCCTGTAAGCGCAGAGACAGCATATCCAACGAGCACTCCAATCAAGACTGGGATCAAGTTCCAAAAACCTTTCAGAATAGCAGAAGCAACAACTACAGTTGTTACGACAACAACCGCAGTGAACCAATGAGTACTTGCCATCTGAATTGCAACCGGACTCAGCGTCAGACCGATCAAAACAATTATTGGCCCAGTCACAATTGGTGGGAACAATTTCTTAATTCTTTCCAGGCCAACAACCCAAACAAGAAACGCAAAGAACAGGTAAACCAGGCCCGCTGCAACTATACCTCCAGTGGCATAACGGATATCTCCAAATTTTTCCTTCACCAAAAGCACCGGAGCTATGAAGGCAAAACTTGAACCAAGAAACACCGGAACAACACCAGAAGTACATACGTGAAAAACAATTGTTCCAAGTCCCGCCGAAAAGAGTGCAACTAATGGATCTAACCCAGTCAAAAGAGGAACAAGAACTGTGGCTCCAAACATGGCAACGAAGTGCTGAAATGAGAGCGTAGCAAACTTCACACCGAATGCTCGTTCTTCTGCAATCATAAGTTCTTTCTCAACCATTTTTAATCCTCCTTCCTGCCCTCACCGGGGCAAATTAAAGGAACCGTATCTTTGCAAATCTTATAACACCTTTTAGTTTAAGTCAAGTGGATGATTGACTTGCACTAGCTGAAAAATCATGATAAAATACTTTTGCAAGGCGACGTAGCCAAGCGGTTAAGGCGGGGGTCTGCAAAATCCCTATTCGTGGGTTCGAATCCCACCGTCGCCTCCACACTTCGAATAAAGAATTCCCCGTATTTTATTGTCTCAAAATACCTTTTTTGCCTTTCATGCTTAATAGTTACGTATGTTTCAAAAACCTGAAGAGTTGACACTGATTGTTACAAGTAATATAATTCGTGTTGGTATATGCGGTGGAAATGCTTTTATCTAATGGTTAAACAATCTGAAAAAACTCTTACTTTACGGGGAGGGATTGAGGTGAAATGGAGATTTTTTGTCACTTTAGTATTGCTTCATGTAGTAGCTTTGGCGGTTTTCGCTCAACAAACTATCACACTTAGGTTTTCCTGGTGGGGTGATGATACCAGGCACACTGCAACGCTTAAAGCTATCGAACTGTTCCAACGTAAGTATCCACACATTCAAATTAAGGCTGAGTACGCTGGTTGGAGCGGGTATTATGAGAAGCAAACGATTCAACTTGCCGGTGGCACTGCGGCAGATGTGATGCAAATCAACTGGCCTTGGTTACCAGTTTTTTCAAAAGACGGAACTGGCTTCTACGATTTGTACAAACTTGCTGATATCATCGACCTTTCAAACTACTCCAAAGAAATTCTTGACCTTGCTACTATCAACGGGAAGCTGAACGGTATACCTGTTTCACTCACTGGTCGGGTTTTTTGGTTTAACAGGACAACCTTCGATCAATTTGGTATACCAATACCCAAAACCTGGGATAGCCTCTTTGCAGCAGCAAAACAATTTCCTCAAGGTTACTACCCAATAATTGCTGGTTCATACGATGGTTGGTTGATATCTGTACTTTATGCCACACAAGTCCTCAACAAACCGTTCCTCAGTACCGATGGAAAATTGATTTGGACAGAAGAAGATTTAAAAGTGGCACTCGGATTCTACAAGAAAATGATTGATTCCAAGGTGACTCCTAGGATTCAAGATATAGCTGCAGAAGGCGGGACTGGAGATGTTCCCATCGCACAGCTTCCAAGCTTCTTGAATGGAAAGTTTGCTGGTTTGTACGAGTGGACAAGTGCAGTTGGAAAGAGCGCTACACCTTTGAAACAAAAGGGAATGGACTTAGTTCTTGGTGGTATTCTTGTAGGCCCAGATTCGAAAGACTCCGGTATACTCTTCAAACCTTCTATGCTATTTGCCATAAACAAAGATACCAAGTATCCAAAGGAAGCCGCACTGTTTCTAAACTTCCTTTTGAATGATCCCGAAGCTGCAAAAGCACTTGGTTTGACCAGGGGTGTTCCTGCAAGCAATGCTGCTCTCAAAGCTCTTCAAGAAGCTGGTATGCTCGCCGGGCTTGAGGTTGACGGTTTGGAATTGCTCAAATCAAATCCAACGAAGTTTTCGTTAAGTCCATATTTTGAAGATGCAAAGTTGCAAGCGCTTTACAGAGAAATAATTGATAGTATCTCTTACGGCACATTAACAGTTGATAAAGCTGCGAAGGAAATGTATAGGAGAGTTCAAGAAATTCTCAGAGAAATCGTGAAATAGTCCGTCTCAAAAGGACTTAGGGGCTGCTATGTGCAGCCCCTTGAAATTAATGAAAGGATGATGCTTTACAAATGAAAATTAAGAAAAGTTATCTAGGATTGATTTACATTTCACCTTGGATCATTGGAACGATTGTTTTTACAATCTATCCTTTTGTAGCTTCCTTCATACTCGGTTTCACCGATTATAAGATCATCTATGAGCCAAAATTCGTCGGTTTTGCCAATTATATAAAAATGTTTCAGGATAGACTGTTCTGGGTGTCCTTGTCTGCTACACTCAAGTTTGTCGTGCTCTCCGTTCCCACGAGACTAGCTTTTGCATTATTGATAGCATTAGTTCTCAACAGTAGTTTGAAAGGTATTAATTTCTATCGAACAATTTATTACATTCCTTCAATACTAGGTGGAAATATAGCAATCGCTGTGCTTTGGAGGTTTTTATTTCAGTATAATGGGTTGATCAATCAGTTTCTCAAGATCATTGGCTTAAAACCTGTAATGTGGTTCGCGACAGAGTGGGGGGCTCTTACAGCAATAAGCACCCTCAGAGTTTGGCAATTTGGATCAGCAATGGTCATATTTCTAGCAGGACTTCGTGATATACCGAAAGAGTACTACGAAGCGGCAATGGTAGATGGTGCAAATAAAAACCAAGTGTTTTGGAAGATAACTCTCCCATTGTTATCGCCGGTCATCTTTTTCAACCTTGTGATGGGACTGATTCATGCGTTTCAGGAATTCAACGCACCTTTCATGATAACGGGTGGAGGCCCACTGTACAGAACATATCTGTTCTCAATGATGATCTACAACAGTGCCTTCAGATACTTTGACATGGGATATGCGTGTGCCCTCTCTTGGTTTCTATTTCTCGTTACTATGATATTCACGGCCATTATTTTCAGATCATCTAAGTACTGGGTTTACTACACTTCCTAAGGGAGTGTGAAAGTATGACGAATCGCAATTTCGGATCAAATAATCAGCACATCGCTGACATCACCGATACAAAACTGCTGAATCTTGAGATCCTGAAAAGGGCAAAACGCAGAAAAATAATGGATTTAGTTATGAGATACATGATTCTCTCGCTTGGGGCATTTCTCATGGCCTATCCAATGCTTTGGTTGATCGGTGCGTCTTTCAAGACGAACGCAGAGATCTTTACCTCCGTATGGTTTGTCCCAAAACGAATAGATTTCGCACCTTACGTGGCTGGATGGAAAACTGGCACTCAATACACTTTTGCTCACTATTTTCTGAATACTTTCAAATACGTTATACCAAAGGTTGTCTTTACGGTCATATCTTCTGTGATAGTAGCTTATGGATTCGCAAGATTTAGCTTTCCACTGAAAAAATTTTTATTTGGTTTGTTAATAGCTACCCTGTTTCTTCCATGGGCAGTCAAGATTGTACCTCTTTACTTGCTTTGGAGAAATCTCAAACTTCTTGACACTTATGTTCCGCTTTACGCGCATACTGTTTTTGCGAATGAAGCATTCTTTGTTTTTATGCTTATTCAGTTTTTCAGGACTTTACCAAGAGAATTAGACGAAGCTGCTTTAATAGATGGTTGTAACTCGTTCCAGATTCTTCTCAAGATTCTTGTCCCAAATATAAGACCAGCTGTTGTTTCCGTAGCATTGTTCCAGTTCATGTGGTCTATGAACGATTTCCTAGGCCCGCTCATTTACATATCAAGCGTAGAAAAATATCCTGTACAGATTGCCTTAAGAATGGCCATGGACACAACAACTGGAAATTTTGAATGGAACGTGATAATTGCCATGTCGCTTATATCGCTGTTGCCGTCAATAGTGATTTTCTTCGCCGCCCAAAGATACTTTGTTGAAGGCGTTTCAACAACTGGTTTGAAAGGTTGAGAAGGGAGCGTATAAGATTGCAAGCAGCAGTTTTATCAGCGACCAGTCATACAGCAACGATCGAACTAATTAACGAATATTGTTACATTGTGCCTTATCAGTACGAGATTTTCGTTAACAACGAAAACTTTGGAAGAACTCGAAGAAATGTTGTAACAATTTGTGGTCTAGAGTCAGAAAAAAGATATCTTGTTGAAATCTGCGACGGTCCAACCAATAAAAATGTGCGGCTATCGTTTGAAACTGAACCAGAGGGTTTCGCCGTAAATGTCAAAGATTTTGGCGCAAAAGGTGATGGTCGAACCCTAGACACATTTGCGGTTCAAGCCGCAATTTCATCTTGCCCCGAAGGTGGTACAGTTATTTTCCCTAGTGGTACTTATTTGCTGACCCCAATATTTTTGAAGAGCAACATAAACATTGAAATACATAGGGATGCAGTCCTACTTGGTGCACCGGAAAGAAGTCTGTACCCCATTCTCCCAGGATTGTTGTACTCCAAATACGGTGATTTCTACCTTTCCTCATGGGAAGGTGAACCTGCCGAAAGTTTTGCAAGCCTAATAACGGGAATCAACGTTGAAAACGTACGAATAACAGGTCAGGGAGTTATTGACGCTAATGCAAGATTTGATACATGGTGGTTCAACGCGAAAATGAAATCATCGGCATGGAGACCAAGAACTATTTTTCTAAACGGATGCAAAAACATATTGATCGAAGGTATAACTATCAAAAATTCACCTTCTTGGACAGTTCATCTTCTGTTCTGTGAAAACGTAAAACTGCTCACACTAAAGATTGAAAATCCCTCAAATTCGCCAAACACTGATGGTATAAATCCCGAATCCTGTAAGAATATTCTAATAGCCGGATGCGAGATATCCGTCGGAGACGACTGCGTTGCGATAAAATCAGGCAGATACGAGACTAGCAAGAAATTTGGCGTTCCTTCTCAGGATATTGAAGTTCGAAACTGTTTTATGAAGCATGGACATGGTGGTGTCGTCATAGGTAGTGAGATGTCATCGGGCATAAAAAACATAAGAATAAGTAACTGCCTTTTTGTAAACACGGACAGAGGCTTAAGGATAAAAACAAGACGAGGAAGAGGAGGTTATGTGGACGAAATAAGTCTTGAGAATGTTCAAATGGATGGTGTGTTCGTACCGATTACAATCAATTGCTTCTACAATTGCGGTTCTGACTATGACCCGTCGTACTCTTCAGATAAAGTTGACGCCGCAGTTGACGATAGGACACCTTACATAGGAACTGTTTCAATTAAGAACGTTAGCTGTAAAAACATAAAATCAATGGCTACATTCGTGTATGGATTACCTGAAAGAAAAGTAAAGAGAATCAATCTGGAAAAAGTGAGATTCGAGATCTCTCAAAATTGTGAACCTTTCAAGCCGGAAATGTTTGATGGAGCTGAAACCATTTGCCAACAGGGTATGTGGATGAAAAATGTGGAAGAGATCATTTTGAAGGACGTAGAAATTGAAATTTTAACTGGCGAGAAACTAATTGCTAGAAATGTTGATAGACTCATCAAGGAGGAATGACAAAATGGAAATAAGGTATCAAGTTCACCCACAAGATTTTTGCAAGTACGATACACGCCAGCTGCGTGACAAATTTCTCGTTGAGAAAATTTTTGGTGACGATGAAGTACGCTTAGTCTATTCGCATTCAGACAGGATTATTTTCGGTGGAATAATGCCAGTCAAAAAATCACAACTGCTTGACATCGGAGCTGAGTTAAAAGCGGCATATTTTCTGGAAAGAAGGGAGCTTGGAATTATAAATATAGGAGGAGAGGGGATTGTCTCGGTTGACGGAATAAACTATGAAATAACAAATAAAGATGGATTATATGTTGGTATGGGGACACAAGTGGTTGAATTTTTTTCGAAAAACCCAGCTAAACCCGCTAAATTCTACATATGTTCTGCTCCAGCACATACGCATTATCCGACTGTTAAGATTGAATTTGCCAAAGCAAACCCTGTCAAACTTGGAGACCTTTTAACTTCGAATAAGAGAACAATTTATCAGTACATTCATCCCTCGGTCTGTAAAAGCTGTCAATTGGTTATGGGTTTAACGATGCTTGAACCAGGGTCAGTTTGGAATACCATGCCTCCACACATTCATGAGAGACGTTCTGAGGTGTACTTTTACTTTGACCTGGGCCCAGATGATCGCGTGTTCCACTTTGTCGGATTACCCTCAGAAACAAAACACATAGTTGTTGCAAATGAGCAAGCAGTTATTTCACCCAGCTGGTCTATACATTCCGGTGTGGGAACGAGGAATTACTCCTTTATATGGTGCATGGCCGGTGAAAACCAAAAATTTGACGATATGGATGGTGTTCCAATTTATGCGTTGAAATAGGATGGTGGGTTGAATAAATGAAAAAGAACAGTAAGATTGAAAGATACATCGATCAATATTTATCATCTTACCAACCATACAAAGGACGCTGGTGTTACGAAGATGGTTGTATTTTAAAAGGCAGTTTGGATCTTTATCGAGTAAAAAGCGAACAAAGGTTCTTTAACTTTCTTACAAGATACTTTGATGAATTCATAGACGAAACTGGAACTGTAAAAGGATATTCAGTTGAGAATTACGCTCTTGATGATATTTGCTCTGCCAGTGTTCTGATAGACTTCTACGAGCTCGAAGGAAGAGACAAATATCGTAAGGCTTTGGATCTCTTCTACAAGCAAATTTTGACCCATCCAAGAACCAAAATGGGAAATTTCTGGCACAAAAAAATATATCCCAATCAGGTTTGGTTAGACGGACTATACATGGTCATGCCGTTTTACGTTAAGTACGCAAAAAAGTTTTTAAACCTTGAACACCTTGAACAAGTCTTGAACGATGTTGTAAACCAGTTTCTGAATGTAAGAAAACACATGTGGAGCAAAGAAAAGAGCCTCTACTATCATGGTTATGATGAATCGAAGATTCAGAATTGGGCGGATAAAATCACTGGGCTTTCCAAAACTTTCTGGGCAAGAGCCGAAGGTTGGTTCATGATGGCTTTGGTGGACGTTCTTGATACTATAAGAGATTATGAGATGATCAAGCCAATGTATCATGAAACCCTGAAGGATATCTTCATAGAGGCAGCTGAAGGTCTGAAACGCTATCAAGATTCTGAAAGTGGCATGTGGTATCAAGTAGTCGATCAAATTCGTCCAGGAAATTATCTTGAAACATCGGCAACACTAATGTTCGCATACAGTTTTCTGAAAGGTTATCGACTTGGATTACTTAACCAGGAATTTAAGTTGCTAGGTCTAAAAGCCTTCCATGGGACTGTTGGTAGATACTTGGTAAGAAAAAACGGAAAGTTCTCATTAGAAAATATATGCAGTGTGGCCGGTCTGGGACAATACGAGAATCGTTACAGAGATGGCTCGTACGAATATTATCTCTCAGAAAAAATAGTTAGTGATGATCCAAAAGGTGTTGGACCTCTCATGATGACGTACGCCGAAGTTCTGCAAATGGAATAATACGCCTTCAAAAACCTCCTCAACCATATGCAAATCCTGTTTTTATTCAGTTGACTTAGCGGCTAAAAGTCGGATAATTGTTATTGGAGGGAATGGTTATGGAGGTTAAGCAAATCGATCGTTTCGTCTTTCAAATAAAAGGAAAAAATGTGGATGCCATAGTATTTACTGATCGAGAGACAATTGACAACCCAGAATTTCGCGAGGCTCTTCAGCAAATAATTAACGTTACCTTCATGCCCGGTATAATTGCAGCTATAGCAATGCCTGACATTCACTGGGGTTATGGATTTCCAATAGGTGGTGTTGGGGTTTTCGATACTGAAGAAGGTGTTATTTCACCAGGCGGAATAGGTTTCGACATCAACTGTGGTGTTAGATTGCTTACGACTGATTTGACATTCGAACATGTTAAACCCGTTTTGAAAAAACTGCTTGAAGAGATTTTCAGTATAGTCCCGGTCGGCGTTGGAGCAAGAGGTGCTGTAAAGGTTGACAAAAAGACTCTCAAGAAGGTTTGTGAGCTTGGTGCAAGGTGGGCTGTCGAAAATGGCTTTGGTAGCAGCGAGGATTTAAGAAGAATTGAGGATGGAGGAACAGTCGGGCCTGCAAATTCAGAGGATGTTTCGGATAAAGCTTACGAGAGAGGACTCGATGAGCTGAGTACTCTTGGTGCCGGCAACCACTTCATCGAAGTTCAACGGGTTGATGAAATTTTCAATGAGAATGTAGCGAAAGTCTTCGGCTTGTTCAAAAACCAAGTCGTATTTTCAGTACACTGCGGTAGCAGAGGTTTTGGACACCAAATAGCCACCGATTATATTCAGCTGATGCGTGATAAATTGGCAGACCATAACAAAAACCTTCCTGACAAGCAACTCATAAACGCCTCATTCAATCACCCAGTTGGTCAAAAATATTTCAGCGCGATGAATTGTGCAGCAAATTACGCATTTGCCAATAGACAAATGATTGGTCATATGTTAACCAAAGCTGTCAAGAAGATCTTTCCAACAGCACAAATTTCCCTGCTGTATGATGTTGCCCACAACATAGCAAAGGTTGAAACCTACAGCGGCAGAAAAGTGATTATCCATCGAAAGGGAGCAACCCGCGCTCTTGGCCCCGGTAATCCGTTATTAAACGAGATCCACAGATCCGTTGGCCAACCGGTTTTGATACCTGGAAGTATGGGAAGTGCTTCATATGTTCTTGTTGGGACAAATAAGGCTGAGCAGTTATCCTATGGAAGTACTGCGCACGGCGCAGGACGAGTTCTCGGTAGAAGGGCTGCCCTGAGGGCCATGAATTACAAAGATGTTCTCCAATCTTTGAATGAAAAGGGAATAGAAGTGGTTAGCAAGGAAAAGAAAACACTTGTCGAGGAAGCTCCTGAAACTTACAAGGATGTCGACAGGGTTGTGGAAATCGTAGACAACCTTGGAATCTCAAAGAAAGTTGCAAAACTCGTCCCATTGGGTGTGGTGAAAGGATGAAAAGCTCTTTAGGTGTAAGAAATCTTCTTAATTTAGAAGGCATTGCCTCGACGCTCTACATACTACTCACGCAAGGCGCTGTTTTCACTGGACTTGCATTGGCATTTGGCTTAGATGAGTTTCTAATTGGTGTGACAGCGTCGCTACCAATGGTGGCGCAAGTGTTCCAAATTTTCGCTCCAAGAATCGTTCAAAGGTTACCGAGACGTTCTTTCTTGGTCAACCTCTTCAATGTGCTTTCAAGATCACCATGGATCATTCTGATGATTTTGCTACCGTTTTCAAAAAGAAGCCCATTAGCTTTCGTAACAGTTTTTGCGATCTCACAAATGATTGGCACGCTCGCTGGTAACGTTTGGACATCCCTGGTAAGAGACTTGATACCGGAAAGTGAACGAGGCAGTTTCTTTGGGAGGAGGAATATCTATATTTCCATAACGAGTTTGGTGTTCTTCTATTTGTATACCCTGTTGATAGAAAAGTTTGGGGACCCTCTCGGATATGAACTTGTCATAGGCATAGGAATGATAGGAATGCTTATTTCATACTGGTCGATGAAAGGAATCCCAGAGGTTCCTGTCAAAGTCTCAGAGTCAAGTGCAGAAATCAGAATGGTTATTCACGACTCAAATTTTATGAGATTATGTCGTTTTTACTTTCTTTGGAACGTTGTAATCGCATTCACGTCGCCATTTTTTTCATATCATCTCTTAAAAAATGTTAATGTTCCATTTTCCTACATCGGATTGACAAGCATTTTAAGCAGCCTTGTAGCAATGACTTTCTATGCAGTCTGGGGAAAATTGTCCGATAAATATGGTCACAAAACTATAGCAGTATTGGGTATTCAAATCGTTGCCTTTATCCCAATGATATGGGTTTTAATGAATTCGTCAACTTATCGTTATTTGATGATTGTAGACGCAGTGATGACTGGAATAGCTTGGTCTGCCATAAATTTGACTTTCCTAACGTTACCGATGGAAGTTGCGCAGAGCTCGTCTTCAGCATATTTCGCAGTTTACGCAGCTTTTGGTGGTGTGGGAGGATTACTCGGCGCACTTACTGGTGGGACTATAGCCAAACTCCTTGCTCCAGTATCTTTTACGGTTTTTGAAATCCCGATAGTTGGTTTACAGTTGATGTTCTTCGCCAGTGGGTTCCTAAGATTAGGTGTTTTAAGGTCACTAGTCAAGGTCAAGACCTATCGATACGTACCAGTTAAGGAATTTGTGGCGGATGCTTTGTCACATATTTTCAGAAATCCATCTTCTAGACCACGAGGAAGTGAGTTTAGTTACCTCAGAAGAGCAATTAAAAAAAGACTCGAGGAGCAGAAGGGAGAGCAAACATGGCGCGTGAAGAGATGGTGGTAGTTCAAGTTAAGGATTCAAAAGTTCTGGTGAAAAAAGAAAGAACATCAGCTTGCGGAAGTTGTCCTGCTCATATGTTTTGCACTGGGGACAAACAGTTTGTGAATATAGAAGCTGATGCAAATGGCTTTAATGTCGCACCAGGTGATCACGTAATAATAGACATACCCAACGTAAGTGGTACGAAAACTGCCCTGCTTCTGTACACATTACCAACCATACTGTTTGTTGCTTCACTCTTGTTCACCAGCAGGGTTTTCAGTGACTTATGGGGCCTTCTTTTTGCAGCAATCGTAGTTAGTTGCTATTATCTCTTACTTAGATTTTACGATAATGCTTTCAGAAAAAAATTCAAGCCAAAGATAGTCGCCTTGGTCAAAGATTCACGGATAAAAGATCCAACAGATGACGTTTCTCCTCACTGACAATCTTCCTTATTACTTCGGCTTCATCTGCGGCATAAGGTATCAACTCTGAATAAAAAATGATGCTGTCTTTCTCAACACCGATTGCCAAATCAAGAGCTTCTCTAAGGGATAAGTTTTGCTTCATTCTCTGAAGATTTGGAAATATTGAAACTTCAGCCAAGCTTCTTAAGTATCCAACAGTCTCTTCTTCTATCCAGTTAGATAAGCCACCAGATCTCTGCTCGACTTTGTCAATAAGGGTTCTGAAAATTTGTTGATGTTCTCGTTCTTGATCAGCCAAGCGGGAGAAAAAATTCTTCAGTTCTTGGTCTTTTTCTCTTTCCGAAAGATTTTTGTAAAAAACAAAACCGTCCGCTTCCACTTTCAAAGCTATTGAAATCAAGCTAGACAAATTAGTCATACCGTTCCCTCCAGCTTTTTAGAATTCGGAAAGTTCCACCTGAAGCGATGTAATTGCCTCCAGAACTTCTTTGGGCGTTATAAGCTCCCCACCCACTTTGGTGACCAATCTTACCTTCAAGTTTCTTTTAGTAAGAGCAAGCACCTCCTTTGCATACTGTCCAAGATTCATTTCGGCTATGACTACTCCTTCCACTTGGCCTAAAAGTTTTCTTAGCCTAGTAGAAGGCACAGGCCACATGGTTATCGGCCTGAAGAATCCGACTTTTATCTTGTCCTGCCTAGCTATCTTAACAGCCTTTATTGCGCTTCTAGCTGTTGAACCATATGCAATTACCAGTATTTCTGCATCTTCGGTCATATACTCATCATACATTGCTATTTCGTCAGCATGAATTCTTATTTTATTTGAAAGCCTTCTCACAAGCCTGTCACTGACCTCAAAACTAGCTTGTGGAAACCCAGACTCATCATGAACCAAACCAGAAACGTGAAACTTAGCTTTTCCCATTTGTACAAGCGGTGTCGGCGTCGGTTCTGCAAAGTCCTGTTCCAAGAAAGGTACGTATATTTCCTCCTCTTCTATTTGCTCTTCTGTTAACCTAGGAATCACTTTTAAATCTTTTTCATCAGGCAGGTCAAAAGTCTCACGCATGTGACCAAGAACTTCGTCCATAAGGAATATTACCGGGGTTCTATACTTCTCAGCGAGATTGAAGGCTTCGATTATCAATCTATAGGTTTCTCCAACGCTCCATGGGTATATCGCAATTATTTCATGATCTCCGTGTGTTCCCCACTTGGCCTGCATTACATCTCCCTGCGACGGTTGGGTCGGCAACCCGGTGGATGGCCCACCTCTCATGACATTTACAAAAACACAGGGAGTCTCAGTCATTATTGCATAACCAAGCGCTTCTTGCATCAAACTGAATCCGGGGCCACTGGTTGCCGTCATCGACTTAACTCCGGCAAGAGAAGCTCCAATTATTGCTGCCGCACTAGCAATTTCATCCTCCATTTGTATGAAGATTCCACCAACTTTTGGTAATTCTTCAGACATGGTTTCGGCAATCTCAGAAGATGGCGTTATTGGATAACCAGCATAGAACCTACAGCCAGCCCTTATGGCACCTAAGGCACATGCTTCGTTACCTTGCATTAGCACACGTTCACTCATTTTCAACACTCTCCTGAACAGCATTCTTTTCAGTTATTACAATTGCAAAATCGGGGCATAAATTCTCACACATCAGGCAACCTATACATGTTGAACTATCTTCAACCACAGGCTCAAGAAGTTGACCCTTCTTTATAGTTTTAGTTGGACAAAATCTGTAGCATATCCCGCATCTCTTACACCAAGAGTAATTTATAAGAACTTCAAACTGCTTCTTCACATTTATTCCTCCTCACTTTATTAACGCTAGGAAAACACCAGCAGCCATAGCAGAGCCAATAACCCCTGCTACATTTGGACTCATAGCATGCATAAGTATGAAGTTTGTTGGATCTTCTTCGCTGGCAATTTTTTGCGCAACTCTTGCTGACATCGGTACGGCTGAAACTCCAGAAGCACCTATCAATGGGTTTATCTTCTGCTTCAAAAACAGATTCATAAACTTCGCAAATAATATGCCTCCCGCCAGTGAACATATAAACGCAAATGCTCCTAATGCGAATATCATCAAGCTCTGTGGACGAAGGAAAATCTCTGCTCTAGCCGAAGCACCAACACAAAGCATTAATATTATGGTTACCGAATCAAGTATAAATCTGCTTGCTCCTTCTACCAATCTTTTAACATTACCGGCTTCTCTGAACAAATTTCCAACCATCAACATACCAATCAAAGGTAACGCCTGAGGCACGAGAAAAGATGAAACAATTGTCACAACAACAGGGAAGGCTATTCTTTCCACACGCGTTACACGCCTGGGAGGAGGCATTTTTATCATTCTCTCCTTTTTTGTTGTAAGCAACCTTGACACAGGAGGTTGTAGGATTGGTATCAAAGCAATGTATGAATAAGCAGCTATCGCGATAGCCGATAGCAATTCTGGGGCAAATTTCGTCGTGATGTAAATGGCAGTGGGGCCATCTGCCCCACCTATGATTCCAATCGAAGCCGCTTGCTTTAGATCAAATCCCAAAGTCTTGGCAACAATAAAACTTATAAAAATTCCGATCTGAGCAGCCCCTCCAAGAAATATGGTTATTGGATAAGAAAGCATGAAAGAAAAGTCAGTGAGGGCACCTATTCCAAGGAAAATCAATGGTGGAAAAATACCACGACTCACACCTTGTTTCAAATACCATATTAATCCGCCTTCATCCAGAATCCCAGTCAAATGAGGTGGTATATTTGCAAGAATTATTCCGAAAGCTATTGGCACTAACAGCAGTGGTTCAGCATCTTTTTTCACCGCAACATATAGAAGCACTAGAGCCACTAAGTACATTATCAAATTTCCAAAGGTTACAGAACTAAAAGCTGTTTGTTCAAAGAAGTTTCTCAAGCCTTCAACCATTTTTGAGCCTCCTATTATTCCGCCATTGGATATCGTAAACCTTTTTTCTTTGCAGTTTCCAAGGCAATCTCGTATCCAGCATCTAAATGTCTTATCACACCTATGCCAGAATCATTCGTCAACACTCTTTCCAACTTTTGCCTTGCTAGCTCAGTTCCATCGGCAACTACGACCATACCGGCGTGGATTGAGTAACCTATTCCAACACCACCACCATGGTGAACAGAAACCCAAGTAGCTCCACTTGCAGTGTTCAGCAGAGCATTTAAGATAGGCCAATCTGCGATGGCGTCTGATCCATCTTTCATAGCTTCCGTTTCACGATAAGGCGAAGCTACCGAACCTGTATCGTGATGATCCCTACCAATAACAATTGGGGCTTTAAGTTGTCCCTTTTTTACCATTTCATTCATAGCAAGACCCATTGCTGCCCGTTCACCTTGACCCAACCAGCAAATTCTGGCTGGTAAACCTTGCCATTTGACTTTTTTCTGAGCCATATCGATCCATTTTTTCAAATGCTCATCCTCAGGAAAGAGCTCCAACACCTTCTTATCAGTTTCGTAAATATCTTGTGGATCACCAGAAAGTGCAACCCACCTGAACGGCCCTTTACCTTGGCAGAAAAGGTCTCTTATGTATTCAGGAACATAACCAGGTATGTCGAAAGCATTCTTTACACCATGATCGTAGGCTAATCGACGGATGTTATTGCCATATTCAAAGACTTTTGCTCCTTGCTTTTTCATCTCTAAAATTGCATTGACATGATCAACAACAGATGTATAAACCATTTTTAAATATTCGTCGGGATCTCTTTTTCTCAGTTCTAAAGCTTCTTCAAAGCTTATACCTTTTGGAACATAACCGTTCAAAGGATCGTGCGCGGCCGTTTGATCCGTCACGACATCTGGAATCACACCCATTTCAACAAGTTTTGGATGAACTTCAGCCGCATTGGCTAACAAACCAACCGACAATGGTTTACCTTGTTTCAAAGCCTCTTTGACCATTTTGAGAGCTTGATCTAAATTATCAGTCCAAGTGTCCAAATATCCAGTCTTCAGACGTCTATCAATCATTCTCTTGTCAACTTCGACAGCAAGTACAACCCCATCATTCATAGTTACAGCTAGAGGTTGAGCTCCTCCCATTTCACCTAGACCAGCTGTTAAGACGAACCTGCCCCTCAGTGTTCCACCAAAATATTTCTTCGCAGCAGCATGGAAGGTTTCGTAAGTACCCTGTAGTATCCCCTGGGTGCCTATATATATCCAGCTTCCTGCCGTCATCTGCCCGAACATTATCAAACCGCGCTCTTCCAGTTCTCGAAAATATTCCCAGTTTGCCCATTTAGGAACCAAAAGTGAGTTCGCTATAAGAACTCTTGGAGCCCACTCATGTGTTTTAAACACAGCAACGGGTTTTCCACTTTGAACAAGTAAGGTTTCGTCAGACTCAAGATTCTTCAAAGTTTCAACAATCTTGTCAAAACATTCCCAGTTTCTAGCTGCTTTGCCGCTACCACCATATACCACAAGATTCATTGGATCTCGAGCAACCTCTGGATCAAGGTTATTCATCAACATTCGCATCGCTGCTTCTGTCTGCCAGCTTTTGCACGTTAATTGATTACCACGTGGCGCCTTGACAAGCCTCGGTTGACTCTTTTGCTTGTCAAATTGAATTTCCCTCGACAAAGGGTTCACCCCCTTAGCAGTCTTTTTTCATTTTTATTGTATCATTATCATTGCAGCCAAGGAAAGTAGGTGAAAAACTTGAGGATATTTACAATCGATGCTGATGCATTGAAAACCAGATTGTCTAAAGAACTTTTTGAAGCGAACACTGTAGTTAACGAATTGGTATCAAATCATTTAGAGCTTTATAATGGACCTTTCGCAGACATTTTGAGGAAAAACATACAAATAGCAAAACAAACAGGCTTGCCCCTGTGTCAAGACACTGGTATGGTCGAATTCTTTATATTTGTAGGGAAGAATGTTTTTCTTGGTGATATTTTCACTTTGTTGAACCAAATCGTCCGTGAAGTTTACACAACAAATCCGTTTCGTTACGCAGTTGTATCTGACCCGTTGTTTAAACGGCGAAATACCGGAGACAATACTCCTGCAATCGTTCACGTAATACACTGGGAAAAAGAAGCTGCACAAATAAGGTTTTTGATCAAAGGAGGAGGCAGCGAAAATCTTTCTAGATTGTTCATGCTCGAACCAGGTTGCAGCAAACAGATGATTATCGACAAAGTTGTTGAGCACATCGCTGAAAACGGCCGGAATGCATGTCCACCTTTGAAAATAGGTATAGGGATCGGTGGTAGCAGCGAGAAAGCAATGCTAATGTCAAAAATCGCTTTGACAAAGGATGAACCCAACTCGGACACAGATTATGCAGAGCTTGAGAGTGAAATCTGTCAAAGAATAAATCAGCTCAACATAGGCTATCAAGGTCTTGGCGTAGGTATAAGTTGTTATGCGGCTTACATTGAGTACTTTCCCACACACATTGCTACATTACCAGTGGCGATATCCGTCGACTGTTACTTGTGCAGGAAGGGGATTATAGATGTTGAACTTATTGAAATTGACTGCGGGTGAGCAGATTAACTACACTGGTGAATTCCTTGTGATGAGAGATATGGCTCATAAGAGATTACAGGAACTTGTTAGCAACCAATTAACTCTGCCTATAGATTTCCAGGGAAGAATAGTTTTTTACGCTGGACCTGCAAAAATGAAAGATGGAAAATTCGCAATAGGCCCAACGACAAGTGCAAGAATGGATAAATACCTCCATATGTTGTACGAGCTTGGTGTTCTAGCAACTGTGGGGAAAGGAAAAAGGACGCAAAATGTGACCGAACTTTGTAAAAAGTACAGGCGAGTATACTTCGTTGCTCCTAGCGGTGCAGCTGCAGCTCTTTCACAACATACCGAATCAATCTCATTAATTGCGTTCGAAGATCTTGGTCCAGAAGCAATCTACCTTCTGAAGGTCAAAAATTTCCCGCTGATTGTAGCGATTGATTCAGAGGGTAGAAGTATCTTCTAGCTTGAAGGATTTCGGATTTGTGATAGAATTAACTTGTAGTCGGGGCGTGGCGCAGTTTGGCTAGCGCGCTTGCATGGGGCGCAAGAGGTCGCTGGTTCAAGTCCAGTCGCCCCGACCAGACGGGAGGTTTACACCTCCCGCTATTTTTGAAAAACTATCTTGACCTTCCAATAGATGTAGTGTAATATATAAAAGGCATTGTAAAAATGAAATGCCCCCATCGTCTAGCGGCCTAGGACACTGGCCTTTCAAGCCAGAAGCAGGGGTTCGAATCCCCTTGGGGGCGCCAAATTAGGTGGGTGCGTAGCTCAGAGGGAGAGCGTCTGCCTTACGAGCAGAAGGTCGTAGGTTCGAGTCCTGCCGCACCCACCACTGAAAAAATGGCCAGGTAGCTCAGTTGGTAGAGCACTGGACTGAAAATCCAGGTGTCGACGGTTCGATTCCGTCCCTGGCCACCATTATTTTTAGCAGCTATAAGCCTTCCTCAACTCCATCATGTGAATGCACTGCTCATCACTTTTTTAACTTCCAAATGAATTCAGTGAGGTGTTTACTCTTTCACATAACTGCACTATTGAATGATAGCAAAATGCACATGATAGCGGAATGTACATGTTTAAGTGACTCTCAGAGAAAGTAAAATTCTTATGTTGAGGCCAATGTTTAATATTGTTTAATACATTAAATTCACGTTTTAC
The DNA here is from genome assembly GCA_041640575.1 of Pseudothermotoga sp. Classification (GTDB taxonomy): domain Bacteria; phylum Thermotogota; class Thermotogae; order Thermotogales; family DSM-5069; genus Pseudothermotoga. The sequence goes on along the minus strand of JBEPZZ010000003.1, from coordinate 28,858 downwards.
AAGATATAATTGACTTATGATCTGAATTGTTTTCTTTGATTTGTAGCATGTATAATAATTTGAGGGAGGTTGATAAGAATGAGGAATCTCAAAATTCTTTTTAAAGTTCTGGTGCTACTTGTAATCTCTTCTGTAATTCCACTTTTGTTAGTTTATTTTTTCACAGATAACAAGCAAAGACAAACAATCAGTGCACTAGCAATGGACAGTCTTGAAAGAACTTGTTTCTTGAATGGAAAACTCTTTGAATCGTACATGGATAAACTCATTCCGGTCCTTGAAAGCCTCTCTAAACTAAGTTTTACCGACCCTGCAGATTTGATTAAGGGGATGGAGAACTATGTAGCTGGCGCCGCTCTTGGACTTGACAGTGGTACCGTTATGACAGACAAGGGAACTTTAAAAGAAGATGTGGTAAGAAAGCCAGAGTATCAGGTTGCCGCTGCCAACCCGAACAAAGTAGTTTTCACAAACTTGAGAAAAGTAGGGGAAGACCGCATTATTTCCGTTGCTACTGCAGCGAAAGATTCTACTGGATCAGTCTTTGGTGTTGCCTGGGTTGAGCTGAAATTAAATGGCTTACTGAACGAAATAGCCAAAGAAATTATGGGGAGAGAAGATGTTTTTCAAAGCATTGTCAGTGAGCAGGGAATTATTTTTGCTCACACAATCTCTCAACTTGAGGGAATGGATCTTTCGAAAGAGAATTGGTTTAAACAACTACTTTCTTCCAACGATCAAATTACGCTTGTTCACTATGAAGTCAATAAAGTTAAGCGAACAGTTGCTTACTACAGGTCAAAATATGGCTGGTATTTAAGCTACGGAATGCTCGATGAATACCTTTACGCCGGCGCTAATCAACTATCAAGATTTTTGGTTTTGATTATTTCTGCCTTTATAGCCGCAGGATTGAGCCTTGGATGGTTGATATCTTCAAAGTATATCTCAAAACCACTTTTACAATTCGTTAGTTTTTCGGAAATTCTAAAACAGGGTGATCTTACAAAAAGCTGCAAGTTGGATACAAAAGACGAAATAGGAACCATGTCTAAATCAATAAACGAAGCAACGTTGGCTCTGAGAAACGCGATAAATCAAGTTAGAATTCTCACAAACCAAGTGAACTCTGTGGCTCAAAATCTAGCTAGCCTATCTGAAGAGATGGCAGCCTCAAATGAAGAACTAGCAGCACAAATGGAAAGCATAAACAAAAATTCTCAAGGTGTATCTGCATCGATAGAGGAGATTAATTCTGGAATAGAAGAAACAGCCGCGAGTTCTCAGAACCTATCGAGAGCTGCCCAAAACTTAACCGATAAAGCGGAGAAGGTAAAAGCAGCTGCAGACAAAGGAGAACATGGAATAAGACTAATAGATCAAATGATAAACGAAGTGAAAGGCGGATCACTTAAAATAGACAAATCCTTGAAGAAACTTGTCGAAGATGCAAAAAACATTGGAACAATAGTTGAAACTATAAACACCATAGCTGAGCAGACAAATCTTCTTGCCTTGAACGCGGCTATAGAAGCAGCTAGAGCAGGGGAAGCTGGAAGAGGATTTGCGGTTGTAGCAGATGAAATACGAAAGCTAGCAGAAGGGAGCAAAAGCGCGACACAGAAGATATCGACAATACTTGAGAATATCCACAACTCTGCAGAAGCAGCTGCAAAAGACTCCGAAGAGTCAGTGAAACAAGTTGAAATGACGGTACAACAAGCAGCTATTGTAATGAAGGAAATAACAAACATACTCAGTGAGATTAACGAAATAACAACGATAATAGAAGGTGTTGCGGCAAGTGCACAAGAACTAAGTGCATCTACAGAAGAAATGAGTAGTGCAATGACAAATGCAACAAGAATGGTTTTGGAAATAGCAAAGCAGATAGAAGAAGCAACCTCCGCGGTAAAACAACAGGCAGAGGCTGGACAACAAGTGAGTGAACAAGGCGCAGAACTTTCAGGTTTAGTACAAAAACTAACCGCAGAGGTACAGAAATTCAAAGTATAGGCGGAACTTCGAATTTGTTCAACACAGACTCTTAGATTGGTCATACTAACCTTGTATAATGTTGCTGAAGGATTTCGCTGAGACCGAGATGAGGTGTGTAGATGCGAATAAGTATTGTACTTATTGGAATTATACTGGCAACCATAGTTTTTTCTAATACTCTTGCTGTTGTTAAAGACGATATCATAGAACTTTATGACATATCTGTACCCCTTATTCCAACGAGAATATCTGTTTTAAGTGTGAAAAATGTTTTAAAAATCGATTCGAGGGGAACAACACTATTCGTTCTTTGCAATAAATCGTTTTCTGCTTACTATTCCAATCAAAGTTTGAGAACGGTTGATCTAGCCGAGAATGCTGTTGATTTTACGATCTTGGAGGATGGTTCAATCTTTGTCCTTGGTAAAAACAACCTCTATCTGTATGATTCAAATTTGTCCTTTAGAAGTAGCCATACGTTTGCGCACACTATCAGTTCGTTATTTTCCTATAAAAATTCCTTGGTAACTCTGAGCTCACAAGGGAAAGTTGTTGCTTACACGAAAAATCTTTCGAAACTCTGGGAAATTTCTGGACCTGAACCATTTGTAGGGATCCAGGTATCCGGAGACTTTTTATATGCATGGTCGAAGTCACGCTTTTATACGATGAAGTTCAATGAAAATGTCCCTATTTTGGAATCCACTGTACGTCTCTCGCAGGATGTACGGTGGGTTGAGAAAATTCGCAATAATCTTGTGCTTTTAGATTCAAAAGGAACGTTATGGCTGGTCAGGCAGAACGATTTTCAAGTACTTGATAAACTCGACGTAAAAGCGAAATCATTCAGTTTTTATAATGATTACATTTACGTGACTTTACACGATGGAACTATTAAGGCAGTAAATGTCTTGTTCACAAGTTTTAAATCACTTCTCACTTTCGGCAACAGTGTAAAGTTTACGGCTATCGTTCAACCTAGTTCCCTTACCCAATCATCACAAGCATCTGTTAAAACATCTGAGGCTGTACCCCAAGAACAAAGCTCAGCACAGGTTTCAAAGAAGTTTATTGAATTGCGCAGTATCTTTGATTTACCTCTCGAGATTGTTTCATCACCTGCCTTTAAAAATGGTGTTATCTATGCGCTGAGCATGACTGGTGAGCTTTTGATCATTGATGAGCAAAAAAGTAGGACGGAAACAAAAAAGATTGGATTCATCTTAACTTGTGACCCAGTCATTCTCCCAACGAATCAAGTTGTCTTTGGTTCTTGGGATAAAAATGTATACATGCTTTCCGAAAAGGTGACGCAAATAAAGATTGATGGCGCTGTTAGTATTACGTGCGCAGTAACACCAGGAGGGTTCTGCGTTACAACTGATGATGGCAAGCTGTATCTCTTTAATTCATTGGGACAACAACTCAGATACGTGATTTTGAATGGATGGCTTGTATGCCCACCGGTTGTTCACGAAAATTTTGGAATCCTAACTGTAGATTGGCTCGGTATAGCGAAACTAATCGATTTTGAAGGCAAAGAACAGTGGTCATCTATCTTAAGAAGTGCGAAACGAGCCAAAACGGCGCTTTCGGACAGCTTTGCCTTTGTGGCGCTGGATGAACAACTTTACAGCTTAGAACTGATTTCCGGTAAAACGGCCTGGACAATTACAAATGGAAGTGCTTTCAAGCAGTTGATCACAACACGAAAAGAATTGTTCGCTCTTGATGAAAATGGTAATATCTTCTGCTTTGATTTTTCAGGAAAAGAAAAATGGAAAACTCAGTTTGAAAAGGGTTTAGGATTAGTTGCAACACGCTCGGGTTACCTGATTTTGATAACTCTGGATGAACTTATCGTGATGAACCAAACTGATGGGAAACCCTTTTACAGAGAAAAACTGCCAATTCAAGCCAGTGGTTATCCTATCCTTAGTGATACAGGTTATCTGATTGTTCCATCCAGAAAGGCTTTGATTGTTTACAAAATAGATGATACCCCAGATATTGGTTGGCCGATGTATCTAAGAGATGCTTCAAACAGTGGTCTATTTTCGAGAAAAGATATGTGAGATATCTTTCCAAATTTTGGAAACGGCATACAATATCACAAGAAATTCTAATCTTCCGAAAAACATTCCCAGCATTAGTGTCCAAAGTGCAAGTTTTGGCATATGATAATTAGTTATACCACATGAAAGTCCCACACCAGCAAGCGCTGATGCAAATTCAAATAAAGATTCCTCTATGGAAAAACCTTGCAAGGCCAACGCCATAGATCCAATCGCGTAGGAAACAACATATAAACTGCTAACGAGAAAAGCTTCCCTTATCAGATCAGCATCCAAATATCTCCTTGCAGTACCTTTCCATATCTCGACATCGAAAACTGTGCTACGCGGCAAAAGGAATCTTTTTAATGAAGCAATGAGAGTTTTTCCAAGAACTGTCAACCTGTATTGTTTAATGCCTCCAGAAGTAGAATCCATGCATCCACCAAGCAACATGAAAACTACCAGTACAAGGTGACCAGCCGGAAACGCTAACCATGATCTTAAGTCGGTGGTAGAAAACCCTGTTCCAGTCAATGCCGACACAACCTGAAATAGGGCCATTCTGAGATGAATAGTTGAAAATTGCTGAATCTTCCGACTGGAAAAGGTTATGAAGCTAGCTCCAATCAAGATAAGTAAGATCATTTGCTTGGGCTCACTGTTTTTCCTCAGCGCAGCCCAATTTCGTTGCCAGAAAGCGTAATGAATTCCAAAACCAGTTGCACCGAGAAACATCAAAATAATTAAAACAGATTCAACCGCTAGGTTGTCAAATGCGGCAACACTTTGACTTTTAGTTGAGAAACCACCTGTTGCCAAGGCTGTCAAAGAGTGATTAACTGCATCAAAAAGATTCATCCCACTTATCAAAAGAGCAAATGTTCCAACCACAGCATATACTGAGTAAATTATCATGATTATCCTGGCGGAGTGACGCACATTCGGGACAATGTTATCAACGCGTCCTTCTGCACGATAAAGCCCAAAACCTGTTGGACCAATGATTGCACCCATTACGATAATTGCAAAACCTGCTCCACCGAGGAACTGTGTCATGCTCCTCCACAAGAGAATCGTTCTATGCGCCAAGTCAATGTCAAGCATAACGGTTAGCCCTGTAGTCGTCCAACCACTTACAGACTCAAACAATGCCCTATCAAGAGTTAAAACACCCGAAAAGACGTACGGTAATGCTGACAAAAATATAATCAGAGTCCAAGAGAAGAAAACGATCAAGGCTCCCTCTCTGATCGTGATTACCTGTGGTAAATCTGTGGAACCGTGCACAAATGAGAGCGCTACTGATAGCCCAAAGGATATAAATATAGATAGGCCAAACGCCCATCCACAGCTATTTATTTCCCCCGCAAAGCCAGAGAAAACCAATGGAATAATCAAAATTATGCAGAAAACTCTAAGTAATCGTGAAAGTAAACCTGTGACAATAGAGTAACTCTCCAAGGTTCTCATCTATCATTCTCCAACAAGAATTTTAATAATTTGCGTTTGAACAGTAGGCTCGCATATTACAAAAATCTTGTCACCTGGCAAAAGTTGTGTATCTCCTCGCGGAATAACAAACAGGTCATTTCTTACTATTCCACCAAGAACACTTTCGCTGGGAAGCTGAATTTCTTTCAAACTTTTGTAAACAGATGGTGATGTCTCTGGTATTTCCAACTTTAGAAATACTACTTTACCCTCCTCAACAAGAAAGAAATCTTCAACTTCTTCAGAAAAAAGCATTGATTGTATTGTTCGAGTTAACAGGTTGGTTGGGCTTACAGCAGCCTTGACACCCAATGCATGAAAAACATCTATGTTGTCTGGGTCATTTACCATCGTGACTATTCTCTCCACCCCATAGTATTTTCTTACCATCTGTGAGATGATCAAGCTATCTCTATCAGTGTTTGTAAGAATCACGACAATGTCATCCGGAGAGAAATCAATTTGATCCAAAACTTCTTTCTTGCTACCATCACCTTGTATTACTACCGCAGACAATCTGTGCGCTAGTTCCCTGCAAACATCAGGATCTCTGTTTATCAAGTAAACATGAAAACCCTTGGATATCATGGTTCTTGCCAAATGGTAGGCAATTCGGTATCCTCCAATGATAACTATTTTCAAAGTTTTCCCTCCTGAACAATCCTAGCTAATATTCCTTCTGCAGACAGCAAAGTGGGTGAGACAATTTCTATATCGAATTCTCTAAAAATCGTCTCGTTGTTTGGATCATTCACAAGAGCCAGAACCAATGGGACTCCAAAATACTGTTTCGCAATAGTTGCCACCATGAAATTTGTGTTATCATCTCCTGTCGTCGCTATCAGAATATCCGCGTGCTCAACTTTTGTTTCTCTCAAATTAGAGATTTCAGTTGCATCTCCGACAATCTTGAAACCTGTAAACTCATCCGTAAGCCTTTCAAAAGACTTTTCATCATTATCGATTACAACAACATTCTTTCCCGATGCAGACAAGCGTGACGCAACAATTGATCCTATTTTCCCACATCCAACAACTATTGCATAAACAGGCTCAACGCGTCTCCTCATAATAGGCAATCTCCTCGAGTGATTTTCTGTGATTTGGGTCCAAAGCTAAAGCAGCCTTTAGATGCTTATAGGCAAGTTCCGCATTACCCATCTTTTTCATGATAAGTGCGTATATATAATGTGATTCCGCAGATGGATGAATCGCGAAAAGCTCTCGTGCCATCTTTTCCGCTATATCAATGCGACCGTGTTCTATTTTTTCTTCTATTCTGCGAACAAGCTTCTCGTAGCTGATCTCCTCTCTGCGGAGCAACTCTGTCACTTTTTTTAGAAGGTCCTGGGACGGAAAAGGTTTTGAAAGATAATCACTTGCACCATTTTTCATTGCCTCAACAATCGGTATTGCATTTGTTATTCCAGAAATTATCAAAACTGGCAACGTGTAACCCTCATTCGCCATTCTTTTGAGCAACTCTACTCCTGATATTCCGGGAAGTTTCAAATCGAGTACTAATAAGTCGAAATCATTCTTTCTCAATTCAACCAATGCTTCTTCACCTGTCGCAAGTGTTACAACTTGGTGCCCTTGCTCTTCTAAAATCCTCTTCACTAAGCTTCTAACGTTTCTTTCATCATCAACAACCAAAATCTTGGCCATCCGGCCGCATCGCCTCCACTTTCGATAGTTTACCACAACTTGTACATATGGCCGGCAAGCAATAACTTCGGCTCATGTAGAGGATTGTAAGAAACAGAAAATTCTGTATAATAATGAATGGTGCCACGATAGGTGGGGGGTTGGCGGTCCCCTGTACCCGAAACCCGCCATAGCGGGGCTGAATTCCCATCCGAGGCTGTCTATGTCGGGAAACAGGTTGCGCTGAAAGCGTCGAAGGTTGGGTCCTGTGCAATGGTGAGCCGTGAACCTGGTCAGGTCCGGAAGGAAGCAGCCATAAGCGGTTATCACCGTGTGCCGCAGGGGTGCCTGACTGGAGCTGGAGGCGCAATTATGCCCCGGTTTAGATAAGTCGACGATGGGTTCGTGGCACCTTTTTTAGCACAGAATATAGTTAAAATAGTTGACAATCAATAAATTTAACTATATAATCTCATCGGTGGTACATGTGAACACGAACTCAAGGGAAATTCTTGCGATGATATTTGATCTGGTTCTTAATTTTTCCAAGAACCTTGTTTTTAATGCAGAAGCCGAGAACTTAAGCAGTCTGGGTTTGTACGTTCTACTTTATCTTGCCTTTAAAGGTCCGAAGAAAATGAGCGAAATTGCGACTGACTTTGCCATGACAAAGGCGAATATAACTGTCTTAGTGGATTCGCTCGAACAGAGAGGTTTTGTCGAGCGGCAAAAATCAAACGACGATAGGCGTATCGTGAAGGTTAAACTAACCAAAAATGGCATTGAACTTTGCGAACAAATTATTCAACAGCTCTCAAAGCTGATTGATAAAGTAGCAAGTTCTCTACCGCCAAAGGATATGCAAGTAATATCAGATGGTTTCACACGCTTGTTAGAATTTTTCAACAATCCATCAAATCAAGAAAAGAACATCGCCTCGGGGGCAACTTAACATGAAAAAGTACAAATATACCTTCATTTTTTTAGTAGCCTTTGTTATTTGCCTTCTTATAACGTTAAGTAGAATCGAAATTGAATCGGGCCATCTGGTCTTTCTGCCAGGTTATAAAGCCGGTCAGAATCTGGACATGACAAAAAACGAACATGTCAAATCTTTGGTAAAAGTTTCTCGTACGTTTGCCGATGGTACACAAGTGATAGTCGTAGTAAGAGCAAAAAGTAGCTTTTTTGAAAGTGAAGCTTTAACAAAACTCGCGGAGTTACAAAGAAACTTGTCAGATCTTCGAAGTGTAAAAAGTGTTGTCAGCGTGCTAAATTATCCTTTCAAAAAAGCATATTTCAACGGTAACAACTTGAGCAGAGAGATTTTGGAAGATCCGGAGGCAAGAAACTTCATTTCTTTTGATGGAAAATACATTCTCTTGAATTGCGTTCTTGAACCAAGGAATGATCTCAAGTTTGACCCTCAGGTTATCAAAGAGATTCGAAGAGTACTCCTTTCGTATTCTGAATTCTCACCTCTTTTGTTTGGGGAATCAGTAATTAACTACTATTTGTTTCAGGAAATCCTAAAGCAGTCTTTACTTTACCCGGCAATAATGTTTGCCATTATTCTCTTTGTTTTCTTTATTCAAACTCGATGCCTAAAGGCAACCCTGCTTGCCCTTTTCTATCCTGTCATGTCTATCGTTTTAGTATTCGCTGTCGCTCTAAGTTTTGGAATGGTCTTGAACGTCATGACTGTAATGTCTATATCGTTTTTAATAGTTATTGGTTCGGCGTATGGACTTCATTTTTACAATGGTGTACTACGATTTGGAAAAGACGTCAGGAAAAAGATGTTCAGACCAATTTTTTACTCGATGGCAACAACTGCGGCAGGTTTTTTATCCTTTCTCTTTGTAAACATCCAAGCCTTTAGGGAAATGGGATTACTTGTATCAACAGGTCTGATCTTGAATTTTATACTCCTCTTTACGAGCGGTTATGAGTTGCTAGAAGAAAATAATGGAAAATCGGTTAAAACTTCTCTCATTTTGAAATTGAACTCAAGAAAGATTGGAACAGCTTTACTGATAGCGATAACAATCCTAATCTTGTTTACCCCTCTGATTTTGAAAAATCTTACAATTGGTATGGATCAAGCTTCTTATTTCAGCGAAAGAAGTGATGTTGGTCAAGCAGTGAAAATACTGAAAGACAATTTCTCCTATCGAGAACCTATTTATGTTGTTCTAAGAAAATCTTCAGTATTCACTTTAACAGATGGGGAGATTATTCATGAAATAATTGAAAAACTACGTAACATAAATGGCATTTCTTCGGTTCAATTTCCAATTTCCTACCCAATACCTACATTGCTACTTGCTCGTCGTTTTCAACCAGCTATTTCTTTTTTTGTCGCTGACAGCCAAACAATTAGACTTATGGTGAATATGACATCAGAGAGTTATACAAGATCACTTGAAATCAAGCAAGAAATCGAAAGAATATTGGAGAGTTATAAAGACTATTCCTATACTTTAGCGAGTGTAGCATTTGTTGTTCAAGAGATGAATTCACAAATTGTCAAAAACCAGCTTCAGACGTTGTTCATAAGTTTATTATTCATTTTCATTGCAGTTCTGATTGCGTTTAGAGACATTTTTCTATCCATGACTATTATCCTTCCTGTAGCTCTAACAGCCTTAATGAACTTTGTATTCATGTCTGTCTTAAAAATCCGATTGGAAATGTCAAGCTCCATAGTGGCAAGCATCTTAACTGGACTGGTTGTGGATTATTCAATTCACCTTGCCCACGATCTCAGAATGACGAGAGATATCAACATCACCATTCAGAACATCGTAATGCCTATACTCACAAATGCACTTGGATTAATAGCTGGGTTCTTAGTATTAGTTTTCTCTCAGCTTTTGCTTTTTAGAAACGTTTCCGTTTTACTTTGTGTAGGTATAGCCTTTGGCTGCATATTTACTCTTTTTGCAGAACCGCTGATACTACAAAAGCTTTGTCCTGCAACGAATCGGGATCAGAATAAGCTTCAAAGGTTATTGCGAAACAGGCGTGAAAAACTTCCAAGGGGGCGTGAGGTCTCATGATCCTTGTCACAGGTGCAACAGGACACCTGGGTAATGTTCTCATACGCACGCTAGTAGTAAAAGGTAAAAAGATAAAGGCATTGGTTCTCCCAAACGAAGATCCCAAATCTCTAGTGGGGTTAGACGTAGAAATCATAAAAGGTGATGTGAGAGATACTGAAGCAATGAGGAAAGCCTGCAAAAATGTTGATCTAGTTTATCATCTAGCGGCTGTTATCTCAATCGCAGGCAACAGTAAACTTGTTTACGATGTTAACGTAGGGGGTACTAAAAATATTCTTCAAGCGTGCAAAGAAAATCACGTGCCGAGACTCGTTTACGTGAGCTCTGTTCATGCGTTTGCAGAACTGAGAAAAGGTTCTCTTATAGATGAAAACGTTCCAATTGATCCTAGTCTTGTCACTGGCCATTATGCAAAATCAAAAGCAATAGCCACAAACGAGGTGTTCAAATCAGCCAAGGATGGTTACGATGCAGTTGTAGTTTTCCCTTCTGGCATAGTAGGGCCATATGACTGGAAAATTTCTGAAATGGGATCACTCATAATTCATTTATGTAGAGGTACACTTAAGACTGGCGTAGAAGGCGGATTTGATTTTGTTGATGTTCGTGATGTGGTAAATGGGATTTTAAAAGTATCCGAGAAAGCAAGTCGAGGTGAAAAGTACATTCTAAGTGGTGAATATACAACCGTCAGAGCAATCATACAAATGATGAGCAAAATTCTTGGTCGTAACCCAGTAAGCATCCTCCTTCCAAGTTTTATAGCTTACCCCGCGTCAGTTCTAACAGTTCTATGGTCCAAGTTGAGTGGAAGTAGGGCACTGCTAACACCATACAGTGTCTTTACTTTGAATCGTGGATACATTTATTCACATCAAAAAGCTTATGAAGAGCTTGGTTATATGCCTAGGCCAATTTTTGAGTCTCTAAAAGATGCTGTAAACTGGTTTTTGCAAAATGGCTATATCCAACAAAAAACAAGTAGCTTTGTTCTCTCGAATAGCTGAAGATAATTGTTCTTTAACTTACCTGTTTTCCTGAATAACTTGCTGTATTCTTTTGCTCAGTTGTGTTTCGTAATCTGGTTGTATTTTGTCATACTCTCCATGCATTAATGGCGAAGATATCAAAAAGTCTGCAGTCGACCTATTGATTGCTACCGGTATGTTGTAAACCGTGGCAAGCCTTATGAGTGCTTTAATATCGACATCGTGAGCCAAGGGTTCCAATGGATCCCAAAAGAAAATTAAGACATCTATTTTTCCCTCAGCAATCTGGGCTCCTATTTGTTGATCACCCCCCAGAGGGCCACTTTTAAATTTGTTAACTTTTAAACCTGCTACTTTTTCCACCATAGCTCCAGTTGTGCCAGTGGCATACAGTTCGTGCTTTGACAATGTTCCTTTGTTAAACAATACCCATTCAACCAAATCCTTTTTCATCCTATCATGAGCAATTAGTGCTATTCTTTTTTTGGTAGGGATCCTAACGATAGTGTTCAACTCAATACCTCCCTTGTAATTTATATACCAAAATTTGCAAAGAGAGGTGAAAAGATGAAAATACTCGCATTGCTCTTACCAATTTTCCTTGTTCTTCTAACTGGCTGTGATCCAAAAATTGCTGAAATTGGGCGTAAAAAACTTGATTTGAGTAATTATTTCACTCTAATGGTTGATGGAATAACAGTAGCCTATCAAAAACTAGGAAAAGGTGAACCACTAGTGCTGATTCATGGTTTCATGGGAAATTCAACTAATTTTCAACCCATTCTCTCTGAACTTTCGAAAGATTTTACAGTAATAGCAGTTGACTTACCAGGTTTCGGATTATCTGAGAAAAACATCACGAAACCGCTTTCTCGAAGATATCTTGCCAAAGTAGTATCTTCTCTTGTTGCTCAACTTGGTTTTTCAAGATACTCAGTTCTGGGTCATTCGATGGGTGGAGAAGTAGCAATGTGGTTAGCACTTGATAATCCAAACGCAGTAGAGAAATTGATATTGTCTAACAGTGCTGGTTGGATCACAGATTCAAATCGTTCCATGCCATTGCTAGATCTTCCTTTCTCACAAGTTTTTGTCAGAACAGTTTTTTTCAACTATGAATTTCTCAAAAATGCATGGATTGAAATGCTTGTTGACAAGGAAAAATTTGATGAAGAATATTTCCTCGGAAACTATTCTCTCATGTACGGAACCCCATACAAGGTGATACAAAATCTTGTTAAAAACCTAGATACAAATGTACTTATGCAAAATATAGATCAAATCACTACTCCAACATTGCTCATCTGGGGAGATCTAGATTCCGTAATACCAGTTGATCACGCTTGGTGGTTTCATGAAAAAATAAAAGATTCAAAAGTATTTGTAATAGAAAAAGCTGGTCATTTGCCCTTCATAGATAAACCAGAGATTTTCACAGATTTGGTGAGGGCTTTTCTCGAAAATATAAAAGAGTGAACTGAACCGGAAAATTCCGCTGCCTCTACTGTTCGTCGTATCCAAACGTCATTGCTTTTCGATCAATACAAGTGAGAAAATCGCCTAAAATAATCATTTGCAAAAAAGAATGATAGCTGATCTAGTTCAAAAACAATGATGCTCGTCAAATTATTTTAGAGAAGTATCCGTTTTGAAGCAGTGTAGATACTCTCTGCACGGATTGGATACTGCTTATCCTCACAATTCATCATTGGAACGGAAATAGCAAGAAAAACAAAGTCACGTAAAAATCAAAAATCTGGTGAAGATTTCTAGCAATTTTCCACAATAATCCTTCTTTCCGCTACTATTTCTAAAATGATACAATAGATTGGCAAAAGTACTTTAGGAGGTGATTCAACAATGTACGATGCAGCGGTGATAGGTGCAGGACCTGGAGGTTATGTGAGCGCAATCAAATTAGCGCAAAGAGGTAAGAAAGTTGTTTTATTTGAAAAGAGTTTTCTAGGAGGTACCTGCACCAACTGGGGCTGTATTCCGACAAAAGCTTTGCTAAGTAGTGCTCATTTATACACAGAAATTCTTGAGAAATCCTCTCAACTTGGCATAGGAGTAAACGACATATTTTTCGATTTTTCTAGGATTCTTTCCCACATGAGCAAAGTCGTATTGGCATCAAGGAAAGGTATAGAGTACTTGTTGAAGAAATACGGTGTTGAGATTGTGTTTGGAGAGGCAATAGTGGAGTCACCAAGTATGGTCAAAGTAGGTGGTAAAACTTTTGAGGCAAGAAACCTTGTAATCGCAACAGGATCGTTTCCATCGCTTATTCCACCTTTTGATCAAATACCAGGCGTATGGACAAGTGATGATGTATTCAAGATGAACGAATTGCCGGAAAGTGTTTTAATTGTTGGAGGAGGAGTAATAGGAATTGAAATGGCTACGTTTTTTTCTGCTTTAAAAGTACCCGTAACCATAGTTGAAATTATGCCACATATTTTGCCAACAGAAGATTTGGATGTCTCACAAGTAGTCGCAAGATCCCTGAAAAAGAGAAATGTCCAAATTTACGAGCAATCAAAAATTGTTGAGATTAAGACTGCTGAGAAAGGTTTCTTGTGCATCATAGAGACCAATGGAGAACAGTATGAAAAACAATTCGACAAGGTCGTGATTTCTGTAGGGAGAAAACCATTAATTCCAGAAAGTGTCAGATCCTTAGGCGTGCAAATTGGAAGGGGAATTAAAACAAACGATAGAATGCAAACTAATATTCCTAACGTCTACGCTGTTGGTGATGTGCGCGGCGAGATAATGCTAGCACACGTTGCAATGTATGAAGGAATCGTTGCGGCAAAGAATATCTGCGGCGAAGATGCAAGAATGGATTATTCTGCAGTGCCAAATGTTATCTTCTCAACCCCAGAAGTTGCAAGTGTTGGTTTGAAGGAAAAAGACACTGACCCATCAAAAGCGAAGATCTTCTCCTTCCCGTTTAGCGCCAATGGTAGAGCACGAACAATGCTCGAAAAGGATGGATTTGTGAAAGTAATCGCTGACAAAGACACGTTAAGAGTTCTTGGAATGACAATTGTCGGGCCCAATGCGACCGAGATGATCATGGAAGCTGTTATAGCTGTCAGAAACAAGTTGACAGCTTATCAGCTTGAAGAATCCATTCATCCTCACCCAACACTCACAGAAAGCATACTAGGTGCTTTGGAAGGTGTTGTTGAAAAACCCATACATTTATAAGATACGCGAGGTGAGGAGTCTTGAACAGGCGCATATTCAAGCATCCAATACTGGATATCGAGTCGCGGCGGAAGCTGAAATTCTATTTCGAGGGGCAGGAACTTGAAGCATATCAGGGTGAAACAATAGCTTCGGCACTTGTTGCAAATGGAATAGATATTTTTGGATATACGGAACATAACCGACCAAGAGGTTTCTATTGCGCAATTGGTAAATGTTCTTCATGTCTAATGATAGTCGACGGTGTGCCAAATGTTAGGACATGTATAACACCCATACGAGATGGTATGAAAATTCAAAGACAATATGGTAGAGGTGAACTTGTATGATAACCACAGATTTTCTCATAGTCGGAGGTGGACCTGCTGGACTAAGCGCGGCAATTGAAGCAAGCAAAAGAGGCGTGAAAACACTTGTAATCGACGAAGGTATAGAACTTGGTGGACAACTTGTAAAACAGACTCACAAGTTCTTTGGTCACGAAGGTTTCTACGCATCTGTGCGTGGGTATGAAATAGCCCAAAAATTGATATCTCAACTCAATAATAATGTCATTACTAAGACGATGACGACTGTAACTGGAATATATGAAGATGTTGTTGCAGCTTACGATAGGGAAAAAGATCTTGTATTCGAAGTTAAGCCTAAGTATATCCTTTTGGCGACGGGAGCGTCTGAGAGGTTTATCCTTTTCGAAAACAATGATCTTCCTGGTATTTATGGTGCAGGTGCAGTTCAAACGTTAATGAATCAGTTCAAAACACTTCCAGGGAAAAGAGTTTTGATGATTGGGTCAGGAAATATAGGTTTAATTGTGTCATACCAGCTTATACAAGCAGGTGCAGAAGTTGCAGCCATAGTTGAGCTTATGGACAAGGTAGGTGGATATGATGTACATGCCAGAAAAGTGAAAAGGCTTGGTGTCCCGATATTGTTGAGACATACAATAAAGAAAGCTATTGGTGCAGACAGAGTGGAAAGAGCGGTTGTGATGGCTGTAAATGACCGTTTAGAACCAATACCCGGTACTGAAAGAGAATTTGCTGTTGACACAATATGCATAGCGACAGGACTACAGCCTTCAATAGAGCTTGCATCAATGGCTGGGGTGAGAATTGAGTATATACCCGAGCTCGGTGGATTTGTGCCTTTCAGGGATCAACTCATGAGAACAAATGTCCGAAACATTTTCGTCGCGGGAGATCTTTCAGGAATTGAAGAGGCTACTACAGCAATGATTGAAGGTAGAATTGTTGGACTTGTAGTAGCCAAAGAATTATGCAATGCAGATGTTGGTAAAGAGCTAGAAAGTTTACACAAAGAATTATTGGAGTTTCGATCCGGTCCATTTTCCGACAAAGTCAGAAAAGGGCTAGAGCGATTCTTCCCACAGCAAGCTATACCATACTCAAAGCAAGGTCAAGTTGACATTGGACCAAAAGGGAGACTCCGCCCCGTAATAGAGTGCTACGAAAACATCCCATGCAATCCTTGTGAGACATCCTGTCCAAACGGCGCAATAAAGGTTCCCGGCAATATCAACAGTCTGCCGATAATAGATTACTCCAAATGCAATGGTTGCGGCATCTGTGTTACGAAATGCCCCGGGCTTGCAATCTTCATGATTCAAGAAGAATTCGAGCCAGGGCATGATCTTATAGGTATTCCGTATGAATTTTTGCCTATTCCAGAGAAAGGTCAAGAAGTAATTGCACTAGACGGAGATGGTGTTAAAGTCTGTGAAGCAAAAGTTGTAAAAGTCATAAGATCTAAGACGAAAACGAACATAGTTTATCTCTCTATACCAGCAGGTTTTGCACAAAAAGTGAGAAGCTTTACTGTCAAGTGTACTGAAAATAAAATAGTTTGCCGATGTGAAGAAGTTACGCAAGAAGAAATAGAAAAAGCAATTGAAGAAGGATACACAGATTACGAAGAGCTCAGAAGATATCTTCGGCTTGGTATGGGACCATGTGGTGGCAGAACTTGCAGACCAATTGTACTTGGAATACTATCGAGAAAGCTGTCAAAGCTTGTTGGTGATGTTTTCAAACCATCGTTCAGACCACCAACACTTCCGATAAAAATGGAGTCGATAGCAAAAGGAGAGATTGAAGATGAAAAGTGAGTACAAAGTTGCAATTATAGGTGGTGGAGTCGTTGGTTGTTCAGTGGCATATCATCTGGCAAAACTTGGCAAGACTGATGTGATAGTTTTTGAGAAGAATTACTTGAGTTCTGGCTCAACTGGTCGCTGTGCCGGTGGAATTCGGCAGCAATGGAGTTCCCCAAATAATGTTCTTCTGGCTATGAGAAGCGTGAGACTTTTCGAAAAACTCGAGCAAGAAACCAAAATGAATGTTGAATACAAGCAAGGTGGTTACCTTGTTCTCTCGTACGATGAGGAGGAAGCAAAACAATTTGAGAAAAATGTAAAGATGCAGCGTGGACTTGGACTGGATGTACAAATATTAAGCATCAAACAGGTGAAAGAGAAGTATCCATACATAGACACAACGGGAGTGAAACTTGCTACTTTCTGCCAAACTGATGGTCACGCGAACCCACATTTGGTAAATTTTGCATACGCAAAGTCCGCAAGAAATCTTGGTGTTGAGATATTAACCCATACTGAAGTTATTGGAATCGAAGATAAGGACACTGGGTTCGTAATCCATACAACAAAAGGAAAAGTAAGAGCGGAAATATTAATCAATGCAGCAGGGCCTTATTCGAGAGAAGTTGCAAAAATGGTTGGAATGGATCTGCCAACTGAGAGTTATAGACATCAGATAATGGTTACTGAGCCTGTAAAGAACTTTTTTGATCCAATGGCTATTAGCTTCTCTGGTAACTTCTATATGAGGCAAACCAAGCATGGACAGTTCATAATGGGTCAAGGTGACCCCGACGAAGAACCTGGTATAAACAACAATGTCACATTTAAATTTGAAAAGGAAATGTCCAAAAAGATGATCAGGATCTTTCCTTTCTTGAGAAACATAAGGATTGTCAGGCATTGGTCTGGCCACTATAATATGTCTCCTGACGCTCAACCAATAATTGGCGAATCTCCAAAAATCAGAAATTTTTATTACGCCGTAGGATTCAGTGGACATGGTTTCATGCTTGCTCCAGCCGTCGGTGAAGCTATAGCTGAATTGATAGTGTATGGAAAGAGTTTGCATGTGGACCTGTCGGAGCTAAACTTAGACAGGCTAGAAAGAGTAGTTGTAAGAGAAAGGAACGTTGTTTAGAATGATTAAAATGGCAGTGATTTACGCATTGATTTGGATTTCGCTAAGTACAAGTTTTGAGTATTTGCTTAGTCTAGTCAGCGTGAGACTTCTAGAAGTGATTTTGTCTCCAGTTCATGTTTTCACATCATTTTGCGCAATTGCACAAGGTCCTTTTGCTGCGGCTTTTGTTGGTCCTATTGCCAAAATATCTGGGGTTTTTGCAACCACTGGGATAATTGATCAAGTGTTGATCTTTGGTGTAGTTGAACTAGCCTTCTTCGGTTTAGTAGCTGGTCTCACTTATGAAAAATCTCACAATTTGATGCTTTCGTTAATACTTGCCTTTTCCGTATCAAAGGTTTCATCTCTAATTTTCGCATACATCAGCAAAGAGGTGTTTGAACTTTCGGACTTTTTCTTCAGTTTTGTTAACCTCATTTTACTAATGACAATATCCTTGGTTTTTCGGAAAAGTTTGGTAAAATCAATCAGAAACTTAAAAGGAGGTAGAGAAAGATGAACATCATTTACAGTGCTGCGCCCGGCGCAACCAGCGCACCAACAACTTCCACTGGAACTGGTGGTACTTTTAGTTTTATTTTTCTGATGGTTCTTCTATTCGCAATGTTTTACTTTCTCATCATCCTTCCTCAGAGAAGACGGGAAAAGCAATTTAAGGAAATGATAAGTAACATGAAACGTGGTGATACGGTTATAACTATCGGCGGAATTGTTGGAAAAATCGTTGACATTAGGAAGGATACTGTGAAAATTAAGACGGCTATGACTACAGAACTTGAGATCACTAAGCGAGCCATTGCATCAATCTTGAAGGAAAAAGAAGAGACTAAGGAAACCGAAACAGAAGGTTCTAAGGGGGAAAACAATAAAGAAGAAAACTGAGGAGGGAAATGAATGATAAAATCTGATCGGATAAGACTTGTTATTGTGATATCCGTAATTTTCCTAGCCTTTTTGTCTTTGCTTTGGCCGACAAAAGAGAGAACCTACACTGGTTTGGCCTCAATTTTTCAACGAATAAAATTAGGGCTTGATATAAGAGGCGGTGCACGCCTTGAATATCGAGTCGATGTACAAGAGAACGTTGAAAATCCATCGGATGTTGTAGATAATGTCTTAATGGTTTTGAGAAATAGACTCGATGCAGCTGGGTACACCGAAGCAACGCTTAGAAGGATTTTCCGAGAAGACAACGCTTTTATAGTTATTGAAATACCAGGTGTTACCAATACAATCACGGCAGAAAAATTAATCGGCTCAACTGGTGTCCTTTATTTTGCACAAGTTCTGGACGAATCGCAGTCCAATCCGGAAGGTGACCCAAGGTTAAGAGATTTAGCCAAGATAAAGAAGGCTGTGTGGTTACCTTCCAGGGAAGGAAACAAGTGGTACCTTGTTCGCGAGGAAATCATGCTTCTAAGAGATTTAAGATTAGTCTCACCAAAAATAATATCTGCAAACCCGGTTCCGGAGACTCGTGTTGGCAGATTTGGTTACAAGGTTACGTTCGAACTTGCCAAGGATGACGCTGATGTATTTAGGAAGATCACCCAACAACTTGTTGTCTCAGAAAATGTGATTGGAACACCTTCGTCCGCGGAGAAAAGGTTGGCTATAGTACTTGATGATACTGTTCAATTTGCTGGATATGTTGTATCGGTTATACCAGACGGGAAAGCAGAGATTACTGGAAACTTCTCAATAGAAGAAGCTCGACGGCTGGCAGCTATACTAAGAAGTGGGGCTTTACCAGCAAGATTGGAAAAGGTATCCGCTGGATGGGTGGCGCCATTATTGGGTTCCGACATTATAAGAACATCACTGATAGCAGGGATAATTGGTTTGATCATTGTGTTGATATACATGGTTGCTTTTTATGGAGTCCAAGGCATCATAGCAGACATAGCACTTGTTTATAATACATTTTTACTAATGGGTGTTTTGGCTGCTACTGGTTCTATTCTTACCCTCCCGGGTATAGCTGGTATACTCTTCACAATTGGAACAACTGTTGACGGAAACATAATAATAATTGAGAGGATCAAGGAAGAGCTGAGAATGGGAAAGTCTATCAAAGCTGCCATAAATACGGCCTTTGAGAGATCTTTCATAACACTGTTCGATGCAAACCTTACGACCATAATAGCTGGTCTAGTCCTTTATTACTTTGGAACAGGAACGATAAAAGGATTTGCTATCACTTTAACAATTGGTGTAATAGGGAGTTTTTTTGTAAACATAGTCTTATCCAGACTTTTAACTGACCTTATGAGTTCATTGATACGTAAACCAGCTATTGAAGGGGAGGGAGCAAAGTCGTGAAATATTTTGACTTTATTGGTAAGAGAAAGGTTTTCATCGGTATATCATTCATTTTGATCTTGGTTTCGATAATATCAATCATCACAAAAGGATTTAACTTCGGTGTGGAATTCATGGGTGGATCTGAGATTCTGCTCCGAGTTGAAGGAACAAAGTTTTCGGAATCAGATGTCAGATTGTTAATAAGTGAGATTTCTCAAAAATTCGCCTCAGCAAGAGTGACAAGAATCAGATCAGTGGGCGAGGCAGAGGGCGTTGAGAAATTCTCCATTACTTTACCATTCACGTTTGAGATTGAAGAAAAGGCGGAACTACAGAATCAAATAGAGCAAAAACTTGCAGAAAGAGGAATCAAAGGTTCAGTTGTCTCTTTTAATGAGACCAGCGGATCAGCTGCACACGAGATAAGGGGCTTAACATGGCAAGCCATATTGATAACCTTGGCAGCAATCTTAGCCTACATAACGCTTAGATTTAACTTCACTTTCGGGGTTGGTGCAACTCTTGCTTTAATTCACGATGTATTGATAACACTTGGATTCTTCTCATTGGCTGGTTACGAGCTCAATGTTCCTGCTGTTGCAGCCCTGCTAACACTTATTGGATACTCCTTGAACAACACAATAATAATTTACGACAGAGTAAGAGAAAACTTAAAAAAGTTTAAGAGCCGGAGCGTTTTTGAAATAATCAATCAAAGCACCTCTGAAGTCTTAACGCGAACCATTAACACTTCACTGACTACATTTGTGGTAGTCTTTATATTGCTTTTGTTTGCTGGAAATGTGATTAAACCCTTTGCCTTTGGTATGACTGTGGGAGTTATTGTTGGAACATATTCCTCAATTTTTGTAGCAGCTCCTTTGATCGCCAACTGGGTTAAACAAAAATAAACGAGGCCCCCTTTCAGGGGGCTCTTTTATAACTCAACTGAGCTCAAATCTCCAAGTATCACTCTCATAGCCTTGGGAATTTTATTGTCTTTAAGCACTTTGGATTCTTTACCAAGGATCGAGGATTCAAGCCTGTATGGAGTGTTAACTACTGAGCATCTGTCCATTAGAATGGAGTTCTCAATTTCACAGTTGTCAAGAGTCACATGATTACCTATTGCTGTGTAAGGACCTACATAACTGTTGAGTATCCTAGCATTTTCTCCTATTATCACAGGACCACGAATCACAGAATTTGATATGAAAGAACCCTTTCCAACACAAACTCTCCCTTGAATAATAGTATTTTCATCGGTGGTACCCAATAGGTATGTTTCCTTCGTTGAATCAAGAATTTTTCTGTTCGCATCCAAGAGGTCTTCCGGTTTACCGGTGTCTTTCCACCATCCACTTATCAGATGCGCTGTCACATTGCGCTCACGTTCAACCAGGTACTGAATTGCATCTGTAATCTCGAGTTCGCCTCGCCAAGATGGTTTTATATTTTCAATTGCCTCGAAAATCACTGGTTTGAACAAATAGACACCAACAATCGCAAGATTGCTTGGAGGTTGCTTAGGTTTCTCAACGAGATATTTAACCTTCCCGTTCTCTAGAACGGCAACACCATAAGCTCTTGGATCAGGAACTTGAGACACTAATATCGTGGCATCAAAACTGCTGGCACTAAAATCCTTGACA
The DNA here is from genome assembly GCA_041640575.1 of Pseudothermotoga sp. Classification (GTDB taxonomy): domain Bacteria; phylum Thermotogota; class Thermotogae; order Thermotogales; family DSM-5069; genus Pseudothermotoga. Next base: position 7,179 of record JBEPZZ010000003.1, on the reverse strand, counting down.
ATAGTTTCAATGTTTTCAAAAATGAGATTATCCCCTAGGATCATCAAGAAAGGATCAGATTTCAGAAACTCCTTTGCCTGATAGACGGCATGAGCAATTCCCTTTGGTTCGTGCTGTATTACATACGTCAAAGACATACCAAATTTCGAACCATCGCCAAGTACCTCCAAAAACAGTTTTTCATTCTCGGGGCTAACAACAATTGCAATCTCTCGAACACCAGCCTGAAGCATAAATTCCAAGTTGTACAGTATGACAGGTTTGTTTGCAACGGGTATTAGATGCTTAGCGGTTGTGTATGTTAAAGGCCTCAACCTAGTACCTTTTCCGGCACAAAGAATCAATCCTTTCAATTTTTTGCCTCCTTTCTAAATTATTCGCCCTTCACCAAAGATGAGTGGTGAACCATCTAAACTTTTCTCTAGCTCAACCAATCCAAAGTAGACAATGTGATCTCCAATCTCAACCTGTTTCAGTTTTTTGCATTCAATGTACGCCACCGTTCCTGTCGGAATAGGTAATCCACCGCTGGAAAGCTGATATGAGTACTTTTGAAACTTGTTCACTTTCCTACCAGAAACTGTACCAAAATATTCGGCCACATCTCTACCTTTCTCACCCATTACACATATCGCAAATCTACTTGATTCATCAAGAAGTTCTCTTGAGTAACGTGTTTTTCCTATCGAGACAGCTACAATTTTTGGTTCCCATGACACCCTAGTCACCCATGCAACCGTTATTCCATTCATTCTTCCATCTACGTTCATTGTTACTATTGTTACTGAGGTGTACAATTTGTCCAGTGCCGACATGGAATACACCTCCTATGCTGCCTGAAAATCTGAGAAAGAAAACATGCTATCACATCCGAAAAAGTGTTTTCCCCACAGCTATCAATTGCTCATACATCGTTATTGTATTTCCACCAAGCTACGGTTCCAAGATTTCGCAAGCATCATAAACTGGCCACTTGATAAAAAACTATAAATCTGAAATAATTGAGATCCTTCGAGCATAAAATAGCTGAAATTGTAACAGCATAATATTTTAGCACACAGCTATTTTTATAAAAAGCAAGAACTTAATCTATACCCATCTAAAAGTTCCGAAAATTAAGTAGCAAAGAAAGATCAGCCCCAACGAAGGGTTTATCGCCTATAAAGCCACATCTTACACCGAATGTCATCTTATCGATTCCATGGTAAAGGTTGTAACAGCTGTACGCAAATCTCATCCTCAGAGAAATTTGAGATTTTAGATCTCCTATCAACCAATGAGTCCCACTAGGTTGTGAACTTCCATGCCAAGGCTGATCTGGCGTTCTTGTTCCATGCATCACGTTCTCAAGTTCCAAACAAAGATAAAGCGGATTCTCATTGTACTCAAATCTAAGCCCGCACGCGATGTTGTTCTCACCGTGCCTGTACCCTATCATGTTCATTTCAATAGGCAAGTTCGATCCTTCAAAGAAGACATATTCGTAAGGCTTAGCTGCATGCGTCCTTTGAAATGTGAAAGCAGTTGCGCCGGCAATTTCGTATGTGACTCTCACTGATCCACTACTTCCGGAAAAACCAAAGAGAAATGCTATCTTGTCAGGATTTTGGGTGCCCTGAGGGTTCAAAAACCTGTTCATGTTTATATCATCGATCAGGAGCTCAAAATATGCTTCCCAATTCTGCTTAGAGTACTTAATCCAACCCCCAATTAAAGAGTTGTCATCGTAAGAAGACTTCCAGGGAGCATTCAAGTGAAAAAATTCTTGTATACCTGGGACAGGAATTGGTACAAAATAGTAGTAAGGATCAAAGCTCCTATACAAATATAAAACGCTTTCCTCGTAAGCCATCTCAAAACCTTTAATTGGTGAGAAAACCAATGATCTGTAATTAAAAGCTTTAGCTGGTTTGGCCCCATCTTCGAAAAGCCTTATTCCACCCCACAATGTTTCAACACGAAAGTATTTTTCAATCCCTTTCACGTTAAAATGTACTGATGGATAAGAAAAACCTTTTTCCTCAACGAAAAGTTTGTATATTCTACCAGGTCCAATTGAATGCCGTTTAACACCTATCTCGAACTCCAAAAATTGGTTTGAATACGAGAAGAATCCATCATCCCAAAACCAGTAGTTATTCCAGAGAAAATCTGAGTAAGGTGGGATCACAATATTATCCCGTCTGAAACCACCACTTGCTTTGAAAATCCCCCCCATTACAGGTATTATTACACCGTACTTAGTCTCGTCTGCTGGCTGAGCAAAGTCGTATTCAATCCAACCATCAAACGTAAAAACAAAAGAAAATGCACTCAAAGAAAGAAGCAGCAAACCAAGCTGTATAATTTTCACCTAGACATCCAACCCCCATCAACAATTATATAGCTACCAGTAATATAGTCTGAGGCCTCACTTGCAAGAAAAATAGCTGCACCGGTTAGTTCCTCTGGTTTACCCCATCGCCCCATAGGAATGCGATCGAGAATTTTTGAGTTTCTCTCTGGATCAGCCCTGAGAGCTGCTGTCATTTCTGTTTCAAAATATCCAGGAATGATAGCGTTAACATTTATGCCATACTTTGCCAGCTCGTTTGCCATGGCCCTAGTTAGTCCGAGTACTCCGTGCTTTGAAACAGTGTAGGGAGTGATCAATATGCCACCTTGAAAAGACAACAACGATCCAATATTTATTATTTTTCCCCTTCTTGAAGTATTGATCAAATATTTGGAGAAAACCTGTGACATGGTGAAAACAGATTTGAGATTAACTTGTATAACCCAGTCGAATTCCTCTTCTGTAAAATCAACGAAATTCTTTCTAAGAATAACCCCAGCTGCATTGACCAAAATATCGGCTTTACCGTATTCAGAAATCGTTTGTTTAAGAACTTCTTCAGCTGCACCTTTTTGTGTGAGATCAACCTTAATGGCAAGGAATCTCCTATTAAATAGATTTATAAATTGTTTTGTTTCCTCTTGATCACCTCTTGCTACACCGGCTATGTCAGCCCCAGCCTCAGCTAAAGCAACTGCAATCTTTTGTCCTATACCACGGCTTGAACCTGTCACAATAGCCACTTTCCCATTAAGAGAAAACTTGTCAATTATCAATCTGAACACCTCCATTGTTATTCATCTGGATGTAAAAAGACATAACTGGCTTTTCTTCCCTCATGAACACTGAAAACGCATGAACCAGAGCCAGTCATCATGGCAACTATAGGATTCTCCTGCCAAGCGCGTTCCAGTGCTTTTACAATCTTCTCATGCTGTGGAGCTATATGCTTCTCAAAAACGTTATAAGACATAACTTTAACCTTTGAAAAGTCGCGCTTCTTGTAAGCTTCGTAAAGTTCCTGAACAGGTTTTGGCCCTTTCGAAAAATCGTTTTCTGAAAGCTGAAGATATGCGTTTCTCGTCGAAATACTTAGATCTGGGCAAAAAATGTTTACGCTGTAATTCGTAATGGGTTCAAGAAGTGTCAACTTTTCACCTTTCCCTTCGACAATCGCAGTACCACCGAAAATCAAAAATGGTACGTCTGAGCCTACTTGCATTGCAATTTGAATCAAATCGTTTTTTGGAACGGCGAGGTGTTTGGCAAGAAACCTTAGAATCGCAGCTGCATCTGCGCTACCACCACCAAGTCCCCCACCTATTGGTACTCGCTTCTTCAATACAACCTTCAACCCGAAACACACATCATAATATTTTGAGAATACTTCATAAGCTTTTTCGATAAGATTCTTACCATCAATTCTGACGTCTGACTCTATAATAACCCCGGGTCTATCCAGTAAAGTTATGATAAGTTCGTCATACAATTCCACTGTTTGGAACAAACCTATAATGTCGTGATAACCGTCCTCTCTTTTTCTAATTACATCAAGGTAAAGATTCAGTTTTGCATAAGCCTTCTCAATTCCTGAAAAACTATGTATGACCATCCCTCCATGTGCTGTAAAAATTTAGCAAGTTCACTTAATTTACACCAAGTATAGGTAAACATATCTGGCTCATTCAAACCTTCAAAAATCACGTCAGCAACGAACGCTATTCCTACGTGAACTCTACTCACTGGACTTGAAAGATCGTTTATAAGGCCAAGATAACTCAAGTTGAGAATTCTCACCCTGACTTCTTCATTTATTTCTCTTTCCATACCTTTCAAAAAGGCTTGCCAAGGTTGCTCATTATCATCACGGTTTATGTGCCCACCAACACCTAGCGATATTTTGTTGTGAAGCCTTTTTTCACCTTGCCTTGTAGTGCGCCTAAGCACAAGAAATTTGTCCTGTTCTTTCATGACGACATATGGTATAACCTGACGATAGTTTTCGTCACTTTCAGCGCGGTCACGGTCAATAAAGACTCCAAACTGGCTTATAACATTTTGAATAGTTGAGTATTCAACATTTATTATTCCCTCACTATTACCCACGATCTGAAGTATCTCTTCTGAAGGAATAACTAATACTCTTTCACTCACGTCTGTCTCTCCCCAATCAATTTGTTGTAACAATCTCGACAAACTGCTATGTATTTTTCTTTTCCTCCAATGTCTATTTCTTGTTCACCTTCGGTGAGCTTATATGTTAGATTTGCGTTGTATTCACGACAAATTTCGCAGACAGCCTTTTTCTTTATAACTTCATTAGCAATAGCCATTAATAAGGTTGTCGTTTCAAAGGGGTTCTGCTTGAAAGTCATATCCAAACCCGAACAGAAAACATCAATATTGGAATCAATTAAGTAACGCACAATTTTGAACAAATCCTTGTCAAAGAATTGCACTTCATCGATGAAAACAGCATCCACCTTACCAAAGGCAAGATCGAGTATTTGCTTTGGCGATTCAACAGACATAGCTTCAACTTCAAGCCCAGTATGTGTCTTTACTACGGATGTTCCATAGCGAAAATCGAGCGATGGTTTAAAAACCATAATTCTTTTCTTACCAAGCTTGTAGATCTCAACAAAAGACAGCAACTCAGTTGTCTTTCCAGAATACATTGGTCCGACTATCAAAACTAATTTTCCAGCCACATTAGCCCTCCTCTACTAATTTATTCACTGCCTCGAATTTTTCACGTTCGAATACATGCAAATAAACACTTGTTGTAACAAGGTTGGAATGCCCAAGTAAATCTTGTACGACTCTTATGTTAACACCTCTTTGTAGTAGATGAGTTGCGAAGGAGTGCCTTAAAGTATGTGGGTGTATCGCTTTGTTAATGTTACATCTCTTCGCGTACCTTTTGACAATTCTAAAAACAGTACTTGGATGAATTCCATTAAAAAGGTAGTCACCCTGTTTCAACTGATATTTCAATATGAAACTCTCCAATCGATCCTTTATAAACTGATTAAGTGGTACAATTCTGTCTTTTTTTCCTTTTCCCATTCTAACCTTGACAAACGCTGGTGAAAATGAAATATCATCAGTTGTGAGCCTGCATAGTTCACTTACTCTCAAACCGCAGTAGTAAAGCAAGGACAGTACTAGATAATCCCTCTCACTGGTTTCCAAAGCTAAAGCCAGCATCATTTGAATTTCCTTTTGAGATAAAAAATCAGGCAGTTTCCTGTGGATTCTAAGGTTTCGAAATCTTTCCCAGGGATTACGCTCGCAAATGTTTTTCAGTACCAAGAAAGCGAAGAAATTTCTAAGTGCTGATACTTTTCTCGCGATTGATGTTGTTGCCAAAGCTTTTTCCTTGCTCAGATACCGCACATACTCGTCTGCATCGACATAGGAGAATGCGTTCAGCTGAAGACTCCTTTGAAAAAGATACTCCAGAAACCCCCTAACATCAACAACATACGCTTTAAGAGTGTTCCTAGATACTCTTCTGATGTGAAGCAGATACTCTTCATAATCAGCCAGGACGTTAACTATTTGAATCATTATTATTTCACCAGCCTAATTTGAAAACTAGGAGAATGTATCCTGTAGAAACAGCTAAGATTAGTAACGTAAAGCGTATGTTCTTTTTCAGAAATTCACCGAAACTAATTGTCCGATTGGTGAACTTTTTAAGCAACCCAACTCCAACCATATTCACCGCAGCCCCGATAGTAGTACCACATGCACCTAACCCAGCTCCCAGCGCAATTGCCCACCACAATGAAGATGGTAACCCGAGGTTTACCATAGATTTTGTTACAGGTATCAGTATTGTTGTCGTTGGAACGGCACCCAAGAACATTGCTCCAAATCCTGATATCCAGACTAAAAGCATTGCTATAAGCGAGGGGTGAGAGAGTTTCAAAAGTGCATTTGTTATAATATCGGTCAGCCCAACTTCTTTCAATGAATAAGTGAGTATAAACAATCCTATGAGAAAAAATAGCGTATTCCATTCCACTTCCTTTGCAACTTCTTCGAAATCCTTGCCAACTATTACGAGTGAAACAACTGCTCCAAGCATGGCAATCAAAGATAGTTCAACGTTTATAAAAGAATGAAGAATAAACCCAATTAGAACGAAGATAAAAACCACGAGCAACCGCTTCAATCTTGAAAAATCTGTAACAGTACTCTTTGGATCAGTTGCAGCAAATGCTCTTAAATTTTGTTCGATTTCTTCTGTCGCTTTTATGCTACTGATAGATCTTCTCAGCAGGAACAACAAAATCAGAATGGAAGCTGGTGCCAAATTTATCATGAAATCCAAAAAGCTTAAACGGCTTGCTGAACCGATCAATATGTTCGGTGGATCTCCTATCATTGTTGAAATACCACCTACGTTTGAAGAAAGTATCCCGAGAACTATTAATTCCGATGAATCGATTCCAGTGGCGTCTGAAATAGAAAACAAAATAGGAGCAAAAACCAAAAGAGTGGTAACATTGTCAAGAAACGCTGAAAGAAGTGCAACAGAAATAACTATCATATTTATCGTCCTTTTTAAATTACCTCTTCCTATCCTCACAGCGTAAACTGCAACAAAATGAAAAAAGCCAGTATTTTTAAGCAATCCAACAATGATCATCATACCCATAAGAAGACCAAGTGTGTTGAAATCTATGAATTCATGAAGTTTCTCAATGGATAAACTCTTCACAATTCCTGTTGTCGCCAGCAGCAAACCATTTAGCATAACCATGACAGATGTTTTATACCTTTTGTTGAATACAAAATAATAAGTAATCACAAAAACTGCAAGAACTATAAGT
>JBEPZZ010000002.1:0-12574 GCA_041640575.1 Pseudothermotoga sp. | reverse complement strand
TTCTCAAGCAAGGTAAAAAAAGGAGTAAGCTAATTGATTGTTTTGCAGAGTACCAAAAAGATGGAGTGATTCTCTTCAACGAGATCAAGAAGATTTTACGCAAAGAGGAGAATGCAAGAGAATTCCTGAAAAAGTTTAAGGATTGGTCCAAAGATATACATTCTCAAGTGATTCGGAGAAAATATATGAACACAAAAGGCAACACTATAGCAAAAGGTCTTGCTGCTGTTGTAGGATTGATTTTGCCCATCGTGCTAATAATATCCTCATTGTCTGTTTTATCTCCAGGTTTCGAAGTGGTTTTTTCCTATTTCCGTGTTCTCATGATTAGCTGTGTTGTTGTTTCAATTGTAGTTCTGTCCATGAAAAGAACGGTTTTTGCAAAGTGGACGAAGGATGGGTTACTTTATTATTTAAAATGGAAGAATTTTGAAAGGTATTTGACTGATTTTTCTGCGCTTTCCATGCATCCACCGCAATCAGTCGCTATTTGGGATGAATATCTGATTTATGCAACTGCTCTTGGTGTAGCAAAAGAGGTTAGAAAAAACCTGAAGAAGCTTTATCCGGAACCTCCTTCAACACCTGTTACAACTGCCATTTACTACAATCCCACCTTAATTGATGAAATCGGTTCTATCCGCTTAATAGCCAAATCCACGGTGTCACGAATTTCTTCCTCCTCATCTGGTGGTACAAGAATTGGTGGTGGATCCGGCGGTAGTCGTGTTGGAGTTGGATAAATCTTAGAATTTGATTAGAATTCGATTGTATTTGCTTTGTCATATCCTAGAATTTAACTGAAAGATTCTAAATGGGGGGATGATTATGAAAAAATCTCTGACGTTTGCTCTTTTGTTAACAGTTTTTGCCATAATTCTTGCTAATCCATTGGCTGCGCTCCAGAATGCGCAGAAGAACAGTATTACGTATCGAAATAGCACCATTGATTTTGAGCAAGCGAAGGATGATTACGAAAAGGCCATTGTAGAAGCTAAAAATAAAACCCAGGAACTTTCTGCAAGATTGTCCTGGTTGCAAGCTCAACAAAGCAACAGAACTGCGCTGAAAAATTTCATAGATGAATTTCTGAACCTTTATATAGGCATTCTCGAAAAGCAACTTAATGTGCAGATACAGCAGAACAAGCTAAAGCTCGCAGAATCCGATTACAACGAAAAACAAGATCTCTACAAGAAAGGAATTGTAAGCATCCAAGATTTACAAAGCTCAAAGATTGCATTTCTTCAGCAGCAAAACGCTTTCGACAATGCAAGACTTAGTCTGGAGCAAGTTAAAAGAGATTATGAAAGAATCATTGGCGCGGTTGAACCTTTCGATTTAGCGAAAATTAAGTTGAATTTGAATATTGAGTTACCAAACTTGGAAGTTCTTCTTAGTAATTCTTTATCTATTGCGATAGCTGAGTTAAATGTTCAGATTGCGCAAACAAACTTAGATTTGCTTGTAAATCCGTCTGTTTACAGTAGAACCAAAGCAGAGAGAAATCTGGAGCAAGCTAAGAACAGCGTTGAAAACACAAAAATGACGGTTAGAAAAAGTTTTGAGTCGCAACTGCAAAATGCTGCGAATCTGAAACGATCTATTGAAGCGGCTAAAGAGCAGCTGAATATTTCCGAAGCAAAAGCAACTAGTACCGAATTAAATTACAAATCAGGTGCAGCTTCTGAAAGGGATTTGCTTAATGCAAGAAACGAATATCTTTCAGCTACGATGGATTTATTGAGTAACATTAGATCTTTTTTGAGTAACGTTTGTTCACTTTATGTAGATGCTGGTCAAGATTATTTAAAGGTATTTGAGATAGTCCTTGGGAGATGAAGACTATGAGGACGATCCCGGTTATCCTTTGTGTGTTCTTTTTGTTACCTGGGCTCCTCGTCTTTGGTTCTTTTGAAAGCATACTTGAAGAGAAGCTTTCCAAAGATTCTAGCTACTTGTTAGCGAGGATGGAATTTGAAAATTCTCGACTTGAAAATAACCAAAAGACTAACTGGTTCATGCCATACGTAACTGTTGGTGGTGCTAACACATTTGGGGCGACAATTACTGATGACAAAACAACGTATTCCGTGAACTTACCGGTATCGGTAACGTTCAAAAATGTTTACGGCTTCGACTTTGCGATTGGAAACTATTGGCGTTACAATTCACAAGATGGCACATGGAAAGAAGATGGTTGGGCATTTTCAGTTAGTAGGCAACTTTTCGCCGATTTCGATATAGAAGGTTTAGTTGCTTTGCAGAAATTAGAGAACTCAGCTTGGAGTTTACTGAACGCCCGAAACAATGTTTTCACTAGCGTTGTTGACGAGATTTTCAACGATTATTACTACGGTGCAAAGTTAGAAATTTTGAACATTCAACTTCAGCTTTTGATTGAACAAGTTGATGTGATTCAACAGAAATACCACGCTGGTGTCGCCACACTTGATGAACTGCTTAAGACTCAGAAAGAGCTTCAAACTCTGACACAGCAACTTACTGATTTACAAAGAAGTCGTATAACGATAAGTAGGACATATTCAAAGGAAGTTTTTGATGAGATGCTTGAAGTGCTCGAAAAGATTACCTCAGAATTACCAGGTGAAGATGAAGCAATGCAAATTGTCGGTTACAGACCAGACATCAAAGCTTCTGAAATAGGTCTTGAAATAGCAAAAAGAAGATGTGAAAGGTCCTACCAAACTTTTCTTCCTAACCCATCGATAACAGCTTCGGTAAAAATTCCTCAAAATTCTTCACCAAACATTGGTTTTGCTGTCTCGTTTGGCCTTTCACTGAATTACACGATCCTCGATCGAGGTGAAAGAAATAACAGTTATGAAAAAACTATAGAGAGCTATAACATTCAGCAGAAGGTTTTCGAGGAAAAACTGGCAACAGTTGAAAGAGATGTAAAAAGGGCAGTTCTGACAATGAGAGTTTCCGAATATTCAAAGAAGACAGCAGAACTGGATTTTCAACTCGCAAAGATAGATTATGAGAGAACCATGAAAGCAGCGCAATATCTCTCAGAACAGGATATACAAAAAGCAAAAATACAGCTAAGAAATGCTGAAATTGAGCTTTCGAGGGCTTATTATAACCTGCTTATGGCAAGGGTGAATTATCTGAAGATTCTTGGAATGGATCTTGTCGATTTGGTTGGAAGGCAGGTGAACCGATGAGAAACAAATTTCTTAAAATAACACTTCTAACGGTACTTATGCTAATCTTCCTAATTGCCTCTTGTAACAGGGACAATTCATCACAACAAGCTTCGAGCACAACCTACACTGAATACGTGGTAAGCAGACAAAATTTGACAGAGACACTTAGCTTATCTGGAACAGTTCTTGCAAGAAAGACTGCAGATGTTCGACCACTAGTGAGCGGAGTTGTAAAGAAGGTTCATATATCTAGGGGAAGCATTGTTAAGGTAGGAGATGTCCTAATCGAAATAGATGATACCGATTACAGACTGGCTTATGTAAGAGCTCTACAGAATTATGAAAGTGCTAAACTGAGTGGTTCAAAATTACTCTTGGAGCAACGAGACTTAGAACTTCAAATAGCTAAGAGGGACTTGGAAAGATGTACAGTGAAATCGCCAATCGATGGCATCGTCGTTTCAATTGATGTGACTGAAGGATCAATGATCAGTGGTTCGGCTGTTGTGGCAAAGATTGTTAACACAGAAAATTTTTATGTATCGGCAAATGTAGACGAGATAGATTATTCGAAGATATCCATTGGTCAAGCAGCAATGATTACACTTGATGCTTTCGCAAATATGACGTTTTCTGGCCGTGTTTCTTATATTTCACGAGAAGCTCAAACAACAGGTGGAATTGTGGTAGTACCAATAGAAATTGATTTGCTAACTAGTGGTGGAATTCAGCAGATGACGATTTCTGAAACAAGACAGCAAATGCTGGAGAGATTTCTTTTAAATCTGCCTTCCAATGTGGCACAGGAAACGCAACAGCAGTTTATCCAACGGTTTTCCACTACTTCACCTTCCGGCACGGCAGCACAGCAAAGGCAATTTGTAGCTCGACGTGCTACGGAATCTTCTCCAATTCTCATACCAGGTCTGTCCTGCCAAGTTGAAGTAATTTTGCTGAATAAACAAAACGTTATCGTTGTACCTGTGAGAGCTGTTCAATTTGAGGATGGACAAGCTTATGTCACCGTTAAAATGGCGGATAAAGTTGAAAAAAGAGTTGTCAAAATTGGAGAAAGAACTTCTTCCAGTTATGAAATAACTGAAGGACTCATTGATGGGGAAATAATCCTTGTTCCAGTTGTTCAACGTAATACGACTACTGGACAGACGACTAGTGGGAGGACAATTTTAAATCCGTTTACCAGTCCGCAAATAAGGCGCTGAATTGGGGGCTTCTTTATGCCTGCAATCATTAAAGTCGAAAATGTCTCAAAGATTTACCGAATGGGTGAAAACGTCGTCAGAGCGGTTGATGGTGTGAGCTTAAATGTTGAAAAAGGCGAATATTTGGTAATAATGGGCCCGTCTGGCAGTGGCAAATCCACTTTGATGCATTTGATGGGTTGTTTGGACAAGCCAGATTCTGGAGAAATATGTATAAACAATCTTCAGGTGTCAAAATTAAATGATAGGCAGCTTGCAAAAATCAGAAACAAAATGATAGGTTTTGTCTTTCAACAATTTAACCTTTTGCCAAGGTTGACAGCTTTGGAAAATGTTGAACTTCCCATGGTTTATGCCGGTGTACCGAAGGAACAGAGAAGAAAAAGAGCAAAAGATCTTCTTGAATTAGTTGGCCTTCAGAACAGAATTCACCACAGGCCGACGCAACTTTCAGGCGGACAAATGCAAAGGGTAGCGATTGCAAGAGCGCTGGCAAATGATCCATTAGTTATCCTCGCAGATGAACCAACGGGAAATCTCGATACGAAAAGCGGCCAAGAAATATTAAGGATATTCTCTGACCTTAGTGACAACGGTTACACGATAGTAGTAGTTACACATGATCCTGAGATCGCAGAAGCTGGACATAGAATTATTCACATGCGAGATGGCAAGATAGTCTCGCAAGAGGTGAGAACCAATGTTAGAAATGTTTAGAGAGGCTTTGAGATCGATTCTGTCAAATAAACTGAGATCTTTCCTTTCGATGTTAGGTATTGTGATAGGAGTAGCGGCAGTCATAGCTGTTGTTTCGGTCACTGAAGGTACAAGCCGGGGTATTAGAGAGAATCTGTCTGCTATAGGATCCAATTTGATCATGATATCACCAGGATTTGCGGGAGGAAGAGCTGGTCAGGCAGCTATAGCTCTAAGTGATTTGTTGACCAAAGATGACGCAAAAGAAATAGCCTTGATGAGTCCCTCATTAAGTTATGTGACACCCGTTCAACAAGGAAACTTCACGGTGCAGTATGGGAGGCAGAACACAGTAGCAAATGTACTAGCGGTTGAACCTTCGATTTTCGACATGCTGAGGCTCAATTTGGCTGATGGAAGATACTTCACAGATGAAGACAATTTTTCGGCAAAAAGAGTAGCTGTTATTGGAAGTGATATTGCCAGTACACTTTTTCCGGACGAAGATGCTGTTGGAAAGACGATACGAATATCTTCGCAAAGGATTAGGCAAACTTATGTTGTAATAGGTGTTCTTGAAAAAAGTGGGAGCCTTTTGTTCTTAAATCCAGACAGATCAATCATAGTTCCTTTTGCAAGTGCAGATCAAAGACTATTTGCAAGAAGATATATTTCTTCTATAATAGCTCAAGCAAAATCCGAGCAACTAGCGCAGCAAGCAGTTTCAGAAATAGACGCAGTTCTGTATGCGAAGTTTTTAGATGAAAATAAATACAGGATCGTCAGTCAAGAAGCGATGCTTCAAACTCTTAATCAAACTATGCAAATGCTTGCATTCATGCTTGGAAGTATAGCTGGAATATCGCTTCTTGTTGGTGGGATAGGAATAATGAACATAATGCTTGTTTCAGTGACCGAGAGAACTAGAGAAATCGGCATAAGGAAAGCTGTTGGTGCAAGCAATATGCACATACTTTTTCAGTTTCTCATTGAATCTGCAACTTTGACAACAACTGCTGGAGGAGTTGGTATTGTTGTTGGAATATTTCTCTCAAGGTTGATTGCAGCAGTAGGCTCTCTGAAAACTGTAGTCACTCCAACGGTCGTTCTAATAGCTGTTTCCGTTTCGGTTGCGGTTGGGATATTCTTTGGAGTCTTTCCGGCACGAAGAGCCTCGAAACTTAACCCAGTTGAAGCCCTCAGGTACGAATGACTTGGTGGAGGCGGCGGGAATCGAACCCGCGTCCGAATTTGGATAACCCCAGGCATCTCCGAGTGCAGCTCGTGATTTAGTGTCGATTCACAACGCCCACGAGCAGGCTTTGTGAATCCGAGTCCTTTTTGAACTTTCCACCGTTGGACAAAGGACCAATCCAGCGGTGTAGGCTGATTTTTTGACGCCCCTCTTCAAGCCTCAGCCGAGCTTTGAAGGGGACGGCTGCTTATCTAATTAAGCAGCAAGAGCAAGTTCTTCGTTGGCACTTATTTGTTGTTCCACCTTTTTTACGAGGAGGTGGAGACCTCGACTCGCTTCCTGGGGCGATCCAAACCCGTCGAAACCGTTCGCCCCCATTGCAATTTATTATAACACACAGTCTTGCTTTTGTTAAATAAACATTCCTGCTCAGAAAGATAAATGTGTACGGGAAATATAGCAAATATACAGCAGCCAGAAATCAGCTTGCTCTTATTCAAGCAAACTGAGGTTTTCCTCTCTAAGCAACCGCTGAAGAACTCTTTTGAAAGCTTCGTAAACCTGCGGCGAAAACTTTTTGTTGAGCATCTCTGTCTCGATGATTTTGATAGCTTCACTAATAGGCAGGGCTCTACGGTATGGTCTGTCTTCTATGAGAGCAGTGAATACATCTACTATTGCCACTATTTGGGCTCTCAAGCTTATTTGATCGCCAGCTAAACCGTCAGGATAACCACTTCCATCTATGTTTTCGTGATGGTGTCTGACAATATCGGCCACCAAATCCCATCCAGAAATGTTTTTGACAATCTTTTCACCATAGATTGGATGCATTTTCATTGTCTGAAATTCCTCTGGTGTCAATCTTCCTGCCTTGTTCAGAATATGTTCCGGAATTCCTATTTTTCCAACATCGTGCAGCAGGGCTCCAAACTTTATAGCCTCAATATCAACCGGGTCGGTCACACCAAGTTCCTTTGCAAGCTCCAACGCTAGAGTAACCGTTCGATCCGAATGACCCCTGGTACCAATGTCTTTTATCTCAATTGCTTCAGCAAGAGATGATATGATTTGAATATTTCGTTCCTCAAGAACTCTTTTTGTTTCTTCTAGTTCGTTTACCGTATCCTGTAAGCTTTCCATCATACCGTGGATCTCAGCTTGAGAGGCCTTCTCCACCTCCAATAAGTTAGCCATAGATTCTTGTAACTGGTTCAGTTCATCGATTTCCGTTTTGATTGGTGTGAAATTCGTTTCTCGGCCTTTCAAAGCTTCCGCAGCAGCTTTGTTAGTTACATCGACGATCAAAGTAATAGAACCAATTAGTTTACGCTCAAACCATGACATTCTAGAAAGCCAAATTGCTGCACCAACCAAGCCAACAACTGAGATAGCAATATATGGTGCAAGATCGACAAGGTAAGTTGTCAACGGAACAAACAAAGCCAGCTTGGCATTTTGGACCAAAGTGTTAGTAACCTCGACATACCCAATCGTACCGTTGATGGTTAATAGCCCTTTTTGCTTTTTTAGATGCTTACCAACATACTCCGGTACGGAAGATAGAACTATGATCCCGTTGTCTGAATTGAACAAAACAACAGTAGCTGTTCTTCCGTGACTATGTTCATTTATATATTCTTGCGTAAGTTCTAGATAAATGTATCCGTCTTGCTTCTCAAAAATAAATTTTGCACTGTTGCCTTTTGCAAAAATTCCAGAAAATCCTCCAACAAGTGCTGGAAAAGATTTTGCTGTGATTAAGTTTGAAAAGTTTATCTTAGAATGCTTTTCCACAAAATGCTTATCAAGTTCTTTAACTATCAGTTGTGGATCTGAAATTCGATTAGATGTAGCACTCGCCAATATATTCCGATAATGATCTTCCAAAAGACGAAGGTAACTATCAACGTAAAGCCGATGAGTGTTTCTCAACATGAAAAAAAGGCCAATGGAGAAAACTGTTATAAGCGTCAAGATCAAAAAAAGCCCATATCTAAACAGATTTCTTGTTGATGACGAAAGTTTCAAAAGTTATCACCTCTACCAAGGAACAAAAGTGCCATTTTTTACAACAACAAAAGAAGGCCTCCTCATGGCCCATAAGTATTGATTTATCATGAAATCACCACTTGCTCCAGAAAAGGATTTCCCTCTTAGCCATTCTGGAGCAGATTCTGTCCTAACTTTCTCAGTTATCAAAAGACGTATGATGTGCATTGCATCGTAAGCCCCCGCGTCGTACATGTCATCGAAATTTCTTTCGCGCATTCTGCCTTCATCGAAAAGGTTGTATACGAACATACCTTCCACAGCTGAAGAACCAACTTGTGGCAACATATCAGAATAGGTATAGTCGGTACCAATAAAGATTCCTTCAAAACCCTTCAAACGGAGCATTTGAGCAATCATACCTGCTTTACGAGCTTCGGTAACAAAAACTACTACGCTATAACTTTTCAAATCGGTAGGAATTGGAAAATCATCTACCTTGTCAACTACTATTCTTGAAATTTCTTTCCCAGGAATAGATTGTATGAGCAAATTGTAAAAGGTATCGCAGTATATGGGATTGTCAACATCGGTTATTACAAGTACTTTGCTCAAATCCTTGACTAGCGAAGCAATATGACTTGCCTGCAATTCGTCAGAACTACTCAGGCTAAGTAAGTGACGACTTTGACCAAGAACAGCCGGCGAAGTAACAAGAGGTGCGATAGTGAAAATTTGATATTTTTCAATCAACGGGAGTAATTTTTGTGCTTGCGAACTTGTTCTAGGTCCTAAAGCAAAACTTTGGCGAAAATTTTTTAGCGAATTCTCTATCTCGTTCAATTCACGATCAATTCTTATCGAAACGATTTTGCACTTAAAACCTGTGTCCCTTAGATAGCGTTGTACACCTTCATAAAAAGTGCTTTGTGCATCATCCAAAAACAAGATAGTTGGTATCGAAATGCGAATATAAGCAAAAATCAGTAAAAAAGCACTGACAGCAACGAGTGCAAGATATAAGATCAGTCGTTTCACTCTATAACCTCCAAGGCAAAACCTGCCGTTCCAGGTCCAACATGTGTTGTAATAACTTTCCCCATCTCTGTAAATGTGGCATCTACAACTTCGTAATGCTGTTGCATCTCTTTCAAAATTTCTTCAGCATCTTCTCTGGCGTTTGCATGCACCATTATTAGTTTGATTTTTGTTCCTTTTTTAACCAAATCCAAAGCTTTCTTGACCAGCATTTCTTGTGCTCTTTTTCTACCCCTTGCTTTTTCGAACGGAATTAATCTTCCCTCTTGGTCTATCCAAATTCCGACGTGAATGTTTAAAAGTGTCCCAAAGAAACCTTGCATTCTTGAAACTCTTCCACCTTTCACGAGAAAATCAAAATTCGAAACGTAAAATATTGCCCTGTATTTTCCTCTTGCAATCTCTTCATTTAGAATCTTAACAATTTGTTCTGTCTTCAATCCTTGCCTTTCAAGTTCTCTAGCCCTTGTGGCTAGTGGTGGCATGGCCTCAGAAGCAAGCTTACTATCGATGACATAAACGGGGATCTTGACTTCTTTCGCAGCTGTTGAAGCAGAATCGTAGGTTCCAGAGAGCTTTGTAGATATGCATATCACTAAGATCTCATCGTAGCCTTCTTGCTGAATTTTTTGGTAAAGTGATACAAATTCTCCTACAGATGGCTGAGAACTTTTAGGCAAAGCTTTTGCTGAGCTGATCCTTCTGTAGAAGTCTTCAATTTCTTTTAAATCTCGACTATCATCTTCCTGAGTTCCATCCGGCCAATTAACATGTAATGGTGCAATCGCTAGATCATATGTCTGGATCCAATCTCTAGGAACGTCTGACGTACTGTCTAAGATTATCTTAAGCTTACCCATAAAATCCTACCCCCTTTGCACGTTTTCAGTTATGAGTTTAGCAGATTTTCAGGGCGAAAATTCTAAGTTACAAGAAGTTCTTGCAGACTTTTAAGATATTCCCAGATATGCTTTGGCAACGTCTTCATTTTTGATCAAGTTTTGGCCTTTATCATGAAGTGTAATTTTTCCTGTTTCAAGAACATATCCATAGTCAGACACCTTAAGAGCTGCCAAAGCGTTTTGCTCAACGAGAAGTATTGTGACTCCCTCGTTTCTTATTTGCTGAATAACCTGAAAAACTTCTACAACTAAAAGAGGCGCAAGACCAAGTGAGGGTTCATCCAACATCAGTACCTTTGGTTTGGACATCAAACCACGTGCAAGTGCTAGCATTTGCTGTTCACCACCAGACAAGGTACCACCAAGTTGCTTCAGCCTTTCTTTCAATCTAGGAAATAGCTTCAAAACCCAATCAAGGTCTTCTTTTATTGCGGTCCTGTCTCTCCTTGTATAGCAACCCATTAGCAAGTTTTCAAAGACTGTGAGATTTGGAAAGATTCTTCTTCCTTCGGGAACAAGAGTCAATCCTAGTTTAACTATCTCATGAGTTGGAAGATTTGTTATGTTAATTCCATTGAAGACAACTTTACCTGCACTCTTTGGGGTTATATTCATTATTGCACCTAACGTGGAGCTCTTGCCTGCACCATTTGAACCTATCAGAGTGACTATCTCACCTTTCTTGACCTCAAAAGAAATCCCCTTAACTGCGTGTATACTGCCATAGTGAACATTTAAGTTTTCTATACTCAGCACCAAATCGCTCACAACAATACCTCCTCGCCGAGGTAAGCCTTACGAACTAAAGAATTTTGCTGTATTTGCTCTGGAGTTCCTTCTGCAATCAATTTCCCATAATCCATAACGTATATTCGCTCGCAAATACCCATGATTACTTTCATATCGTGCTCTATAACAATAATAGTTACATCGAAAGCCTCACGTACCCACTTGATGAAACCCATCAGCTCTACTGTTTCCTGCGGGTTCATACCTGCTGCTGGTTCATCAAGTAGCAGTAATTTTGGCCCGGTGGCAAGCGCTCTAGCGATTTCAAGTTTCCTTTGTAATCCATACGGTAATGCGCTTGCTTTTTCGTTAACAAAACGTTTGAGTCCAACCATTTCCAAAATTTTCAGACTCTCTTCACGCATTTGAGTTTCTATCTTGATAGCAGAAGGTAGCTTTGCAATGGATTTGAAAAGCCAAAGCCAAGTTCTTAACTTGTGATGTTGCGCAACCATAACGTTCTCTAAAACCGTGAGATCAGAGAATAATCTTATGTTTTGAAAAGTTCTCGCAATCCCAAGACGGGCTCTCTCAAATGGCTTTGCTTTCGTTATGTCTCGATCATAAAACTTCACTGTTCCCGAGTCCGGGTAATACAAACCTGTTATTAAGTTGAACAGAGTAGTTTTACCGGCACCATTTGGTCCTATTAGTCCTAGCAACTCACCTTTTTTGATATATCCGGAGAAGTTGTCAACAGCAGTTAAACCTCCAAATCTTTTTGTCACAGATTCAAGTTTCAGTGCGATTTCATTCATGGCTTTCACCTCGTTTAAACCTGTGAACAAGCCTTGCAAATGTATCCCATGACAATTCGCTTCTTCCAAAAATTCCACGCCTCCAGAAAAGCATTATGGTTATCAAAAGCACTGAAAGTATTAGCATTCTCATGCCAGGTACACCTGGAATAGTCAAGTTGCCCACCTTTAAGGGGCTTTCCAAGACTCTTAGATATTCCAAACCCACCGTATATATGATTGCTCCGAAAATTGAACCAGTTATACTTCCCAGTCCTCCAAGTACAACCATGATAAGTATTTCAAAAGTCTTTGTAAAGGCGAATGATTTCGGATCTATAGTTGTGATCAAATGTGCCCAAAGCGCTCCGCCAATTCCAGCAAAGAAGGATCCAATGACAAAACTCATGACTTGGTGTGAAAATGTGTTTATTCCCATCGCCTTGGCAGCGATTGGATCTTCCCTAATTGCTTTCAAAGCACGTCCATAACTGCTTCTGACTAAGCTTGTAATTACAAAAATTGTTGTAAAGGCCCATCCCCATGTCCAATATATGTTCGTATACGAAGGTATGCCTTTTAAACCCAGTGCACCATTTGTTATGGACCAAGCGTTATTTGCGACAATCCTTACTACTTCACCTAGACCAAGAGTTGCAATGGCAAGATAATCTCCTATCAGTCTTAGAGAAGGTGCCGCGACTATATATCCAAAACCTGCGGCGACAAGTCCGGCGATTATCGTTGCAGGCAAAAAGTGCATCTCAATAATATTGAATGGGAAAATCAATGGTTGAATCAGGTAGGACATTTCTTTTTGACTTACAGG
>JBEPZZ010000001.1:0-21016 GCA_041640575.1 Pseudothermotoga sp. | reverse complement strand
GTGTCAAAAGTGTTGCCATGTAAGCACCTATGGCTATGAATCCAACATGGCCTAACGAAAAGATGCCAGTTATACCGTTTATCAAGTTCAGAGATACGGCAAAAATTATGTTAATTCCTATTAAGTTCAGCATTAGCTTCACATAATCAGTCGCAAAGCGCTCAGCAAGGTGAAGTAAAAAACCAACTATAAGAACAAAAAAGACTGTTAATAGCAACTTTGCTTTGTTACTCAATTTCTTCTCCACAAAAATCACACCTTTTCTGCAACTTCAGTACCAAGAATTCCGCTGGGTTTTACCAGAAGAATGAGCAAAAGAATGACATAAGCAAAGGCATCTCTATAACCGGCAAGTGCTGGGAAGAATGCGACGATCATGATCTCGGTTATTCCTAGAACAAAACCGCCAACCATTGCTCCTTGAATGCTTCCAATACCTCCTACGACTGCAGCAATGAACGCTTTCAATCCAGGTATTAACCCAGTATAGGGGTAAACTTGTGGAAACCTCATAGCCCACAGTATGCCACCTGTTGCGGCCAATGCTGAACCTATGGCGAACGTGAAACTAATAATTCTATCTACATTAACACCCATTAACCGAGTTGTAGTCATGTCTTTTGCTATGGCACGCATTGCCATACCAACTTTCGTTTTGTAAACTATCCAGGTGAGTATGATCAAAGCCACTATTGCCACGACGATTGTAATAAACGTTAGGATTGGGATTCTCACCCCTCCAATTTCAAACATCGTCAAAAACTCTTTTGGATATGCTCCTGTCTGTACGTTGAAAGATTTTGGACGACCACCGAAAACCACGGTCGCAAAATTTTGAAGAAAAAATGAAACACCTATTGCTGTTATCAGAGCAGATATTCTAGGAGCGCTTCTCAAAGGTTTGTAGGCAATCCTTTCGATTGTTACACCAAGCAGTACCGTCGCAAGGATTGCCAATATATATCCTCCCCACCACGGAAGCGTAAACAGAACAATAAAGTAGAAAGCAAAATAAATACCAAATGTAAATATATCTCCATGAGCAAAGTTTATCAATCTCAAAATACCATAAACAAGACTGTACCCGATGGCAATAAGTGCATATATTGATCCAAGGGATATGGCGTTCACAAGATGTTGCAAAAATGCTGCCAGAGTCAAAATCTTCACCTCCGTTTGCAAAAAGCCCCCTGGAGGGGGCTTTTGTCACGGCTGAACAACTGTCGCGAGGACAAATTGTCCATTTTTAACTGTGTTGATAACAGCTGGTTTGATCGGGTCGCCCGATCCAGCAGGAAAGCTTATCATACCAGCAACGCCAACAAAATCTTTAGTATTAGCTAATGCATCTCGAATCTTTATTGGATCAGCAGACTGAGCTTTTTCAATTGCGTCTAGAACAAGATTGTAAACGTCGAAAGCCAGAGCACCGAATGCATCTGGTCTTCTACCATATTCTTTTATGTACTGCTCAACAAATGGTTTTGTTGCGCTGGAAAGCTCAGCATCTTGATGGAAGTAAGTTGTATAAAAGAGCCCTTCAACGTATTGTCCACCAATTTGTATTAGTTCAGGAGCATCAGCACCATCTCCGGCCAAAAATGCTCCTTTGAATCCAAGTTGTCTTGCTTGAACGCACATCAAAGCTATTTCAGCGTAGTAACCTGGCATGAATATCGCATCAGGTTTTTTCGCCAGAACATTCGTAAGTTGCGCTGAGAAATCTTGGTCGCCAGTTGAGTAATATTCAACAAAGTATGTACCACCTAGTTGTTTGAAAACCTTCATAAATTCGTTAGCTAACCCAACAACGTAATCCTGAGCGACATCAACCATTATCGCAACTCTCTTGGCCTTCAAGTTTTCCCACGCAAATTTTGCAAGTATTGCTCCCTGGAATGGATCGATAAAACAAACTCTGAAGATGAACTTCTTGTTTTGTGTGACAAGAGGATTTGTTGCTGTGTTAGTTATCATCGGTACTTTCTTTTCTTCTGCGATTGCACCAGCAGCAAGAGCACAAGAACTTGTACAAGGACCCATAATCGCGGAAACTTTTTCAACATCAATCAACCTTCTTGCAACGTTAGCGGCTTCGGCTTTGTCACCTTTGTTGTCCAAGAGAATAACTTTCACCGGAATATCTTTGCCACCTATCCTGACTGTTGGTCTAAGTTTCATAGCAAGTTTAACTCCATCCCAAGACGCTTGTCCAAACCCACCAATAGGTCCTGTCATCTCCCACCCGGCGCCTATCCTAACCTCTGTTAGTTCTTGTGCAAAAGCTACAACAATTAGCGTGACAAGGAGAAACAACACGTAGACTTTCTTCATAAGCAAACCCCCTCCTCAAAAGTTTTAAACCTGGTGTGTGCCAGGTTTGTTAGTTATTGTACCATTTGTAAAAACTTTATTCAAGTCAAAAGCTCAATGCTTTTGCTATATATAAGAATTCCAGAAGTCGGCTATCAACTGTGCCAATTGATAATCCTCGGGAAATGTTATTTTGAAGTTCATTTGGTCAGATAAAACAATGGCTACCTTCAGCCCGGCTTTTACAAACAAAGATGTACCGTCATCTCCTTCTTCTGCTTCGAATACCTTAACTGCCAAATCATACTTAAAGGCTTGTGGGGTAAGAATCCGGTAAAGATTTTCTCGGGAAATGTAGGACTTTACAAAATTCCCTTCACAGTAGGCAACAGTGTCTGAAACTCTTGCAGCAGCTGTTGAAGCCCCATACTCTTTTGCCGTTCGGATAACTTGTTCTACCAGTTGTATCTTTAGAAAAGGTCTTGCAGCATCATGGAACACAACAATTTCAGGCGTGAATCTCTCCAGTTTTTTAATCGCTATGAGAGATGTTTCATGTCTGCTTTTTCCACCGACAATTACATCTTTAAGTTTTCGGAACTGTTTGACCATACCTTTCGTTTCGTTAACATATTCCTCTGGTACCATCAATATGTATCCATGAATGCTTGGTGCCTTTTCGAAGGCTTCTAAACTATACAGAAAGAGAGCTTTGTTGCGGAGCAGAAGAAATTGTTTGGGCACCTTTTCGCCCACCCTTGTTCCCCTTCCCGCTGCCATTAAAACACCTATGTTCATTTTTCATCACCACATGTTAGAATACCAAAAGAGGGGGAGAATTATGATCGATCCAAAGAAAATTGAGGCGGTATTATCTCAAATTTCAGGTATAACCGGGGTTAAAGTTGTAGCCGATGGAGACGGTATTAAAGAAATACATGTTGTTGCGGATTCACAGAAGAATCCGAAGCAAGTAGTTCGAGATGTCGAAACCGCAATACTTGCCTCGACTGGTTTGAGAATTGATCGGAAGATAGTTAGTGTTGCGCAGCTTACTGGATTCGGACAACCATCGATTGATTATGAGATAACCTCTTTGAGGGCAGAAGATTTGGGGAAAAAGATTCGCGTAGAAGTTACGATTGAACGTGGAGAGGAAACTTTTACGGGAAGTGCTGAAGGTGCCAAAACAAGCATGCAAAAATTAAAAACCGCAGCATGTGCGGTTTTTAACGCCCTTGAGGAACTCAGTGATTCAGTTTTTTCTGTCGATGATGTGAGAATCGTCACACTTGCTGGTAAGGATTTCCTGATTTGTCATATAACAAAGCTTCAAAACGGTGTCGAGAAAAGCTTAATAGGGAGTAGCGAACTCCAAAAAGACCCCCTCATGGCAGCTGCGTACGCTGCTCTAACTGTCTTTAGAGAGACCTAGCTTTGTTCACCGTTGTTTTGGGAATGTTCAATAACAACTCTTCTGTAAGGTTCAATACCTATAGAATAGCTTTTTAAGTCCTTATGCTTTTTCACCAGTTCATGAACTATTCGCCGTTCCCCAGCATTCATTGGCTCAAGTATTACCTTTTTTGTTCCTTTCTTCACTTTTAATATTGCTTGTTCTACAACTTCGTTCAAGGTTTTTCTTCTTTTTTCTCTGAGCTGTTCTATGTCCAAATCAACGCAAAGTTTTGTATCGCTAATACGATTCACGAAAATCGTTGCCAAATGTTGAATAGCTGGGACGACTTCCTTATTTTTATCTATCCATTGACTCAGATTTGCCCCATTCAATTCGATGAAAAATCTTCTACCGTTAGAGGTAACTCTCACTTGGAATAATCCGATTTTCCCAAGGATCTTTTCAACAAACTCCTTTAATCTTCGTTCATAATAATTGTTCTTAATTTTTACTTCTATGGTGGCATTTCTCGCCATGAGGCCGAAGAACCCCTTAAATCCCTTGTCAAGGACGGTGAAATCAAATTCTCCATCGAGCAATTTATGCTGACTTTTTGCTAGTTCTAAAGCTTCTTCAATGCTAGCAGCAGAAATTGTAATTTTCTTCACTCGGTTCACCCCTTGGCTTTCAACCCAAGCAATTCTCTAGTTGTTATGCCTCTTATTTTGTATCGTTTGTAGATATAATACGTCACGACAAGTTGTATAACAGTATTTGCGGTGTAATACAGGAACAATCCGCTCGGTAGACTCACGAATAAAAATGGGAATATTACGGACATCAGTATGCCTTGCCACGCTGATCTTGAATCAGTACTGGTTATCAAAGTGTTGTAATAACTTGCAACGATCGTTATTAAGATGAATATTGCATTCGCCGAAAAGCCTCCAACTGATAGGTCATTCCATATAAGAAATCTGCTGCCGTAAGCAAATTCTTCCTGGAAGTATCGAATGACTGCATACAACAGAAAGAATATCGGTAGCTGGATGAGAAGCATCAAACATCCGCTGGCTGGGTTGATTCCTTCTTCTTTATAGATTTTCATAAGCTCTTCCTGTTGCTTTTGAGGATCCTTATATTTCTTTCTCACAGCATCGACCTTAGGTTGTAACTTTCTCATTTTTATCATTGATTTCGTCTGAGCGTGATACAGAGGATATAGAACAAATCTTATTATTATCGTGAAAAGAATTATTGCCCATCCGAAATTCTTAGTCAGTTCGTACAACCACCAGAAGAACCAAACCAGTGGATAAAACAACGAGTCATACCAATTAGATGTACCGCGAATTGTCTTCAATTCAGAAGTTAATGCCGAATAATCATCTAGAAATAGTTTCTTGAGAAAAATTCTTTTCAATGGCCCTATATGCACCAAAGTTGTTAAATTACCTTCAAATTGAACACGGTTGAGAATTATTTTCCCACTGTCAAATTTGCTTAATGCTATGATTTTGTTCTTCGGTGCAAAAGATATGAAATACCCTCTAACAAATCTATCATTATCCTCAAACCAAACTCTTGGTAAGGTTAGTAGAAGATTGCGCTTAGACTCAATCCTGACTTCAAGCAGATATTCTGGAATGTTCCTGATAGTGATGCTCTTAATTGTTTCATCCTCATATTCATAGACAAGTGTTATATCACCAGAAAACGTACCTGGTGCCACCTGAGTTCCAAGGATGGAGAATTTAACCGGTTTCTCAAGTCTTAGACCATTCTCATCAAACAGTTCCAAACCATCATCGGAGGCCTCGAAGACATGTAGTCTCCGATCAGGGGTGATGTAAACATTTAGCAGATTTCCAGAAGCATCAAATTCATATTCTGAAAAACGTGTCTTTACCTTCAAAATATTTTCGAGTTGAACTACACTTATTTCATTTTTCGCAAAAGTCATCAAGGCCAGAATGCTGAAAATCAAAAGTAAGACCTTTCTCAATTTGATCTCCTCCTCAGTTCGAATCTTTCTGGAACTGGATCAAATCCTCCGGGATTCAAAGGATTACATCTTATGATCCTCTTCATTGCTAAGAAACCACCTTTGAGAATTCCAAAACGTTCTATAGCTTGATATGCGTACGCAGAACAAGTAGGTGTAAACCTGCAAGATGGAGGTTTAAGTGGAGAGATATATTTCTGGTAAAACCTTATCAATAAAAGTACGACTTTTTTCATGCTTGCTCGATTCCCTTTAGCAACAAAGTCAAGGTATCTTTCACATGATGAAAATCAACACTTGGAAAAACGACAGAAAGGGTTCTCCGCGGAATTACAATTATATCGAAACTCCTATTGAAGTTAACCTTATAATGGCGGAAAACCTCTCTGATCCACCTCTTAATTTTATTTCTATCATGAGCCTTTCCAAATTTCTTTTTTACAATAATTCCTAGTCTGCATCTACCTAAATTATTTTCAGCAAATAGAATCGTGAAATTCTCATCCTGAATCATTTTACCCTCGCGGAAAACCCTCTCAAAGTCGTTTTCAAGTCTAAGCCTTTCATACCTCGAAAAAGCGAACTGTTTCAAACAGCTATTTTCCACCTTCCCTTTGCCCTGCGCCTTGCCAGTACTTTTCTACCGGAAGCGCTTCGGGACCTTACCAAAAATCCGTGAGTAGCTTTCCTTTTCTTTCTGCTTGGTTGATAAGTTCTTTTCACGTCTACTCCTCCTTTTCCTCGAGTCTTTGCACAAGTGATTTTACCATAATCATTTTAACAGTCTACTCCTTAGTATTTCAATTGCAGATAGAATCGCACGGCCTTTTTTCTCCCCTATACCTTCAATAGACGTCAAATCTTCTATCGAAGCTGACAGCAATGATTTAAGGTTCTTGTATTTTTCTATCACTTTTGCCGAGGCTGTAACCGGCATTTTTGCAAACAGCCTTAAAGCTCTGTAACCTCTTGGATAACATAACTGCTCGGTCAAATGTGGGGTGCTCTGTGTGTCCCAACCAAGATACTTTATTATTTTCAGGGCCGTAATATCATGATCTTCCACCATTTTTGAAAGAAGTTTCCTTGCATCATCTAATTTTAGCTCAACTAGACTGTAATCCAGTATCAGTAAGGATGCAGTGTCTTCAAGTCCTTCGACAAGTTCGTCGATTTGCAGGCTTACTAATTTTCCATCTTCACCAAGTTCAACAACATATGGGTAGATTTCATCATATGTTCTGAGCATTATTACAGCTTTCTCCAGCGCTTTCGCAACGTCATACACAGAGATTCCGTGAAGTTCTTCGTTTTCGATGTTCGAAAGTATCCTGTCAAAACTTGCTCGATATCTCTCCAACATGTTTAAGGCTTGTGTACTCTTGGTTATCAAAAGTCTTCTGTCATTAAGGACGTATTTATGATGGCCAACATAAAGAGAAATCACATTTCTCCTTTTCGAGATTGCAACAACCATCTTTCCGGTCTGCTTAGCTACTCTTTCGGCTGTCCTATGCCTTATGCCAGTTTCCACCGTAGGAATTTTTGGATCTGGAACTAGATGTACATTTGCCGAGAATATCTTGGTCACATCTTCAGACAAAACAATTGCGCCGTCCATCTTTGCCAGTTCATAAAGCCTTTCTGGTGTGAAAGGGCAATTAAGTTCGAAACCACCTTGCATGATGTTGCTGAACTCTCTTACATCATCAACAAAGAAAAGCAAGGCACCAAGATTGGCAGAAATTATGTCCTCCAGAGCTTTCCTAAGCTTCGATCCCGGTGATAGGAGTGATAGCTTTTCCAAAATGGAATCCTCTATCAGTTTTGAGCACCCCCAATCATGTTCGCCAAATCTTTAACAGTGTCAACTCTAATAAAGTTCTCTCTATGGTTAGTTACTGGAGTTAAAGGCCCCAAGATTTTTTTCACCCCCACTTTCTTAAGCGCATCAATTCTTGTTTGAAACCTGCTCACGCTTTTAATTCTGCCATCCAAGCTCAGTTCTCCCATCAATGCGATCTGACCAATTGATTTATCAAAGTATGAAGAAATCAATGCACCAGCGACTGCCGCATCAACGGCAGTATCGGTTACGTGTAAGCCACCTAAAACGTTAACATAAATATCGTGTAACTCAAGAGGTAGGTTCAGTTGTTTGCTTACGACGGCGATTGTTAAATAAAGCCGTGTCAAATCATATCCACTGCTGATTCTTTTCGGCATAGTTGACCTCGTCTTTGAAACTAACGCTTGAACTTGAATAACGAAGGCCCTTGAACCTTCGATAACGCACGACAAACTATTTCCGGGCAGTTGTTCTGTCTTATCGAAAAACCCAAAGTTTTCTATTTGGTTCAAACCATTTTCCTTCATTTCGAAAACAGCAATTTCACCAGAAGGTCCAAACCTATTTTTGACAGTTCTAAGGATTCTAAATTCAGTTAATTGCTCGCCTTCAAAATATACCACGGTGTCTACAAGGTGTTCTATTAATTTTGGCCCTGATATTTCACCACTTTTTGTGACATGTGCAATTAGTATCGCTGGGATTGAAAAAGTTTTACATCGTTCTATAACTTTCTCGGTAGCGTAACGAACCTGAATAACACTTCCAGCATACGCTCCAACTTCTGTGGAATGCATTGTTTGAAGCGAATCAACAACAAGAAGTGAATAGCCTGAATCAACTACTTGTACAAAGTTATCAGGATCGTTGTCGGCAGTTACCATTAGTTTGTCAAGATTCTTGACTGCTAACCTATCTGCCCTTGATGCAATTTGTTCAGGAGATTCTTCAGCAGCAACATAAAGAACCTTTCGATTGCAAGAAGCAAAGAAGCCACAAATTTGTAGGGCTAACGTACTTTTCCCAACGCCCGGCTCTCCACCAAGTAAGACAATCTGTCCGGGGACTAGACCACCACCTAGAGCTAAGTCAAGTTCTGAGAAACCTGTAGCGAATCTTTCGGTTCGTTTATTCTTAACGATTTCATCGAGTGCAACAATAACAGTTGAACGACGCTTCTCTTTGCCGCCTGCCGCTTCCTGTATAGCTGTGTCCCACAGACCACATTGTGGGCACTTTCCGAACCACTTTGGAGATTTATATCCACAGTTACTGCAAACGAAGTCCGTTCGTTCTTTCATTCACTGAATGCTCCTGCTCTTTGCCTTCTTTTGGTGAATTTCATTGTTTCGCCGGATGCTTTGCAAACAATTGTGTCACCCGGATTGAATTTGCCTCTGAGAATCTCTTCTGCCAACGGATCCTCAAGTAGTTGTTGAATAGCTCTCTTTAGTGGCCTTGCACCGAAAACAGGATCGTATCCTTTTTGAATCAACAAATCTTTTGCCTCGCTGGTAAGAACCAAAGTCAGGTTCTTGCTTTTTAATCTTTCACGAAGATCTGAGAGTAAGATGTCAACTATCTTTTCTATGTGTTCTCTTGTAAGAGGATGGAAAACAATTATTTCGTCAATCCTGTTCAGAAATTCTGGTCTGAAAGTCTTTTTGACCTCTTCAAGAACGAGCTGTTTGATTTCATTGTACTCCTGCTGAATGTTTTCTTCTGAAACAAATCCCAATGTTCTTTTGGCTTTATTAATCAAGGTACCACCAATATTACTCGTCATTACAACTATTGTATTTTTGAAATCAACTTCTCTGCCTTGTGAATCGGTGAGACGCCCTTCGTCCATTATTTGGAGCAATATGTTGAACACATCAGGATGCGCTTTTTCAATTTCGTCAAAGAGTATTACCGAGAATGGTCTGTGTCTAACCCTCTCTGTTAATGTTCCTCCTTCCTCATATCCAACATAACCTGGAGGCGCACCAATCAACCTTGAAACGGAGAATCTTTCCATGTACTCACTCATGTCAAACCTTACTAGAGCTTTTTCGTCTCCAAACAAGTGAGATGCCAATACTTTCGTGAGTTCTGTTTTACCAACTCCTGTAGGTCCTAAGAATAGGAATACACCTATCGGCCTTCTTGGATCTTTCAAGCCACTTCTTGCTCTTCTTATTGCTCTTGCAACAGCTTTTATGGCTTCGTCTTGACCAACAATTCTTTCGTGCAAAACTTTCTCTAGATTCAGGAGTTTCACACTTTCGCTTTCTTCAAGTTTAGTCAAAGGTATTCCGGTCCAACTAGAGACAACCTCTGCAATTTGGTCAACACCTACGTCGATTATCATTGACTCGATGTTTTTTCTCCAACGTTCATACTGTTCGTTATAGGTTTGGGTTAAAATTCTCTCTTTTTCTTTAAGTTCAGCAGCTTCCTCATAGTTTTGGTTCAAAACAGCTAAATCTTTGTCTGCTTTTATTTGATCAAGCTGTTTTTTCAGCTCGCGAAGTTCAGGTGGGATAACAAAGCTTTTCAACCTTGCTCTTGCACCGGCTTCGTCTATAACATCAATTGCTTTATCCGGTAGGAAATGATCTGTGATATAGCGTTTCGAAAGATATACAGCAGCTTCCAAAGCCGTTTCACTGTACCTAACTCTATGATGAGATTCGTATCGCGATCGCAATCCCTTGAGAATATCTAGAGTTTCTTCTATAGTGGGTTCTCTCACATAGATTTTTTGAAATCTTCTTTCCAAGGCTGCGTCCTTTTCAATGTACTTTCGATATTCATCTGGCGTCGTTGCACCTATGCAACGAATCTCACCTCTTGATAGCGCTGGCTTGAGTATGTTCGCCGCATCAACAGCTCCTTCAGCTGAACCTGCACCAACTATTGTGTGAATTTCATCTATGAAGAGAATTATATTGGAATCTCTTGTCACAATTTGCAAGAGTTTCTTCATTCTTTTTTCGAATTCCCCTCGATACTTGGTACCTGCAACAAGAGCAGCAACATCAAGTGAAAAGATTGTCTTTCTTTTCAACGGTTCTGGGACTTCTCCTGCAACTATTCTTTGTGCCAAACCCTCTACAATAGCTGTTTTACCTATTCCAGGTTCACCTATCAAGACCGGGTTGTTCTTTTTTCTTCTAACTAGTACTTGCATTACTCTTTCGATTTCTTCATCTCTACCAATAACTGGGTCGAGCTGATTCTTCATAGCTAAGGCTGTTAAATCTATACCGAAACCTTCGAGTTGTCTAACTGAAGTACTTTCAGCGCCCCTGTCAACTTCAAAATCATTGGTTCTGGGTGAGCTGTTTTCTATAATGGTTCTTCTGAGGAAACTCAAATCGGCTCCCATCTTCTTCAGCACGTGAACGGCTATCCCTTCACCTTCTCTGATTATTCCCAGCAAAATGTGCTCAGGTTGTATTTTTTCACTTCCGAGATATTTAGCTTCCTCATATGCGAGTTCTATGATCCTCTTAGCGCGCGGTGTCATTTGAGGTGAGTTCGCCATTCCTCGCATACCCATACCAACTATGGAAATTACTTCATTTTTTGCTCGTGAATAAGTTATGCCAATCTCTGCTAGGCTTTCTGAAATTGGGGAATCTTGTTTCAAAATCGCAAGCAATATATGTTCTGTTCCAACATATGAATGGCCCATTTCTTTGGCTTCATTTTGAGCTTCCACAAAAACTTGTGCAGATCTTTCTGAGAATTTATCGAACATTTTCACATCACTCCTTTCAAGTCAGGACATTAAACATCAGTGCTATCGTATTGTTTAGACAGTGTATCAATACAGAAGGTGTAACTGATCCATAAGTCTCTCTTAGGCTGCCTAGAAAGACTGCGATGACAAAAGCCTGTGGGAAAACATTCACAGGGTGCAAAAGAGCAAAAAATAATGAAGAAAAGACTATCGTGGCGTTGATTCCAAATTTCTTTCTAATCAAATCCTGAAAGTAAACGCGAAACGTAACTTCTTCTGCCAAAGGTCCAACGAAAGTCAAGGCCAAGATCATCTGAGCATTAATCATTAATGACCCTTGAGCAACATCAGTTTGCGGGAAGAACAAACCTACGAGCAGTAAAGCTAGGTATAGAATTGGCACGTACAAGAGCGATTTCAATAAAATTCTTGGTTTAATGAGAAAAACATCTCTCAGGTTGGTTCCATTGTTTTTCAAAAACAATATGACCACTACCAACAATAACAAATACCACCCAAGGACAATCCAACCATTTGTCCCGGTATAGTAGGATATAACAGAACCCAAGAAAACCAGAGTAAGTACAGTCAGTATCTGAAGCATTTTCACGCAAAACTACTCCTATTTAAAATTTTATCATACAAACAAAATCCAGCACCCCAATGAAGGTGCTGGAAATAATAAAGAAATACCGATGCAAAAAATCGGGAATTACGTTTACATTTTCATCAAGTTCGATTGGCGGTGCTAATTATTTTCATCAAGCGAGACTTTCTCCTGGCGGCTTGGTTTTTGTGGATAACTCCTTTTGAAGCTGCTTTGTCAATTAGAGAAATGGCTTCTTTGACCATTTCATCCAACTTTTCTTTATTTTCTCCTGACTTTATGGTGTCAACGACTTTTTTAACTGCATTTTTCATTCTGCTTTTGTATGACTTGTTCCTGGTCCTTGCTTCCAAAGATTCTTTGAGTCTCTTTTCAGCTGATTTATTTTTCTTTTTCCCAGGCATGTTTAAAACCCCTCCTTCACATATTAAAAGCTCTTTTCAGCTCTGAAACAGCGTCAAGATGTTCCCAAGTGAAGTCACTATCGTTTCTGCCAAAGTGCCCATAAGCCGCGGTTTTTTTGTAGATTGGTCTAAGGAGTTTAAGTTTGTCGATTATTGCTTTTGGTCTGAAGTCGAAAACTTCATTGATAACTTTCTTAAGTTTTTCTTCGTCAACTTTGCAAGTACCGAAGGTTTCTATCATCATAGAAACTGGCCTTGCCTTTCCTATGGCATAGGCTACTTGTATCATAAACTTGTCTGCAAGTCCTGCCGCCACAACGTTCTTTGCCACGTATCTCGCCATGTAATGAGCAGATCGGTCAACTTTTGTGGGATCTTTACCGCTGAAAGCTCCACCACCGTGAGGTATCCAACCGCCGTAGGTATCAACGATTATTTTCCTTCCTGTTAAACCTGTATCTGCTGATGGCCCTCCGAGCACGAAACGACCAGTTGGGTTGACGAGAATTTTCGTATCACTTTTTAGATAATTTTCTGGAATGACAGGTTTAATTACATACTCTATAAGAGCATCACGTAGGTCCTGCAGGCTGACATCCGGTTCATGTTGTGCTGAGATCAAAACTGTGTCGACAGCAATTGGTTTACCTGTTTCATCATATTCAACTGTTACCTGAGTTTTTCCATCTGGCCTTAAGAATGGTAAGATTTTTTCTTTTCTAACCTGCGCAAGGCGCATTGACAATTTATGTGCCATCACTATAGGTAAAGGCATATACTCTGGTGTTTCGTTGGTCGCATACCCAAACATCATTCCTTGGTCTCCTGCACCAATCTTGTCATATTCTTCGACGTTGTTATTCTTCTCTTTAGCTTCCAAGGCTTTGTCTACACCTATTGCAATGTCTGGGGACTGATTATGAATCGAGGTAAGAACGCCACAAGTCTCTCCATCAAAGCCATACTTAGCTCTAGTATAGCCAACATTCAAGATAGTTTTTCGTACTATATCTTGTATATCAACGTAGGCTTCAGTGGTAACTTCTCCAGCTACAACTGCCAATCCAGTAGTAACCAAGGTTTCAACTGCTACTCGTGCATTTGGATCTTGTTCAATTATTGCATCTAAGATAGCATCTGAAATTTGGTCAGCCAACTTGTCAGGATGACCTTCAGTAACACTCTCACTTGTAAAGAGTTTTTTCATTTCTCATCCTCCTCTTTTTGCAATGATTTTTCGTATTCTTCTTTGCTCACAAATTTTCCTCCATCCAAGTTCACATATCGAACTTTGTATCCAGCTGTAAAGGCGGCAGTTAAGTGAATCTTATTTGGGCAACGGGAGCCCACATACACCTTGTCTATTTTATATGGCAAAGAAGGGTTGTCATAGTCGTTTATAAAATCGTAACCTAATCTAAGATGGCTTCTAAAATATTCGCCACAACGATTACATTTGAAATATACAACAAAAAGATTTCCTTCTTTATAAAAGGGATTTGTCTCAATATTAGTGGGCTTCTTTTTAAAGAGCCACATTTTTCACCTTCTCTCCAGTGAAAAATCCACATTGAATTCTCTGTTCCAAACATCTACCAGTACAATTTTAACGACGCTTCTTCTCGGTAATCTAGCTATCTCAGGGAACTTATTGACTTTAACCAACGAAGTACCAATTTCAGGATAGAGTTTATACCACGCTGAATAACTATATCCATCTGATATCGAATCTCTTGTGTAAAGACTCCATACGTTACCAAACTCATCCAATGGAATTTGTGAGATATCAATCTCGTAAGCTAAAATGTTGTCAAAGTATAATCTGATTTTCTTCAGACCCAACACATTTCTCCCCGATACAGTTACCGCGTTTATCGCAATCTTTGGAATATCGCTCCTGAAAGGGTATGTCCTACCGGCCGTGTAAGTGTAACGTTCCCCGTCTATTATTAATCCTTTTACTTCAAAATATGCGCTTCCCAAGACAGGAATTTCAAGATAATCCATTGGATCATAACATATACTCTCGTCTGCATTTCGAATCTCAAAGTGACAATGTGGTTGGGCTGCTTCTCCGGTTTGACCAGAAAATCCAACAGGCTCACCTGCTTTGAAGAAAATAGTTCTCTCAGGAAATTCCACAACTATGCGTTTCTTGCCAAATTCTGAAATTACTGACGCAGCTATGTGTTGGATTTTACTTGAGAAGTCACTTAAATGAGCATAGAGAGTCCTGTAATTATTTTCATGTTCCAAGACGACAACATTGCCATAGATGTCATCATCATCTATCTCAATTCGAACTAGCCAACCATCTGCTGCAGCCAAAATGGGTACTCCAGAGCGCATATTAGTGGATAGATCAATACCCATGTGAAAATGCGGGCCTCTATTACCTGTACCCCTGAACTCACCAAAACTGGAGGTCAGAATAGGCCCTATCTCGACAGGTGCGGTAAATAACGCTCCAAAACTTATTAAAACTGTTATCAAGAAGATTGCCGACAAAATTTTTCGCACTATGTGATCCCTCCTGTAATCATCTTTTTTATACGTTCTAGAATTTCTCTTCGTCCTCTCAGTTTCAACCTTACCCTTTCAGACTCACAGTTTTGTTGCGTAACCGTTAAAACCTCTCTGTGCTTCATTATTAGCGGTAGATCTTTCAAGTCTATTTCAAGAACTTCTTCTATCTCTTCTTGAAAAAGTTCTGCACACAATCGGTTCAAAAGGTTTTCAATACCTAACCCTGTCTCAGCACTCACAAAAACAGCGTCTTCGTATATATTACCAAGTTGAAGTAAGACTGGAGAAGACACCAGATCTATTTTATTGAAAACGATTATTCGTTGAATTGAATCTGCAGAAAGCTCTCGCAGCACGCTGACGGATGTGTTTAACTTTTCTGTAAAGTTCTCTTCTGATACGTCTACAACTAGCAATATTAGGTCCGAGTATAGAATTTCTTCAAGTGTTGACTTGAAGGCCTCTATTATAGTATGCGGCACGTTTCTTATAAAGCCAACTGTATCTTTCATCAGAATTACTCTACCGTTAGGCAGTTTAATCCTACGAATAACTGGCGACAGCGAACTGAACATTCTCTCAGAGACAATAACTTCGCTCTTTGATAAAGTTTTGAGAAGACTAGATTTTCCGGCATTGGTGTAACCAACTAGAGATACCATCGGTAATTCGCTTTGAATTCTTCGTTTCCTCTGGATCTCACGATTTAGCCTTATTTCGTCTAGTTTCTTTCTTATCCAAGAAATTCTACGTTTTATGTATCGTCTTCTTTCTTCTATCTTCTGTTCTCCTGGACCTCTTGTACCAATTCCGCCACCAGTTCTGGACAAGTTCCTTCCTTCACCAACAAGTCGTGGGAGCTCGTAAGAAAGTTTTGCAAGTTCGACTTGAAGGGTACTCTCCTCAGTTGTTGCGTGCCTTGCAAAAATATCTAATATAACCTGAGTTCTGTCTTTTAGTGGGACTTGCAAGATCCTCTCAATATTTCTAGATTGCAGTGGTGTTACTTCACCGTCAACAACGATAAAAGAGGGTTGTAACGATTGTACCAACCCTCTCAATTCTTCAAGTTTTCCTTTGCCAATATAGGTTTTTGGATCGGGTTCTAACCTTGATTGAACGAAAGTTGTGATTACATCTACATGAAGATTCAAAAGCAGTTGCCTCAACTCTTCAATTGACTCTGTATCGTACTTTGCACTTACCAATATAGCTGAAGTTGCAGTTAAGTTATTGGCTTGCTTCACTTTCAAATTTTTCTTCTGCCTCCTCTTTCTCTTTCCCCTCAGCCTTGAAAAGTTTTATGAAGGTCGCCGGTATTATAGTACTGATAGCATGTTTGTAAACCAAACTTTGCTGATTTTCACTTTCCAAAAGGATCGTGAAGTTGTCAAAAGATCTGATATACCCTTTTGTTTGAAAACCGTTGACAAGGTAGATCTTCACCTCGATTTTCCCTACTCTCAACATATTCAAGAACCTGTCTTGAAGATTAAACTTCTCAGCCATCCTTGAACCCCCCATCAAAGAAAGAACTGTGCTCAGAATCTCTTAGCACAAGTTCTCGAATTGTAGACACCAAGTTTTTCTCTGAACAATCTAACCAAATGGCATCTTTATATCTTCTGAACCAGATTAGTTGTCTTCTGGCGAAATTTCTGGTGTTTTGTTTGATTTTTTCAACAGTGGTTGCGAAATTTGCCTTTCCCTCGAGATGTTCTATCATTTCTTGATATCCAATTGTTTTCATTGAATTTAGATCTTTTCCATAACCTCTTTCAAGTAAGCTCTTGACTTCGTCCAGCAATCCCATTTCGATCATTTTTTCCACTCTTTGATTAATTCTATCATAAAGCTCGGATCTTTCACGATTTAAAATAACGATTGTAAACTTGCCAACCGGGTGGGATTGCTTCTGAAGTTCAGACAAAGGTCTATTTGTTTTGTACCAGACCTCAAGGGCTCTTAAAGTTCTCTTCAGATCATTTGGGTGAATCTTAGATGCACTGAGTGGATCAACTTGCATCAATAGTTTTCTCAAAATACCAGGTTGCGCCATCTCACGTTCTTTAAGTTCCTGTCGTAATTGATCATCTTTCGGCACTCCATCAAAAATTCCACGCACTAAGGTGTCAATGTAAAGACCAGTACCACCTACAAAGAGAGGGACTTTCTGCTCGTGAATCAATCGTTTCACTAAATCTAGGCTTTTTTGCCTGAAATCATATGCACTGAAGTATTCATCCGGATCTACAATATCAATCATATGATGCTTTATAATAGCTTGCTGCTTTTTGCTGGGTTTTGCGGTGCCGATGTCCATGTACCTATAGATTTGCCTTGAATCAACAGATATTATTTCAACGTCAAGATCGTAGCATGCCTCTAGAATGATATCAGTTTTTCCGACGCCGGTTGGTCCTGTAACTATGATCATTTCTTTTCTATCACTCCATAGAGGACCTTGCTTTTTCTGCTTCCCGAAATTCTGTCAACATGTATTCTGCTGAAAAGAGTATCCTCTAGATGTGCCTTTAGTATCACTTTTTTCTTTGCAACTCTGATCATTTCATCTACATCTTTTTGTGTGACAGTGTCATATTTTGCGAATATTCTTAATGGGTTCATCGAAGAAGACTCAAACACTGGATTTTCAAACATAGGGTCACAATAGACTACGTCAAATGAATCATCGGGAAGGTTGTGAATGAAATTTCGAAAATCTGCATTTATAACTTCTATCCGTTTCATGGCTTCGTTGATCCAGTCTTCTTTTGCCCGGTAATACGTTAAGCCTTCTCTTACAACAACGTAAATGGGTTTTGATGCTTCTAAACCAACAACTTTGCCATTTGGAAGAAAGGCTGACATCAGTATTGCTTCACTTCCAAGACCCATTGTAGCATCCAAAACAACTTCACTGCCTGTTGGACTGAGGCACTCTATGAGGTGATCTTTTAGTCCATTTTTTATGTTTCTCATCCTCACTTTTGCTGTTGAGGGGTGGAAAAACAAGCAACCTTTGTTCCATCTAACAACCAATCTGTCTTTTTCCACAACATAGCAGTAATCATCTTCCAAGTGCTTCAGCAAATTTGGATTTTTTCTCCTCGCAAGATAAGGTATGCCTAGTTCATTTGCTAAGTCCTTCGCTCGTTCAATCCTATACTTATCTGCGTCATGAGATGTCGTAACAAAGATCACCGATCAAACTTCCTTTCTCGGCTTAATAGGTCAAGAATTTGATTCTTCAGGGCTTCTGTCTCTCCAGAGATCTGGTTGTAAATTGTTTTGAGCTCTCGATTCTTTGCAAGATTGTATTCATAACTCATGTAACTTGCTAGGAAGAATATCGCAAAAATGATAAGAGTTATCAACAAACTGCCCCTAGCAAAGGATTTTTGCTTCTTTTTCCTCCTTTTGAATGTCATCCAGTCACCACCAACTTTATTTCAACCCCGTCCTGGCAATGCCTCTTACAAAGTACTTTTGTGTAAAGATGAATAAGATCACTATTGGTATTATCGACAAAGTTGCTGCAGCCATCAACTGGTTATAAATCGTTCCGACTTCTGTACTGAAGGTCTGAAGCCCAACTGTTAAGGTTCGGTATTTATCTTTATTCGTAACTATCAGTACCCAAAGAAATGCATTCCAACTTCCAACAAGCTTGAGCAATGCACTTGTGATTATAACAGGTTTTGAAAGGGGAACAACTATGGTCCACAAAAATCTCCAATGGGAACAACCATCTATCATAGCCGCATCCTTTAGCTCCGATGGCAACGTCAGAAAATGCTGTCGAATAAGGAAAATCGCAAATACACTGACTATCCATGGTATTATCAAAGCATAATAAGTGTCGATCCAACCGAGTCTCGATATAGTTATAAAATTTGGAACTAGCAAAACTTCACCTGGTACCATCATTGTAGCGAGAAATGCACCAAAAACAAGGTTTTTTCCTGGAAAGTTCATGTATGCAAACGCATATGCAGCCATAGCAGCTAAAACCACTTCCAAAACAGTTGTGACAACCGAGACAAACACGGTGTTCAAGTAGTATCTTCCAAATGGTGCACTTTTCCAGGCGGTTACGTAATTGTGGAAGATGTTTGCCCAAACCTGCTTCCAGTTGAAGTCTACCATCAGTTCATAAGTCTCATCTTCAAGATAAATTGGGTGAATGTTGTTCAATTCTATCTCAATGTTTTGGTTCTGTTTGAACCTTACTTCTTTTACAAATTCCGGAGCTGATATAATTTTCATCACAGATAGGCTACGTGAGTAGATACGTCTTAACTCGGAAATTCTATCTATGTTCTTGTAACTCTCAACTAAAAGCTTTTGAAAATCTTCGCTTGAAACCTGGCTTGAAAGAATTTCTAATCGTTCTAAGGCTGCCAAGGCAGACGGATTTTCTGCAATGAGTGCGTTCAAGATTTCTTTGACGGACTCGAAATTGCTCATAAAAGTCCATTCGGGAACTCTACTCAAGAAGTTTCTGAGGTTAGCTAAATTAACCTTAACTTGTTGTATATAAACTCGAAGATTATGAACATTAAGATGAGAGAAGTCCTGGAGTAATTTTTCATCGAGTGTTTTTTCATATCTTTCGGGTAGTCCATCCAACGACTGATTTGCCAGGTTCTTAATTATTTCCAGATCAGTTTTTAGATTTTGCTGCTCAGAAATTGATTTAATGAAGAGTTCTTGTTTCTCCTTAGTTGTTGGGAAGGTGAATACAATAGAATTTACCTCTGAACGGTCTTTCTGAATCATTTTGAAATAGTTAAGGACGTATCTGTAGGTTTCAAGGACATTTGCTGATTCCTCAACAGGTTGAATCACACGAGATTTGTAAAGTTGGAGCACTGGATGACTAATTAAGTCACTGTTCAATTTGTTGAATGTGATTTGATCTAAACATGAAAGAATCGAGTTCAAGATCTTTTCAATTTCATCATTCTGAAGTACTGGGACAGCACCTCTCTTAAAGATTCCAACAGCAGAGAGAAGATCGTTAAAAGCTTTTTCTGAAGTTTTCAGATATTCTAGATACTCTGTTCTTTGCTCTTCTGGGATCCTGCTGGCATACCGTTCGAAAGTTTGCAGCTGATTCAAGGATGAAGTCAAGGTTCTTTCGATGGATCCAACGTAATTTCTTCTTTCCAATAATGCGCTCAAACCCTGCGTATACATAGCGAAAAAGGCTGCAAAGAAATCTTCTGGATTTGTGAAATCTGAAATCATTTGCTTGACTTCCTTGACTTTCGTGGCAGAACTCAAATCAGCTAAGAAATTGTTATATTCGTTGATATCTAAACTACCTGACAGATATGAAAAATTGGCTGGGAAGTATAAAGCAAGTGTGCCTCGATATACAGGATCATCAGTTATAACAATGGAAAGGACTTTACCTTCTTGACGTACATCCTGCAAAATCAAAGCCTCTCTTAGTGTCAATCCTCTCCAATCCAAACCACCAAGAGCACCGCTGCTCACTTTAACTTTTACTTTCCAGCTTGTTAGAAAGTTTCTCGAGCTCCATTTTGGTGGCCATCTTTCGACCTCACTTCTAGTTTTGAAAGACGTAGAGACCATCCAAGCAAAAGGTAATAACATCATTGTGGCGCCTAATATAAGTATTATGTATATGATCAATTTTGTGAGAAATTTTGTCATTCTACCACCTCATGAAACATAATGAACCACTTTCTTACCGACAGAAAACTGAATAACTGTTAGAATTAAAACTATTCCAACCAAAACGTAGGCTGCCGCGCAAGCTATTCCCATTCTTTGCTGTACATAGAATCGATCAAAAACGTAATATACCATTGTCATGCCACTGTTGTTGTAAGGACCGGGCAAACCACTATAAAGCACGTAGACCTCTGTAAAAACTTTGAAAGAACCAATAAGTGAAACTATAAGAAGGAAAAACGTGGTTGGTGAAAGTAAAGGCCAAGTTATGTGCAAAAACTTATGCCAAGATTTAGCTCCATCGACATCAGCAGCCTCATAATAAGCTTTGTCTATGCTTTGAAGACCTGCAAGAAATATGACAGCATTATAGCCAACTGTTTTCCATATCGAAACAATCGCGACAGTTGGTATGGTCCATACTTCGTCTTTCAGCCAAGCAATCCTTTGGATGTTAAGGAAGGATAGAAGATAGTT